>JAFGFI010000457.1 GCA_016931185.1 Anaerolineae bacterium
GCTACGATCCCGTTGTATGGCTCGGGTATGCCGAACACTGCTGCGATTAGTCGTTTTCTTGGTTTTGCTCATTCCCCCAGTTTACCGTAATTCGGCAATTTGGGGGGCAAAACTCTTGACAAACTGTTAAAGTGCTTAACTTGTAACCAATGGCCTTAACTCACAAACTGCGTCCCTTTTCGATCATCAAATGCGTTCCTTTTCGCTTGACAAAAACAGTTTGTAGAAATATAACTTCCAGATAAGGGTCAACTCATATTCAGCTGGACTTGGATAGTCCAGGGTGGAGTAACCGTTGCCGATTATAGAAGACTTCCAGATACTCAAAAATGGTACGTTTAGCCTCCTTGCGAGTCGTGAAATGATGACGGTTCACACATTCACGTTTGAGCGTGCTGAAGAAGCTTTTGGCGGCCGCATTGTCGTAGCAATCGCCCACGCTCCCCATGCGCCGCATCAGGCGTGCCAGTCGATGCCGCCCACAGCGGTGTCCCAAGCGCCACAGAGCGTGTTGCAGGCGCGGACTGCCGTAAGTGCCCCGACTAGCGGCATGCGCCCGCTGGATCAGCGGCAACAACTGCTCATTGGCTTGCGCTCACGCGCTGGGCGGGCGGCGACGCCAGACATAGTACCCACTCCGCGAGACGCCCAGCACCGCACACAACAGCTGAACCGGATACATTCCCTGCTGGCTCTCGATGAATTGGTAACGCTTCACAACGGTCGGGAGAAAATGGCCAAGGCTTTTTTTAGGATATCCCGTTCCTGGCACGTCCGTTCCAGCTCGCGCCGCAATTCCACTAGCTCGCGATCCGCTGCACTGACATTGCCGTGGTCGGGAAAAGCTTCACTGCCATGCTTACGTTGCGCCGCGCGCCAGCCGTACAGTAATTTGGGCCGAATGCCCAGTTCCTCGGCGATCTGGCGCGCTGACCTGTCAGAGGTCTCACTCAGTTCCACGGTTTCACGTTTGAACTCCGCCGTATATTGTCGTCGTTCGCTTGTCATGTTCTTGCTCCTTGGGGTCAGGTTTAGTATACCTGCCCCTTATCTGACTGTCCACCAAAATAGGACAACCCCAGGACGTGAAAATTTGACATTAACTATTGACCCCCGAGTAGTGCGTGGAGGGGCGTTCGACAGTGTTGTGAGATTCGTTCGCTGTGCTCACCGCCTCGACACGCTCTCACTCTTCTGCGACCACAACCTCGGGTTTCGAATAGTGGTGCCTCTATCTGCTCGGAACTTTGGGGCAGCGGAACTCTGAAACTCTCGACATCTGAAAACTGACGTAAACAAAGTGCATCACTCTTTTAAAATCTTTACGGAGGAACTACACCAATGTCTCCTTTCACCGATTTACAATTGCGCATCTTTGCGCGCGAAGCTGACACCTACCCCGTCGAACTCACCGTCGCTGGCGGGCAACACTCACGCGGCGCGTTGACCGCAGATGTACTGCCCTGGACGTCTGGCCCCAACCCAACAGCGGAAGGGCAACGGCTATTTGTCGCCGTGTTTGCCGACCGCGCCCTATGTGATACTTGGGTCGCTGCGCGCACGGCTTTCTCACAACGCCGCGTGCGCCTGTGGCTAGATGCACCGGAACTGCACACCTTGCCCTGGGAGTTACTCCACGACGGTCATACTTTCCTCGCGGCGGGCGGCGCAACCCCTTTCTCACGCTATGTGCCTACGGATGCACCGTGGTGTATGGTATCATCCCAATCTAGTCGCGTGTTGCTCGCCATCGCCGACCCCGATGACTTGGAGGATTTCAATCTGCCCCGCTTGGACATAGCGGCAGAGCAAGCCGCCTTACCCACATCGGATGTGGATATGCTCGACCCGCCCGTAACGCTTGCCCGCATCGAACACGCCTTGCAAAGCAAGTTCTATAGGGTTTGCCATTTCGTCGGTCACGGCGCGCACCACCGCCGCGCCGGGCAGACCTTACTATACCTGCAAGATGATGCTGGTTATGCTGCCTAGACTTCTGGCGATGACTTTGCCGTTATGCTCGCTCGGCTGGCGACGCCACCCCGCCTGGTATTTTTGTCTGCTTGCCAGACGGCAACACCGTCCACATCCCGTGCTTACTTGGGTCTAGGTGTGGCTCTGGTGCAGGCTGGCGTCCCGGCGGTGGTGGCAATGCGGGAGGCTATCGCCATCCCTACAGCGCAAGCACTGACTCGCACCTTTTACGATCGTCTGGCAGCACACTGTCAGGTAGACCTAGCCCTCAACGAAGCACGCAGCCACCTGTTAACAGCCCAACAAGTTGGTGCCGCCGTGCCCATTCTGTGTATGCGGTTGAAATCGGGAGAGTTGCAGGAAGAAATCACAATGGGCGAGTCAACGACCAACAAAGCCGTAAGTCACAAGCAAGCTATTTTGATTGACAACGGAGCCATCAGCCAGGGTAGCGGGGATGCCCTGGGAGCCGGTGCTGTCAAAGTTGGAAACGGCGTCGGCCGTGATGTTGTTACTGGGACAAAAAACACGATGGGAAAGGTGGATGACGAATAACGCAGCGTTACAAGCGCAATTAACGCTGCTCGGCCAACTGCACGAGTAAGGAATGCTCAACGGCGAACAATTTTAGGGTATTTTTCAGGTACAAGGCCGGTGAGATCCGGGCGAAAATAACCGTTTGCAGAGCACCCCTATTACTGAAAATGTGACTTGGCAGCGAAAACCGGCGTCAAATGCCACCTTTTCCCATTTACATAGCACAGTTCAGCATAACTCTGCTGAATTTGTACAAGCTCATCAAGTCCATTGAGGGACACTACCCAAAATTCTTGCGAGGAAGATAAAAATGTCGAAAAATATTCAAATTTTAGAAGAGTTTGAGACCGAATATTCGAAAGAAATTTTAACACTGGCGCGAAAACCCTGGATATCTCCAGATCGGATTATGAATCATATCCAACAAGCACTGAATACATCCAACTCTCTTAGAAATTATGAAAAGGTAATTGTGTCAGGAGAAACCGACAATCTTTCTATTTATGTAATTGGTTTGGACAATTTAATAGTTTATACACCATTGATGAATATTGAGGATAACACAATATTGCTAGAAACATCTCCAGATCTCTGGATAAAATATAGTGATCATCTTTGCTTGGTTGAAAAGACAAAAGAGATAGCAGATAGATTAACGCTTCCTGATGTAGTTCTGATTAATCTCTCAGTTAAAGATGTATTTCCAGCACCGAGATTTGCCCTAAATGTTGCTTCTCTAGCTGGTTACATAAGGAAATATCAAAAAGCGAATGTAAAAATCATTGATATGCAAATGGGATATACAACTCGAGATATATTGGAATACATAAGAAATTTTTCCCCAGACATTGTCGGGATTTCAATAAGTTTTGGTCAAACCAGCCCAGCTCTCTCGATTTTGCAGAGAATATTTCTTGAGCAGGATGTCACACAAACCAGTCCATTGGTAGTAGCCGGAAATGTAATATCGGCATTTGTTAGTGAGAAACTAATAAATACATTTCCCAATCTCGTGATTTGCAATGGTGAGGGGGAACTTTCTGTGGTAGGTTTAATTGATTATGTCAACAAAAGGGTAAGTTTAGATCAAGTGCCGGGTATAAGTTATCAAAGCGAGGGTACATTGATGCGTACACCTGCCATAGAAGTAGATATGGATGATTTACCTCTCCCTGCAATGGATACCGTTGAGGCACTAATAAATAACAATGGGGCTTTAACAATGGAAATTTCAAGGGGTTGTTTTCATAGTGCATGTTCTTTTTGCCCAAGAACTCACAAACCTAGACGCTGGAAAGGATTATCTCATCAGTGAGCTTACCCCCATTTGTTAGACCACAAATGTGTTAGAATTAAGTGGAAGTTTGCTGTTACGATAAGGATCACTCCAGTCCATAA
>JAFGFI010000003.1 GCA_016931185.1 Anaerolineae bacterium
CACAAGATGACGGCAGAAGAACTGAATGATCTTCTGTCGCGACGGGTTCCCGAGGATCTTTTTTTAGACTACAAAAGTGCGATGGAACTGAGTGATAGAAAAGAAGCCAGTAAGACGATTCGGCAATATTTGAGTGGCTTTGCAAATAGTGCTGGCGGAATTCTGATCATTGGGGTTGACGAAAATACATGGTGTGTAACCCCATGTGAAAGCATTATTAGGGACGACCTGGCTAAATGGGCTGCTAGATGCTTGACGGAAATCGCACACTATTTCTCTCCTCCTCCTCGCTTTCAGGTTCTCAAACATCCAGACGGATATGTTCTCATTGCCGTGACAGATAGATCATTAGGGTTAGTCCCTTGTAGAGAGAGAGGTGAACTTATCTATTACATACGGTTCCACGATCAAATGTTGGATAACAAGACACTTAAGGTTCCAGAATATCTTATGGCTGACTTGGTTTTAGGTAGACGCCAGCGGCCTCAGTTACACATCAAACAACTCACTTTGCTATTGACCGTAAGTGAGAAACAGCAAAGCAACAGTCGGTTATTAAAGTTTGGTATGAACTTCACAATAGAGAATGAGAGCTTATCTTGGGCTAACGAAGTAAAATTAGGTGTAGTGAGACAGATTCTTCACCCCCCCATGCCTTTGAGCAATCATCTTTTATCTTATGTGGATGTGCAAGAGAACAACAAACAGTTTACGGGTGACCACGAATACAGCATTAATCATAGTATGGTGTCCAATAATCCACGTTTAGACAGTGCATTGGACCCATTTTCCATTCTTCATTTTACTATTCCCGGCAATGTTATACCAATTCGAGTTTTAGATAAGTTTTATAGATACACTTGGCAAGCTGCTGTATATGTAATGTCGAAAGAAACCCCACCGCTTTGGTATCAAGTCCAGCTTGAAGTAAATGACAAAGTGTTGAAAATGGCGAATGATAATCAAGAGATAGTTTGGAATGGCGAGAGTGAATTTCTTTCACTCATCAGGCTAACAAGTGAACGTGCTATCGTAGGGTGGACAGGTTTCGATGAACAGGCTTGGAGATAAAGTTTAGATCATAATTATTAGTCCACTAACCGCTTTTAACAGACATAATCGTGCGTTCAAGGATTCTTTTCACGCTATAGCAATGGGAGCTTACCCTTTACAAAAACGTCAGCTAATCACTTCGCAAGATCCCCAAAAGCAAGCACATAGAGAGCACTCTTCGCCGAACTGGTCGCTGGTGTGCGTGAGGGCGGCGCGATTTTGCGCGGCGAGGTCGCGCCTGCGCGCCGAACCATCGTCGGGAACCTTGATGTCAAGAAACTCCGGGAGCGTTACGACCTGTCGCAGGGTCGATTCGCGGCATTGCTTTGCATCAGCGTCAAGATCTTGTGCAATTGGGAACAGGGCCGGCGCACGCCTGAGGGGCCGACCCTGTTCTTGTTACAGGTTGTGGCGTATAGCTGTTTCTGTCAATCGAAAACACCTCTGCGTACTTGCCATCTTGGCAGCGGCATACGTTAGCGTAGCTCAAGTGTGTGTTCCCTCTCAGGGCTATATGTGTTTCTACAGTGTTGTCCCGTAGTGTTGTCCTGTTGGGGATCGGTGTTAGAATTCGTATGGTATTCACGACGTTTATCATTTCTGCAAATTCGGGAGAAAAACATGTCTGAACAAAAGAACATTCTGAGTATTATCGAGAAGATACCGCTATTCCAGAGGCTTGAGTCGCGCCAGCTCAAGCACATAGCGAACCAGTTTGCCGACCGCACGTTTGAGGCGGAACAGGAAATTGTCACCCAGGGCCTGAGTGGTATTGGATTGTTTATTGTCGTGTCGGGGCATGCTCAGGCTGTACGGCAGCGGATTGATGGCGCCAAAGCCATCGTAAACGAATTCGGTCCAGGTGATTTCTTCGGCGAAATGTCCCTTCTGGATGACGGCCCCCGCACGGCATCGGTGATCGCCACCGAGTCTACGCGCTGTCTCGTTCTGGTTGCCTGGGATTTCGCCAGCGTTCTGCGAAGTGACCCCGATGCGGCGCTTCTGGTATTGAAAGCTGTTGCGCAGCGCTTCCGGCAAGTTTTGGATACCTTGTAAAAAGAACGCCAGCGGGCTTACCCTTTGCAAAAACGTCAGTATAGCGCTGAGGCGTTGCGCCAAGTCTTGCGGTCAATGAAGATTAACAAATAATCCGGTAATGGACACTGTGGAAAACGGCTGATGCAGCCAGGGTCTGCCAGATGTTTCCGGCGTCCCGTAGGGACGCCGGGGGCGTATTTTCCGCGCGCAGGCCATCAATGTGCCCTGCCGATCCGCAGACGTCCCTACGGGACGCGTGTTTTCTGTCCCGTAGGGACATTTGAAGGTTGCCCCGGCGCTTAAGCGCCGGGTAGCGGTGGAGCCAATTCTTCGCGTCCCGTAGGGACGCTTGAATTCAGCAACACTACCGACTACATCCTCAACGTGGCAACAATCGTCCCTATGGTAAATCCCGACGCATTCATCATCGTGTGCGCCCCCAGGCTGGAAGCGATGGTCTTCGAGCGCCAGGCCAACGCCCCCAAAACCAACGTGCTGACCGGCACGAGAATCCAGAAGGAGATCGGAAGTTGGTTGATGTAGTAGATGTGGGCCAGCATAAATAATCCCGTTTGAAACAGCCAGATCCACACGTTTTTCCAGCCGGCCTTGCGCAAATACCCCCAGAGAAAACCGCGAAAGAGCGGCTCTTCCGTCACTGCGGCATAGCCAAGCTGGTAGAATAATCCGCGCAAAGTCGTGAACACGAGGGGGAATACCTGCGGGAGACGGGCGGGCACATCCTCCACCTGGAAAGACGCGGGATATCCAAGGAGCACGACGGTAAGCAGACCTGCCAGGAGGCCCCAGCCGAACCACCCAATACTCGCGCGTGAAATCCTCGCCATGCGCGGGCGACTGAACCGCAGTGCAAGGAAGAGGGCGACGGCAATGATCCACAAGAGGATGCCGCCCAAGCGCGGAAAAGCCAGGGGATGTGCGGCCATACCAAACGCGGCCAGGATAAGCGTTTGGATGGGTTTGAAAAGAATGATGAGACTGACGGCCAATGTGTCGATGTGGAAGTCCGCCAAACGCTCCCTCTCCCACCAGATCAGGCAAGCGGTGAGGAAATATGTGCCGATCTCAAAGACGGGATCTATCCAATCCTCTTCTGCGAACAAGGTCCCGAATCCCAGGAGGGGTATTCGCAGCAACAAGAGACCGGTCAACAAAGACCACCCGACGAGTTTACGGGATTGGCTGTCACTTGAAGCTACAAGATCGACCGTGTTCATAGCGATACCTCCTGATTCTTTTCCAGATTTCTCCGTAGTATACGGTATCCCGCGAGGAAGACCAACGCCTCGATGAGCGCGACAATCCTCACTCAGAGTCCAGTGTATCATAGCTTGTCCCTGTTTTCACCTGTAAAAATCACCGGGATTGAACCGGTTACGTTGCGGAACCGGGGTTTTTCGAAGAGGCCCAGACGCATCTCGTTCAGGCGATGCAGCAGCGGGGGTGACGCTGGCGCAGAAGCCGATTCAGTGGGGGGGCTTACCGCCGAGAGCGCAGAATTCGCAAAGATTCTATACCAGGCCATGCTGTTCCATGGTCAAGAGGGAACACCAGCAGGGCTATTGAAGGGCATTTTTCCCTCTTGAGCGTGTTGGTGAATGAGGTATACTGATGAGGAAAGCTCAGAATATAGGATACCCACGATGAGCATTATGGACTTGATCGGCACACAACTCGGCCAATATCATATCATCGAGAAAATTGACACAGGCGGCATGGCCGATGTCTACAAGGCCTACCAGCCGGCGCTCGACCGGCATGTGGCAATCAAGGTCATTGCCTCCGACCTGGATCACGATCCGGCTTTCCTGGAACAGTTCGAGCGCGAGGCCAAGACACTGGCCCGGCTGGAACACCCCAATATCTTGCCGATCTATGACAGCGGCCGTTACGGCAGCACGCCTTACCTGGTAACCCAATACATCAGCGAAGGCTCGCTGGTGGAGCAATTGGGCAAACCATTGCCGACCCAAGAGGCTGTGCGCATCGTCTGCCAGATTGCCGACGCCCTGGGATACGCCCACGCGAAAAAGATCGTCCACCGCGACGTCAAGCCGGCCAACGTGCTCCTGACGAAATCGGGAAACATCCTGCTGGCCGACTTCGGCATCGCACAGATGCTTCAAGCCCGACAGGAAACGGACCAGGGCAGCGGCACGCCGGCCTATATGGCCCCCGAACAGCGCGCCGGCAAGCCCATTGATGGTCGGGCCGACATCTATGCACTGGGCGTGATTCTCTACGAGCTGCTCACCGGGAGGCGAGCAGGTGAGCAAAACCTGCTCACGCGCTCCCTGAGCGCCTACCGGCACATACCGGCCCCGTTGCGCGATGTCATTAACTGCGCTACGGTGGACCACCCCGAGGAGCGCTACCAAGTCGTGGAGGATTTTGTGGCGGCCGCCCAAGCGGCCCTGCTCAAGGCCAGCGAGGAGTATATCGAACCACCCAAGCTGATGCACCTGATCATGGAAGCTGTTGTCACCGCCGCGCTCATACTGGCGGGAGTAGGGCTGGGGGTCTATGGCGTCAAGCTGTTCAGCTTTTTCCGGCTGGGTGCCTTTATGGGATCCGCCATCTGCCTGATTGATGCCGCGCTGCTGCTCTTTCGAGATCGAACCGGGCCACTTTCTTCCTCCTTGGTGGATGCACTCCTGCTTGTCGTTATGAGTGGTGGCCTGCTTTTCATCCCGATCTCTATGCTTATCATCCCCCCCAAATACACGCCGGAGTATGCGTTACCCTGGGGTGTACCGGGTATGTTAACGCTATTGATCGCCGCCGGATTGTACATCCGCGACCAGCGCCGGTCAAGCAAAGGCCGACGACTGCTCCAATCAGAATCCCCGACCTCAAGCGCAAGACACTCGCGTATTATCACGCGTCAAACACACAAAGCAATGATCAAGGCCCTAATCGCCATCTTTTTGTTGGCGGCAGCCTCACGTATCCTGGCCTATCTTGCGCAGCCACGCTCGACACTCTCCATTACGGCGATAGTGATGGAAGCGAGCCTGATCATAACCGGTGCATTGATAGGGGTGGCACTCGTCATATGGTATGCCTTTAATCGCATCACCTCAGCCGCCGAGCTAGCCGCCGAACCGGCCGGCGTGCAGACACTCTATCACGTTCGGTCAAACGTCGAAGCGCGGCAGGCGCGGCTGGAAAAGGCGCGCGAATATCAAGTACGCACCCGCGAGATTATCACCCAGACCGCTGAGGGGCCTTTGCGGGATTACCTGGAAGCGACCACGCGGCGGATGAGCGATTGGGTCGCCCGCCTGGAAAACCTGACCGCGCGGCTGAACGCGCTGGAGCAGGATCCCATTTTCCGGCGCGACCTCAGCACCGTGCCCCGCGCTGTAGATCGACTGGAGGTCCGTCTGGCTTCTTATGAGGATACCGGCAGCGGGACAAAAGATGCCGTACAGCAGACCCTGGTCGCTCGCTACGCTCAACTGCACTACTTGCGCGCGCTGGAACGGGTTACAACCCAGGCTGAGCTTCAGAGCGACGAGACCATCGCCGCGCTAGGCGCGATATACTCCCAGTTACTGCTTGTAAATGCCAGAGATATACAGAGTGGGCGCAGTCAACGGCTGGAGGCAGACATAGACGAACAGGTACAGGCCTTGAGCGATCTGCTTGAGGCCATCACTGAAGTGCAGCAACACCGGCAAGGCGTGTCGAGTTAGCAGGGACCGGAGGGAATAGAATGTTCTGGAAAAGGCTCGTGCAGCTATGGCAATCCCATCGACTCTACATCCTTCTGGCGCTCGCCATCGCCGTGTTCATCGTCGTGTCGCTGCTGGTGCCCGATCCAACGGGCTATGAACCGCAATCTCGCCCCAGCGCCACGCCATCATCTTCCACACCGCGTTCTCTTGCCAGAAATGTCTGTTAAGGGTTCGTAAAAATATAACTTCCCGCATTATGGCTCTAAGCCCCGTCCCCGGGGCGCTCTGCGTGGGACCTTATTCTTTTACAGGTCCTAAACTTCCTGCTTTTTGGTTTGACGCACTTCCAACTCTTACTATGTGGGATTGGAAGCCAACCCCCGCCGCATTAATCGCACCCTCAACGTGTTTTTGCTCCTGTGGCGGCTGGCGCAGAACCGCGGGGACTTGCGCGACGCCATCAAGCCGGTGCGGCTGGCGAAGATCGTTATCATCCAGTAGTACCACCCGCGCCTGTTCGCGTTGCTGGCCGAGGGGCCGCACCACCTGATTGACCTGGAACGTCGCTTCCGCGAAACCATCCGGCCTCAAGAGGGCGAGGGAATGACGCACAGCGAGCGCCCTGTCGCCGGAGAAGGCGGACGTGGGACTGGCGATGGGAACGAAGAAATCTCCGCCGGCCCGCTCACCGAGTTCCTGAACCGCAGCCTGCTGCGCGAGTTGCTGACCTGCACCACCGAGGACCAACCCGACGCCAATTTCAGTGACCTTACCCCGGCCGGTGTGCGCGAGTACATTTACCTCACCCGCAGCGCGGTGCAACAGGAAGTGGTGACAGAAGCCGCGGCACGCCTGCCCTTCGAGCCGCAGATGGTGACGATCCCCGCCGGAGCGTTCTTGATGGGCACGCCGGAAACCGAATTAGATGCGTTGGCG
>JAFGFI010000458.1 GCA_016931185.1 Anaerolineae bacterium
ATGGGTGTGGGGATGTACAGGCGCGGCGGGTTTCGTCCCAACGACGTGCAGATCTCGTCCAGCAACGCCCGTACCTGGATCGGCGCTGTACCGGAGAGGATGTAAACCCGTCCGGCCACGCCCTTTTCCAGGGCGGCCCACATCCCGGCTATCAGGTCATCCACGTAGACCAGATCCACGTGATTGCGCCCGTTTCCTATCCCCATGAATCGTCCCTGGGCCAACAATGCGATCAGACGAGTCACAAAGCCACTCTCGTCTCCAGGGCCATAGGTAATCACCGGGCGCACCACGATGGCTTGCGCGTCGAGCGCCATCTGTTCAGCCTGAGCTTTGGTGCGATGGTAAAGTACCTGGCTGGTCGGTTTTGAATAGGGCAATGTCTCGTCGGCTGCCAGATTGCCCGGGTAGCGCGCCACACCGACCGAACTACAATAGACAAACCGCTGTACACCGGATTCTGCCGCAGCCTCGAGCAAGGAGCGCGTTCCTTCAACATTGACCTGCCGGTAGATTGCCGCCGGAGCGCCCCATACATCCCGCACCGCCGCCAGATGAAAGACCGCATCAACGCCCCGCAACGCAGGGCGCAACGCGGCAGCATTTGTGATGTCCCCCAGAATTAGCTCCACCCCGCGTTCGGCCAATTCCGCCACATCACGGCGCACCAATGCCCGCACACGGTGCCCTTGTCCTACTAAGTAGCGAGCCAGGTGCCCGCCGATGAAGCCGGTCGCGCCAGTGACCAGTATTCGCATATGCTGCACATTAATCACTGCCGAAGACGGCCAAACGCACGACATACTTCAGCGCCTCACGCACAATGTCCGGCGACATCTTCGAGCGTCCAACCTGTCGATCCCAAAACTTGATCGGGAACTCCCTAACCCTGGCCCCTAACCGTTCGGCGTAGTAGACGGCGCCGACCTGAAAGCCGTAGCCCTGAGCCGAGATCGCATCCCACGGAATGCGCTGGAGCAGTTCGCGCCGGTAGCAACGATAGCCGCCCGTGCAGTCATGGGTCTTGAGTCGCAGCAGCAGGCGCGAGAACAGATTGCCCCCTACACTGAGGAAACGCCGTTTCAGCCCCCAATCCGGGGTGCTGCCCCCCCGCACATAACGCGATCCGATGACGAGATCAGCGTTTCGAATCTCAATCAGAAAGCGAGGAAGTTCAATCGGATCGTGAGAAAAATCGCAGTCCATTTCAAAGACACAATCGTAGTCGCCGGACATAGCCCATTTAAAACCGGCTATATAGGCCGGTCCTAACCCTTCTTTATAGGGACGGTGGAGTACGTGTATATCAGGATTCGCGTGGTTGAGTTCATCCGCAATGACGCCTGTACCGTCAGGTGAATTATCGTCGACGATCAGGATATCGAGGGCAACATCCTGTTCCAGGACGGCCTGCACGAGAGAGGACAAGTTATCCGCCTCGTTATAGGTTGGGAGCACAATCAACGGGTGTTCACATGCGGCCATAACTACCCCCTTTCAATTTCCAGGCTTATAGTCCGACTGGTCTTTCAAACATTGGTTCAGCAAGATAAAGATATTTTCTTCGGGATCAATCACGCCACGAATACCACTCAAACCGGTTCGCGCCCCTGCTGCAAAACCGCGCGCCCACCAGATTGAACCAAGCAACAGCACCAAGAGCAACCCTGGTTGTTTGATCGCTTCCCACTGCGCGAAACCAAAGAAAGCCGCGATGGTACGCAGGTATTTAAGAATACCCAAACCAGGTGCAGCGAGCCAGGCCAACCATGGACGACGCGAGATTGCAGACCCTTGCATCTGAGTACGGGACAAAGTCACACGTGTCACCCTTCCTATGCGGTGCTGATGTGAAAGATAGCCGATCAAGTTATCCCGGCAAAAGTGCTTCACGCGAATCGCAGGATCAAACCATATGACAAAGCCGTTACGGTACAACAGATGGTTGAACAACAAATCTTCTTGTGGATAGTAGGAATCAGGGAAACCTCCATATTCCTCAATCAGATTTCTCCGATAGGAAATATTGCACGTCGGCACATGCATAACCGCATGGGATGGCCCCTTCGGCAAGAACTCGCGGAATTCCATCAGATGTCCCGCCCAGGATAACGAGCTATTGGGGTTGCCCAATTCAACCGCCCCACCTACAATCTGGTGACCGGCGGTATGCTGTGCGGCGATACGAACAGTCCAATCGGATGTAGCGATACAATCAGCATCAATAAACGCGATGATTTCGCCCTTAGCGATTTCGACACCTTTGTTTCGGGCCGGACCAGGGAAGGTACGATAGGGAAAATGAAACAGATGCACCTCCGGATAGTGTTGCAACACCACATCCAGCGTATCATCCTCGGACGAATCCACCAGAATCACTTCACCGGGCGCCTTGTCTTGGTGATAGAGCGACTCCAGACAAGCCAGGATTGTTTGCCCGCTGTTATAACAAGGAATAACTACAGAAAGATCGTCCGTCGTGAACATCGCTTATTCCCGTTAGGCCCTTTCAACCATTCTGAGAAACTCATCCAGTCAACTATAACAAAAGCAGTTGCCAAAGTTCCCTCGATAAATCCTGTCGCGTCAATAACAAAGGCCCTCATGCATCCCCCTCTTGGTCCTCGTATCGCATAACTGGACGATAGACACACCGACAAAAACGTCCTTTTGGACATCCGGGAAGGGGCAGACGCGGCGCTTCATCTGGATGATAGATTCGGTCCTCCGAAATCTCTCGCGCTTCCTGACAGCAATCTTTATCCCTTACAATACGTACACCTACGATAGCCCCGCCAGATTGCATCCCAAGTCGATAGGCGGCCAGTGTGCGTTCCGCGTAATCTTCCGGCTTCTCCAGTTTCCGGTAAAAAGTATCTAACCACTCGAAAGCCATTGAGACTCCTAACCCGTATGAACCGGAACCAAAAGGGCCATAACGCCCGTTTTCTTGCTCGTTGTGCAAGAGTTTACGCGGTTAGGCCCTGATTAATGCAGTAAAACTTTCTTTGCCACCCGAACTAACGTTGGAATATCGTGGAGCAAGTTAGTGTAAGATGCGTTGGCAAGCGGACAGTAACATTCTTTGGCTGCGATGCTGCGGCGCACAGCCTCGGCTTTCTCGCCAAACCAAATAGCGGGAAAATCATAGTCAACGTCTCTCAAGTTGCCGAGGTTGTCCGCACGAACGCAACAAGGCCATACGGTGCCATCGGCGTAAATTTGGGCGCTCGCCCAACCGGCATAGCAGGGCATGACTTGCTTTTGCTCATTCAGAATTCGTTTGACCAACTGATAGTATTCGATCCGGAACGCCTCTGATATGCGGGCTATGCCTTGATATTGGCGATTCGCGACATGGTCTATTAAGCGGTCAATAGCCTCAGCATAGGCTTCGGGAGCGGGCGTGATCGGCAACCCAACGGTATCCAACTCTACGCGGGGTTCAGCAATTTCCGTGATAAACTGATCCGCCCCCGATACGTCAGCATACGCCGTCACTTCGTCTAAATCACCTACATTGAACACGGAAACCACCGTATGAATCCCAATTGCCAGGTTGGGTAAATCCTGACGTAGTTCGAGTAGCGCCTTCAGGGTACGCTCAAATTTCGCAAAATTGCCTGGTACTCCACGGATTCGGTCGTGTTTCTCGCCGAGACCGTCCAAAGAAAGGTTGATGATCAATTGCGCCTTAGGACAACTTTCGGCGATACGCGCCACCTGCTCAGGAATGACACCAAGAATGGCATTGGTAGGGATATTGATGATGCCAGGCCGACAGATCTGATAGGCGGCCTGCGCCAAATCAACCGTCAGACTGTTCAAGAATGGTTCGCCGCCACTGATCGTAAACCAATAAGGCGCTTTGCCTAACGATTGAAGAACTTTTACCCACTCGTCCAACGTTAGTTCTTTTTCACGCTTCATCCAGATATTGCAGGTCAGACAACGCGAGTTGCAGCGCGGTGATGGCGTAAGCGTAATATTCACCGGGAGCATCTTCGGCCAGTTAAGCCAACGATACAGCTTAAAGAACGGAATACGAGCCAGCACGCCTACCATCGAATTCATAGTTTTTCCGCCAGAATGCCAAAGTGATGACCAAACAGACGCTTGAGTAATGGGAGTCGGCTGTTCTCGAAAAACGCCAGACGCTGCATCTTCTGGTGTATTTCAGGATAGCGTTCCGGATCGTAATAAGGGAGTGTTTCCGGATCCCATTTCATACGATTCTCAGGCGCAGCTTTCTGCGGCGCATGCTTAAGAAAAGGCAGAAAGTCCATAATCAATTCAGCCGGGTTTACAATATCGGGCCACCAGGGACAATCCAGGTAGAAGGATTCGCAGAGGCGTAACCCCTTGTCGGCCAGCAACGCCAGCCAGGGAGCCGGTCGCATCCAGGTAACATCCCCATGATCCCAAGGCTGCCTGGCAACCCTGTGATGTAAGCGGTGGAGCCAAAAGGAATAATTGCCCGCATTGGGCACACAAAAGAACACGTAGCGACGGCTGACGCGAGCCATTTCGGCGAGTAGTATACCAGGATCCGAGGCGCGAGGCAAGACGTTGAAGTTCCACACCAGGTCATACGACTGATCGGAAAAGCGAATACCGGGATCGGTAACAATTTCAAGGGATGCCTGAGGCGAGTGGATTCTCCACACGCTTTCGGCATAAGCGGCCTGGGATGAATCCATCAAATGCAGCGTTACGCGGACTCCCTGACGGCCTAAGACGATAGAATTGATCCCCGCAATCCCCGTCATACCGTCTCCCGGTCCTTCCAGAAGCGATTGAATCTGACATACTTGTTGGATACGCTGCAACACGCGATTGAGCGCCCACCGTTCATATGTGGTACCCAAGCCTGTATCTGCCAGCGTGATTGGTGTGTTCTTGGTCATGTTTTTGAATTCCCGGTTAATAGCTCAGTAACCCCGGACAATGTGACAAATCATTCAGTTGACAAATACACTGTACCGCGCCGCTGCGAATCTACTGGACCGTCGATCCCTCTTAGAAGCCGGGCCGGCACCCCGCCAACGACGGTGTGAGCAGCCACATCCGTTGTCACCACAGCACCGGCTGCAATGACAGCACCCTGCCCGACCCGCACCCCATCCGTGATCACCGCCCCAGAGCCAATCCAAACATCATCTTCGATCACGATCCCCTCCGCCGTGATGCCCTGTTCCACGAAAGACCGCTGCGGATCATCGAAAACGTGATTGACTGCAATAATTTGTACCATTGGAGAAGTATAGACCCGATCTCCGATGGTCACACCGCCTTGCCCCCGAATCACGCTATACTCGCCGATGAGACTATCCCGTCCGATACGGATACCGGCGTGGGGTAAATCGCGGAAGTTGTAAACATGGAGCACAGCCCCGTGCATGACCAACGTCCCCGCGCCGATCGTCACACCCTGCGGACAAGCATGGATGTACACCCCCCTGTCCAGATACACCCCATGTTCCAACTGAAGATGGTTCGCAAAGCACAACCGCACACCAGGCTCGATGGCAGCCACCCCCTCCATCTTCAGCATCAAGCGATATAAGATGGCACGCAATCCCATACCCAGGGGCGTGGGTATCCAGCCGAACAGAAGCTGCAA
>JAFGFI010000459.1 GCA_016931185.1 Anaerolineae bacterium
CCGCCGTCACCACCGTCCCCTTGAACTCCCCCGCATACGCTCGATCTAAGTACTTGCCACTCAGTCCTGCCGGAGCTTCGGGTTTGGATTCTTCGGTCTTAGCTGGTTCCTCAGCCTTCGCCGGTTCTTCGGTTTTAACCGTTTCCTCAGTCGCGGCCGGCTCTGCCGTCGGTGTACCCCCGCCACACGCACTGACCCATAGTACAATAATGGTCAAGACGCTTAGCAATAGAAATAGTCGTTTTTTCATTTTAGAGACTCCTCCTAATTAAAAGTTTTGTTTCTTATGTAAATTTTGGAAAAGTGAAAATTCATCTTAATCGCGCATCGCCTCCTTTTATATTTTATGATATTTAATGCAGGCTACATTGTAATTCATCAACGTTCCAACAACAAAGACAAAGACTGCACTGTGTATTGAACCGTCTCTTCGACACTTTCCCCTGTCCACAAAACCTTCTCAAACATCTGCTGCAAAAATCGCGAAATTTGGATGTAATTATGGACCAGAGGGCGAGTGCGGGCAAGCGGCAGTAGGGGCATAATCATTGACAACCACGGGTGTTCCGCCACATTAAAACGCGCATTGACTTGATGATGTGGTGATATTTGCAGATTTTCCTCGCAGAAACTCCGGGAGGTTTCTGGCAAAGAAGCTAACTTTAAAAGCTCCATACTCAAGTCCTGGATAGAAGATTGCCTAAGAATAGCCCAACTTGTTCCTCCTAAAGATCCCACAGGGGCAACATCTATCGTGGGACGTGGCATCAACATAAAGCCCATATGTTCAGCTACCTCGTCCTCAGTCTCCACCAAATCACTTTCCTCTCGAATCCGAGGCCACTCATACGTACCCCCAAGGGCCATAGGGACCATACCCCGCGCAAAAAAACGCACCAGATCCCACCAGCGCGAGTTAGCTATATCACCGGGCATAGCAGCGCGTCGTTTGAGTGATAACTCCTGCAAGAAATACAACGATTCACAGACCTGAGAACTATCCAGTGCTATTTGACCGGCAGCATCAATAATATCCCCGCCATTCATCCAAATAAAGGGAATGAGCAAATTAACGGTCGCTTCTCCTGCCATCGAAGTGACCGGCAAGACTACAGAATGTTTGTGTCCCAACCGTTGCTTAACCTCTGGGGTCGCAAAATAATCCACCAGGTTCAGCCAGGCATCCCAAGTGTGTGGCGGCTCCACACCCTCACTCACAAACCAATCCTTACGATACCATAACCCTGTGATGTCTGCCTGGACAGGAACGCCGTAGAGTCTTCCGCTCCACATATTATTCTTGATAATGGGCACTTCCATGTCCTGTAAAAATTCATCTACCCAGAGAGCATCCAATTCGTTAAGTGCTGTGATGTACCCCGCGTGGGCGTAATCCGTGATCCAGACATAATCAAGGGGAACAATATCAGGAGCATTGCCTTGTGCTACTGCTCGACGCAAGGCATAGTGATAATCTTCGCGAGAACACAATGCTACTTCAAGCTGAACTTCGTGTTCTGGATGTTGCAAATTCCAAAGGTGGATAGCATCTTCCAAAGAAGCCATCCAGCGCACATCATAATGCGCCAGCACATGCAGAATGGTTTTTTGCTCCAGGTTTGCGGTAGCATGGGGCGCGACAAAAGTTCCCTGCCCGGCCCGACGATAAATCAACCCTTCACGCGCAAGCTCAGTTAAAGCCTGACGAACCGGCGCGCGACTGATTTCAAATTGCTCACAGATTTCCATCTCAGTCGGCAACCGGTCCCCTGCATGTAATTCACCAGACTCCATTTGTTGTTTGAAATGAAGTTTTAATTGATAGTAAAGTGGAATAGGAGAATTTCGATCAACCATTTAGTTTACATTTGCCCCCAACTGTACAGAGTCACAATAATATACCTTTTCAAAGCTCATCATATTACGCATAGAGTTATTGGTTTGGTATATCCTTATAATATTATAAGACAATATCAATCATTTGTCAAGAAAAAAATGTATTTTATCGGTGTACGAGATCGAAAGTGATACGTTCTCCTTGATACACCAATTGAAACGCTACTCTTGTCCAACTGGAAGGAAGCCGTGGCTCGCAGATAATGCCTTCTTCCGTAAGCCGCGCACCGCCAAATCCAAAGACCACTGCCTGCCATATCCCCCCTGCCGTCGCCCCGTGGATGCCCTCACCGGTATTGCCGCGCGCGTTTTGCAAGTCGGTACGTGCCGCCAGGAGGAAATGCTGATAGGCCGCGCCAATATCCCCCTGCCGTGCCGCTAGGGCAGCCTGGATTGCCGGCCCCAACGAGGAGCCATAAGTCAAGTCAGTGCGTGGCGTATAGTAATCCCAATTGGCTTTGACCGTAACGGAATCATAAGCATCGGGCAGGAGATAGTGCATCATCAGCACATCCGGCTGTTTAAGAATTTGGTATTTTTGCGTCTCTTCCACGCCCAGCAATCCCTGCATTGACGTCACGCGCGGCTCATAGTCATTGAAATCCACAGTCTCTAACTCGAAGAAACCGTCGAACTGTTCAATAAGATGTGTTTCTGGATCATGGGCAATACAGATATTAGCAATAACATCCCGCCAATGGGCCAGACGTTCCGGCGTCAATTCCAGTTGCGCACATAACGCTGCCGCTTTTTCTGGATACGTCGCTCGTAACCAGGAAAGGATGTGCAAAGCCATCTGCAGATTCCAACGCACCAGGTGGTTTGTGTAAGCATTGTTATTCACGTGATCATGGTTCTCATCCGGCCCGATCACATCATTAATCTCATAAACGCCACGCGCCGCGTTCCACTCAACACGCACGCCCCAGAAGCGCGCAGTGTCCAGTATCAGTTCTGCGCCATAATCGCGCATGAAGGCATCGTCCCCGGTGGCACGCCAGTAGGTGTGGACAGCGTAAGCGATATCGGCGGTGATATGCAGTTCAATATCACCACACCAGATACGGATCAATTCCCCACCTCTGCCGGGAACCCAGCGTGGGGTCGTTTCATCGCCAGTAGCGGCGCTTTCCCAGGCGAACATCGCGCCCTCATAACCATTCTCCGCTGCTTTTCGCCGCGCACCCGGCAACGTGTGATAACGATAAAGCAGCATATTGTGCGCCACGTCTGGCTGCGTGTAGATAAAGAAGGGCAACATAAAAATTTCGGTATCCCAAAAAGCATGGCCCCGATACCCCAAACCGCTCAATGTCTTAGCCGGGATACTGACGCGCGAGTCATGGCGTGGCGCGGCGATGAGCAATTGGAACAAACTGTAGCGCACCGCCAGGTCGGCTTCGTCATCTCCCTCAATTGTGATATTGCAGGTATTCCAGACATCGGCCCAAGCCGCGTCGTTAGCCACGCGAGCCGCGTCATAGCCAGCTTTCACCGCCGCCTGTAACTTATCCAACGCGGCAGTCTGTGGCACGCCGGTATCCCGCGCCGTAAACACGGTTACCAGTTTGGTCGCTGTCAAAGCCTGTCCCGGCGCGATGTTCCCCTGCGCCATCACTGTGGGCGACCAGGTACAATCCTGGGGATGATAAGTTATCGGGCCAGCCCCCTCCACCTCAACATGGCAGGCCATGGATAAGGTAAGGGCCGTTTTCTTCGTACAAACGGTAAGATAGGCCGTCTGTTGATCAATGCTGCCTTGATCTAACCATTGCCAATGGACAAAGCCTGTGTTGTCTACATACCCCGGCAAGCCGGCGCGCACTTCCACAGCGCCGGTAAAATCCACCGATGTGATTTTACACCGCACACCCAATATATGTTCATCTGCCAGACTGGCGAAACGTTCAAATGCGATATCAAACGTATACCCCGCCGGGCTGCGCCAGCGCACCACACGCGTCAAAACGCCGTTGTGCAAATCCAACTTGCGGCAATAATCCAAAAGTACCCCGCGATCTAGCCGGAAACGTTCTCCATTGATTACAATCTCACAATGTATCCAATTGGGCACATTGACCAGTTCTGTATGCACAATAGACACGTCGTCAAAGATGCCATGGATCAATGTTAGGGATTCTTCTCCCATGTACCCCTCTTCAAAAGTGCTACGAGTTCCCAGATAACCGTTACCTAGTGTAAAGACCGTTTCTTTATAACGCAATGCGTTAGGATCAAAGTTCGTCTCAATAATCTCCCAATTTTTCATTTCGATTTCTTCCTTGGAAATGTTAATCCTCAAATGATAAGGATGCGTTTCAAATGAGTTAGTGGGTACGTCAAACGTCAGACGTCAAACGTCAAAATGCGCTCCCGTTTGACGTTTGACGTTTGATGCAAGTACATTCTCCAACTCAAATGAAACACCCCCAAATGATAATAACATTGTCTCAAACCGTCAAGCGAAAACCCCGTTTCTGTCACAGATTTGTCATCATAGACGTGTATGCTGAAGATAAATTCACGATGCGTGATACGTGAAACGTAATTCGTAATTCTTTTTTAGGAGGCACATGATGCACAAGTTGATATTAGTATTGTTGGCAAGTATGTTGTTGTTAAATGTGGGGATAACGGCAGTGCTGGCGGATGGAATGATCCTTCCAGAAGCGATCAGTCCCGACTACCTGGTGGTGCGCTATCACCACGTGACAGTGACAATTAATGACAATCACGCCGTCACCCGGGTAGAACAGGAGTTTATCAATCCACATGATGTTCCCGTGAGTGGGCAGTATCTGTTTCCCATCCCGCCGGACGCAATCTTTTCCGGTTTTGAGGCCGAAGTAGAAGGTCGCCGCCAGACGGTGATACGCCAGGATGCAACTACAACCAACGCGGCCCTCTACGCTATCGTCGCGGAGCGACACGATCCTTCACTACTACGCTACGCAGATTGGGAGAGCGTGACCTTTGACCTCGATTTACCTGCCGGCGCAAAGCGCAAGATGACACTCGAATACGAGCAGGTACTCCTCCCGGCCGGAGGAATGTTGCACTATCACTACATCCTCAGTACCGAGCGCTACTCATCGCTGCCCGTGGAAGAAGTATCGGTTACTGTGGATGTGACATCCTCCACCGGCTTAGGCAGTCTCTATTCCTCATCGCATGAAGTAAGCATGGAACACCTGGATACTGAGCACGCGCGCGTGACGTGGCAGGCCGAGTATGTAAATCCGACTGAGGATTTTGACCTCTTCTTTTCGCCTGCGGAGGGTGGATTTGGTGGGGGCTTCTTAACCGGGAAACGGGAAGACTCACAACATTTTCTGTTCCTCTTTGCCCCGGAGAACGGCAAGAATCTACAAGAGAACGCATTCCCCAAGGACATTATGTTCGTTATTGATCGTTCGGGTAGTATGTCGGGTGAGAAAATCGCGCAGGCTCATAAAGCACTCCAATTCATCCTGGATCAGTTGAACCCCCAGGATCGTTTCTCCATCGTCGGTTTCGATCATCGAATACGTGTCTTTTCGGATACGCTGTTGCCCGTAACCCGACATTCCCTGGCCGACGCACGACAGTTTGTAAAAGAACTCACTGCCGATGGTGATACAAATTTGGAAGCCGCGCTCCAGACCGGGCTGAATGTGATAGAAGAGAGCGAGACACGCGCAGATGCGGCGCAACTTGTGATCTTTCTCACCGACGGTCTGCCCACCGAAGGCATCACCGATGAGGACTTGATTGCCGAACTGGTCACACGGACTAACCAAAACATAGCGGCGCGCTTCCATGTCTTCGGTGTAGGCTATGATGTCAATACTCACTTGCTCGATCGGTTGGCGGTGGATAACGGGGGGAGTGTGACTTACGTGCTACCCGACGAAAGTCTGGAAATGGCCCTCTCCAACTTCTATCAAAAAATTGCCGCGCCCGTACTCACCGATCTGCACATCGCCTTCGAGGGCATTGAAGTACACGATATCTATCCCGCGTCGCTGCCCGATATGTTCCGAGGCTCAAGTCTGCTTCTCGCAGGACAGTATACGCCCACAGGAGAGCGTTCCCAAGTTGTTGTGCGCGTGACCGGGGTCGCCGGCACAGAAGCACGGGAATACGTTTACACCTTCGATTTGGCGGAGACACGAGACTATGACTTTGTGCCGCGTCTATGGGCAACGCGACACATCGGCGCGCTGTTGGACGACGTGCGAGTCTCAGGAGAAACGGCGTCCCTCGTTGAAGAAATCCGCGATCTGGGGCTTACGTATGGTATCGTCACCCCCTACACCACCTTCGTCATCGCCGCGCAAGCCGACGGCGCGGCATCGGTGGAAAACATGTCACTCTATAGCAACCGGTCCGACCTGAATGCCAGCTCTGGACGCACCACCGTCGAAGCCCGGGTACAAAACCAGATGTACCAAGACACGGCGCAAGCCAGTCTCGCCAACGGCGCGAATGTGGTACAAAGCGGTGAGCGCAGCCTAGCTCAGATACATTATCGAAACGTGGATTTGAACCTCCTGCGGGATCAGAAAGCTATGGATGAACCGTTAAGTGATGCGTGGATTACGGAAAACATCCGGGCGGATCGCCAGGTACAGTTCGGCTCGGATAGCTACTTTGCGCTGGCGGCGGATCCAGAGGCGCGGACATTCTTGCAAAGTGGATCCAGCGTGATCTTTAATTACCAGGGAGAAGTAATTGAAATACAAGACCCAGAAGCTGAGGAACGTTATGAAGAAGCAGCACAAACGTGGGAAAATGAGGTGCTACAAACCCAAAACAGTATTACTAATCAGCGTAACGGACTTGATCCTTTGAGCAACGTGACGACACAACAAATACCAGCGAATACACAGCGCAAAACGAACATAGTAGTAAAAGTGATCGTTTGGGCAATACAGACATTGCGCACATTTATACCAAGGTAACTTGAACCCTCTCCGGCCAATTACTAAATTTTCGCCGCGGTAAAAAAGAGGTATTTTTCATTTTTGGACATGGCCCAAAAATGAAAAATACCTTTCTTCTTTTGTATCCCCTCAACGCTGTCCGGAAAAAATGCCGCTTACACTACCAACATAAACTGCCCTTTAACGCGAATATCCTTTGAGGAACTGCCGATCAACACCTTAAATTTACCGGGTTCTGCAACCCATTGCTTCTGATAAGGGTCGTAGAATGACAGCGCGCGCTGGTCAAGGGTGAAGGATACAGTCTTGCTCTCACCCGGTTCAAGAGCCACTTTCTGAAATCCCTTAAGTTCCTTCAGGGGGCGCACCAGCGAAGACTCCTTATCCGCGACGTAGAGTTGAACAACCTCCTGGCCTGCAACTTCACCGGTATTCTTAACGGTAACCGATACGACCACAGATGCACCTTTTTGCACCGTTTCGGGCACCTGGAGGTTACTGTATTCAAACGTGGTGTACGACAACCCATGTCCGAAGGGGAAAAGCGGTACCACGTCCTTCATATCGTAGTAGCGATAGCCAACGAAGATCCCCTCACCATAAAGAACTTCCTTGGTACCGGGATAGTTGATGTAGGTAGGATTATCTTCATAGCACTCAGGGTAAGTAACAGTAAGCTTACCGGAGGGAGTCACGACCCCGGTCAGGATATTGGCAATGGCGTTGCCCCCCTCCTGCCCCGGATAGTAGGCCAGCACCACACCTGCGACTTCATCCACCCACGGCATCTCCACAGGAGAACCAACGTTGAGGATGACCACGGTCTTGGAATTCACTGCCGCCACCGCGTGGATCAGATCATTCTGATTGCCGGGAAGTTCCATATTGGGACGGTCATGACCCTCGCTTTCGAAACCCTGGGCCATCCCGCCAAAGATGAGGGCCACATCGGCTTGCTTTGCAAGTTCCACCGCGTGGTCAATGCGATTATCCGGGTCAGGCGCGTAGGCACACAGAAGATTCAACATTGTGAACTCAATCTCAGCCGACTTCATATATTCGACCTTGAGATTGTAGGCTTTGCCAGCCTCTAGTACGACGTAATCCTGGGCTTCACCCCCAGGAAACCATGTAGTTGGATCAGGTGCAGTTTCGAGCAAAAGTTTGTCATCCAGTGACAAGCGACAGGTGTTAGCATTTCGCAGTTTGAGTACATAGCGACCGCTCACAGGGACAGTCATCGTTCCCGTCCACCGCACCGAGAAGACTTTACGGTCTATCCCTTCGGGCGTGTGAATACGCCAATCGTCCAACTTTGCATCTACACGCGTCGCTACCGGTTCTCCCCTACAATCCGGCGAGTTGAAGAACTCACCGAGCAAACCCGCGCCCGATCCATCGGGCAAAGTAAGATACTCCGGCTTAAGCGCAGGCGGATTCACAAAATTATCGCATCCCTGCTCGTAAACGATCTTGACACCGTCTCCTAACTTAGCCTTAATCCCCTCCAACGGGCTGACACGGTAGGGCGGCTCCAGGTAAGAGCTTCCGCCACCGCCGATGCGACACTCTGCCGCATTAGGACCAAACACCGCGACCGTCTTTACATCCTTGAGCGGCAACACTTCGCCCTCATTCTTGAGCAAGGTGATGGACGCCTCGGCCAATTCACGGGCCAACGTCTGATGTTCAAATGTGTTAAGAGATCCTTCAGGAATTTGCGCCTCATCGTCCATCCTGCCGGAGATGATGAGCAACCGCAAAATACGTCGCACCGCATTGTCCACGGTAACTTCATCAATTTGCCAGTTGCGCACAGCCTCTTCCATTAACCGCCCATAATACTTTGCCGGGCCGGGCATCTCGACATCCAGGCCGCCCTGCACCGACTCAGTAATCGTGTGATTTGCGCCCCAATCCGAGATGACGACACCCTCAAAACCCCACTCATCGCGCAAGATTTTGTTCTGCAAATAGTCATTTTGACTAGCATAAACGCCGTTGATGCGGTTATACGAACACATCACAGTCCAGGGTCGTGCTTCCTTGACGACAGTCTCAAACTGTGCCAGGTAGATTTCACGCAGCGCGCGCTCATCTACAATGGAGTTCCCACGACTACGCTCGATCTCCTGGTTGTTGCAAGCATAGTGCTTGAGCGACGCTCCTACCCCCTTACGCTGCAGCCCCTTGACCCACGCCACACCGATGCGCCCCGCCAGGTAAGGATCTTCGGTATAACTCTCAAAGTTACGACCCGCTAATGGCGTACGCACAATGTTGACACACGGACCAAGCAAAATATCACAACCCAGCGCGCGTGTTTCTTCCGCCAGTGCCTCCCCTACTCGCTCAATGAGATCAGGATCCCAACTAGAGGCCATGGAGACACCAGTAGGGAACGAAGTAGCGGGACCTGACACGCGCTCCGGGCCGGTGTTAGTGGCACGCACCCCGTGTGGGCCGTCCGTCATTGTCAACGAGGGAATTCCCAACCGCGCAATAGGCACTGTCTGCCAATCATTCTTGCCGGAAAGCAATGACACCTTCTCTTTAAGCGTCATCTGCGCCAACAATGCCTCAACCCTTTCATCAATAGTTTGACTTTTACTCATACAAGAACCTCCTTCAAATGATTAGTTGAAACGTAAAACGTGATACGTAATATGTAGTCTAGCTACCGGACGCTTTTTATTAGGGTAACGTATCTACTTCAAACGTTACACTTTGAGCCGGATTGCTTGGCTAATGCCGCCGGAAAAGAGGATATTTTTTGATTTCGAGCTACGCTCGAAATCAAAAAATACCTACTTAAAAACATTAACCCCTCATTCGCCATGATTCTAGTATACTGCATTTACCACCCACTGCCCCAATATCATCCACGGTTGCCCGCATACCTGGGTTAAGAAGACCGTCAGGGTAGGTCCGCCGGGAGTAGTTTTGAGGCGGCGACGGAAAGCATCCGGCTCAATAGCAGAGCCACGTTTTTTGACGATCACCTCGCCCGCGCCAATCTCCCGCAACCAACGGTTAAGCGTCTTCAAGTTAAAGTGTCCATGGTGGAGTACCGACCACGCGCGAGCAAAGGGGGTAGATACCAAGAGGTCACTGGTCAGATAAGCAATATCGGGATCAAGTTGCGCTGCACCGATCTGCGTCGCCAGGTGACGCACAAGCTTAGCGCGCAGAATGGCAGGATTGGGTTCATAGAGATATGTAGCTGGCGCGTGGCTTTCAATATCATCTAAAGGCGCATCACTATCCAGAGTAAATGGCCCAGGCAACACCGTAGCCTGCCGTACACTTCCGGTATGCAGGGCACCGAAGCGCAGCAAAGCCTCCTTAAGAAGGCCCCGTTCAGAAATAAACTCTACCTCTGCCGCCACGGGCACCTCGGCATCATCCACGCCGGGCGCAACTTTGACCGCAACATCGGGAATCCGCGCCATTAATGTGAAGATGGTGGACAATGGCGGTTCCATTGCGTGCAGACTGAACACGCGCCGCCTTCCTCCGCGCCGGTCATCCACACGACGGGCCGGGTCAATGAAAGCAGCATCTGCTGTGAAGGTCAACGCAGTCCAATCCGCGCATAAGATTTGCACGCGATCCGCCAATCCACACACAGCAATGTTAGCTTCTGCCAACCGCGCACGGACGGGATCAAGTTCCACCGCCAATACCGTCAAGCCGGCTTCTGCCATCGCCAACGTATCTCCACCGATCCCGCAGCCCAAGTCAGCCACCGTATGGAAGCGCGCAAATTGCTGTGCTCGATATAATGCCACCGCGCGACTACTTGCCTGTTGCAGTGCTTCATCGGTGAAAAACATCTGTGCAGCGTGGGGAAACTTCGCCATCGCCTTACGCCGTAAACGCGCTTGATCTAATAATACTGCCGCCTCATCTGACGCAAAATGACGACGCAAAGCAGTCAACTGTGCCAATGTCGCACTATCACTGAGATCAGCCTCTGCCAGACCGGCCAGTGACTGGCGAGCACCATCAGTAAAAAGAAAATCTACCAGTTTAAGCGTAAGAGGATACATGCCACATAGGATTATACACCAATGCGGCGAAAACTGCAGACCCAGTAGGTAGAGTTATCGCATTTGGACCTTCCAGGAAGCTGTAAGTCCCTTACACCGGCTAAATACGTGGGATGGACGCCGGTTTGCTGCATGATCAAGCCATTCTAAGCTTCCTGGAAGGTTAAAGTAG
>JAFGFI010000460.1 GCA_016931185.1 Anaerolineae bacterium
ACCCATGATCTTTAGAAACGTCCTTTAGGGATAGATTATGATATGAAAAAGAAAGCGTGGCTCTTAGGGTTATCGTCGGTTTTCATCGTATTGTTCGTCGTGTTGTTTTTGGCGATGATCCGGCAGGGTCGAAGTACACCTGTTGTGGGAGGGTATCCTCAACCGGGGGGAAGTCTGACCGCGCAGCAGGCCGCGCAAGTGTTCCAGGAATGGGCCTCGAGTTGGGCGGAAGATACGGAAATTGTCGCTGTGTCGGCCACGTTGTTGAAGCCTGATGTCCAGGGGGCCGGTTGGACCTTCCAGGTGTATTCTCCGTCCAGGCAACGCCTGGCCATTGTGGTGGTGGAGCAGAGTCAGGTCTGGGTACTCAAAGAGAAGTCGGCTATCTACGTTCAGAAAGGGATTCCGCGCACAGCCTGGGTATTGGATAGTGATGCTTTTATGTCGCGGTGGTGGGTACAGGGGGGCAAAGGTGTTTGGGATTATGCTGAGGCGCAGAGTATGCACGTGCGTTTACGATGTGAGAAAGATGGCACGGTTTCTTGGACGATAAATGTAATTAGTGCTAAGGGAGCGTTGATGAACTCATGGAGTATCAAGGCCGATACAGGTGAGATCATTTTAGTCGATATACCAGGAGGTTAGCGGTGAATTTAAAGATAATGTACAAAGCAAAGCGTGCGCAAAGTATGGTGGAGTTTGCTTTGGTGTTACCTCTCTTATTATTGTTGCTATTAGGGATGGTAGAAGCGGGCTATGCGTTCTACGATTATATGGTGGTTGCCAATGCGAACCGTGAGGGGATCCGGTTTGCCTCTCGAGGTCAGGGATTTACGGCCACTCAGATCGCAGAGCGGGTTGTTGTCGCCGGTGGGCAGCGACAGACGCAGGAGGGGACATTTGAGCCTGTGTTGCGCACGACGGGAATAGATCCTAATCTGGGCATTATTATTACCTACATTGATTTTGACCCGGCATCGCCCAATGGCATCGATGTGGATACCCCTACTGATGGCATTTCGGGTACCATTGCGACGGCGGATGGTACGTTACGCCCGGTAACCTGGGATGATTCCCGGGTTTGGGATGAAATGGTGGACGATATTGGTGAGAGTACTGAAATGGACACCATTATCAATCAAATTCGTCAGGATAGTGGGTATGATATTAATCATAACCGTCTGGTGGTGGTGGAGACATTTTTAGCTCATCCCTTGTTGTTGGATGTGCCTGACATTGTGCCATTTCCCAATCCCATGCCGGTCTATTTCCGTTCCGCGATGCGGGTTACCGTGGGGTCACGTTCACAATAGTGAAAATTTTACCTTAGACAGTGTACTGATTTCAGAGGAATGTCTCATTAACCGCCGGTGAACCGGCGCTCGGATGAAAAACTAAATCCGTAATTCGCTATTCGTAATTCGTAATTCGCTATTCGTTATTTTCAAGGGAATTACTCATTAACGCGCTGTGTTCACCAGCGGTTGGATGAAAACAGGTGTAATGTACTTCAGAAAGTGCAATGCACCATCATCGAGAGGGTAATTTGTCAATTTTAAATTTGCCGATTTTCGATTTTCAGGGGAGGTTGTGATATGAATAAAAAAATGCAAATTTGTATAGCACATAAAAAAGGCCAAAGTCTTATCCTGGTTGCATTTGGCATTTTTACTCTGTTTGCCTTTGTTGGGCTAGGGGTAGATCTGGGCCTGGTATACGTGGAACGGGTGCGGGTACAGCGCGCGGCGGATGCGGCGGCGTTAGCTGCGGCTGCAGAACTGCCGTTAGAAGCGGCCGCGCAGTTGCGGGCGTTGGAATACCTGGCGCAGAACGGTTACAATTGTGGCCTGGTTGCGACGGCGGATCCTACCCAGGCGTGTACCGATCCTGAAGTGCGGTTTGAGTTAAATACGGGGACGTCGGCGCAGTTTATCACCGGTCCTTCTGAAGATGCGGCGGATAAGATTGTGCGTATCAATACGGCATCCCCGGAATATCAGGATATGGGACGTATCCATGTAGAAATCACCCAAAAAGCGCCAATCTTTTTTATGCGGGTGATGGGATTTGATTTTATCCCGGTGGTTGGGATAGCCACGGCCGAAAATATCAAAAACCTCGACGTTGTCCTGGTCTTCGATAAGTCCGGTTCGATGGAGTTTGACACGCTCTGTTATGGCTGCTGGACCCCCAACAGCAGTTTGGAACACCCGGATGGGAATTACTGGCCGTTACCCTGGAACGGCGCGGCCGAAGGCCCTCCTCAGACCTGTACCGGCACCGGGGATCCTTATGTATATTATAGTAAGAATTATTATATTATTGAGGCCGAGGATTACGATTGGTTAAGTAACCCTTACGACCGGACGGGATTACATATCGGCTATACGGTGTGGGTGTTGGGCCGCAATGGAGAGCAAGCGCCTTACTATATGGGCAATGCGAAGGCGTATGGACGGGATTCCTATGGTGCTTATCTGTCGTATGCGCCGGGACGTAGTTATACTGTCAGCGATGGCAGTGGAGTTCCTTGTACCTTGACGGACTTAAATAATCCCGATCCGATCCTGGGGCGGGTCTGCCGCCGTGACCAACAGATCTATGATTGGGGTGGTCCGTATACCGCGCCGGAGGTGCGGTATACGGTGAAGATCAAGACGGCTAAAACCTATTATATCTGGGTCCGGGGACAGGGTGGGGATGCCGATGATTACGTGTTTTGGGGGCTTGACAATCCCTCCTCGGTCACGGAAGCGGATGGTTTTGGATACCGGGGTGGTGGGTATGATAACGGCGCCGATTCTAGTAAGTGGAAATGGGTTAAGATAGGCTCTGCATACTTAAGCGCGGGGGAACACACGCTGCATTTCTGGGGGGGCGCGCCGGGATTTGACCTGGATCGTTTTATTATCACGGATAATAGTGACAGTTCCTTGCCGTCGTCGGTGTTAAGTAATGAAAGTAAAATTTACAATTACACCAATCGCGGTTGGGCCTGTAATCCCTGTGATGCGCGTTACGCGGGGCATCCGGCCGGTACCGGCGGAACGTATTATCCGTACTGCAATATGCCGCCCCAACCGGACCGGCGCGTGGACGATATCTATGAAGACGAGTGGCCTATCCGTGGTGCAGTCCAGGCTGCAAAGACATTTGTCCGGCGTCTGGACCCGGAGTTCGATCAGATCGGGTATGTGACTTATTCCAGCAGTGCCAGCGTTGAATCTGAACTTCAATGTTTGAAAGAGGCGCGCGAGTCTGGGGGCACGTGTACGATGGCTACGATTGAGAACACTATTGTGAAAGATATAGAAAATACGCACGCGAGCGGTGGTACGAATATTCCGTATGGTATAAAACAGGGCATTGCAACGTTGAGTAACCAAGGCTCGCATAATGGTCGTCCCGGAGCAGCACACATTATGATTCTGATGACCGACGGGCGCGCGAATGCATATAGTGATTTAGGAGATGATGCGCCGGCTTGTTATAACACGGATTATTGGTCTCAGAATACGGGGAGTTCCAATGAAGATCGCGCGGCGGATTGCACGGTGTACTTTGCGCTCAAAGCGCGCAACAACGGCATTGTGATCTACACTATTACCCTGGGTGAATCGGCGGACAGCGAATTGATGAGCCACGTTGCCGACGTGACCGGAGGCCTGTACCGGCACGCGCCCAGTGCAGAACAACTGGGCCCCATTTTCGACGAATTGTACGAGCGCATCTTCCTGCGACTGGTGCAGTAGGAAGTCCGTGGGTTTGATGTAGCCGCGCTTTCCATAGCGCGTTCTTTATCCTCCACCGGTTATACTCATCATCACCTTCCGGGAAGCAAAAAACAGCTTCCCGGAAGGAACCGCGCGGTTAGATTGTTCCTTTTTCTCCAACATGGTATAATAAATTAAGTTGCTGCCGATAGCCCTTAAAAGCCTTATTTTGTAGTTACTATTCAATCACTATACCGGAACGAGGGTGATACAATTAAGGCCATAGAGCAGAGAGTTCTTTATTTCATTTTTTTTGATTATAGCCCGAAAATGAAATAAATGTCCTCAAAATCTTTTTTTATGGCCTTGAGTCGCAATATCACCGAGTTAAGGTTACCGGTTTGAGTCGTAACATCTTTAAGCTTTTGGGGCCCGGTATAACAGGAGGGAATCATGGAACAAGAAACTTTACCGGCGCCGTTAGTCGAATCGCAACCAGAGGAACAGCAAGCACAACCCACTCCCGAAGAACAGGCCCGTGCTGCTCGCCGCGTGCAGACGCTCATTATCGCGGGCGGGATCTTCTTTTTTGTATTGTTAATCGCTGTTATTGTGTTAATGGCAAAGTTCCCCCAGGCCACCAGCGTTATTCGTGATATTGCGATAGTCTTTGTTGCTGTGGAGACATTCTTGATCGGCCTGGCGGTGATTTTACTCATTGTGCAAATCCAAACCCTAATTCAGGTCTTGCGTGATGAAATTCAGCCCTTATTGAGATCCGTTAATGATACAGCATCTACGGTGCGGGGAACCACGGCGTTTGTGAGTCATAATGTGGTTTCTCCTTTTATTAAGTTATCCAGCACTGCCGCAGCAGTTAATCAAATGACGCATAATCTTATTCATGTGATGAAGCACTTGCGGCCACGTGCTAAACCAGACCAAAGTCAAACTGTACGTAACCAAGTAGGAGGACAGACAGATGAGTAACCAGGAAAGTAGTTTTGGGGCTTTTTTAGCCGGTTTTTTTGTTGGAGGATTGATAGGATTCGCGGTGGGGATGTTGTTTGCGCCGCAAACCGGGGAAGAAACACGGGAGCAAATTAAGGCTAAGAGCATTGAGTTGAGTGAACAGGCCACTCAGCGCGCGGATGAAGCTCGCGTCCGCGCTGAGAATATTTTGGCCGATGCGAAGTCCAAACTGGATGAGGCGACTCATGACCTTCAGACTCGCGCCAAGGAACTCCAGGAGCAGAGCAAGGCTATGATTGAGGAGAAGCAGCAGCAACTTGGGGCTAAGTTAAAGCACTCGGGAGAAGTTGTAGAAGAAGCGGCGCAGACGGAGAGTATCACGCTTGAGGAAGTGCCCGCTGAAGTATAACCCATTATTCATTGTGACCGTCGCAAGCACCTGCTATGGCAGGTGCTTTTTATGTGGAACAGACATTCTTGTTTGTTGACAGGCCGGAAAGCCTGTCCTACAGTAGCCCAAGCCATCCCGCGATGGTATCTCCTGCCCCGGCCATATTGAGCGCGATAGGGAGCAAGAGTACTCCCATCGCGTTCATCCGGCGCGATCCCCAGAGTACCGGAATGAGTCCGATGCCGGTGGCGACGGCACAAACGCCCAGGCCACGTAATCCTGTCATTCCCAAAACCACCGCCAGTAATATCCCTAGTGTGACAAAACTGATCATACGGTAACTTACCCGCGCAATGAGGGCGATGATTAGACGCGCGCCCAGCAGCGAGAGGAAGAACGCCACAACCCCGGAAAGTAGCACTGCTGCGGTAGCCTGGTAATATTGCGTAGGGGTATAGGCGCTGTAGCGCGTGCTGATCATCCATGCCATTCCGCCACGGGTGAGATGCAGACCCGGCACAAAGAACAATAAGAATCCGCCTACGTAGTAAACAATTTTGGAGGCCCCCTGGGAAATGATAAAGGCGCGCTCGTCGCGTTGTGCAGTGGCGTGCCCGGCCAGGAAGCCCCCGATGCCCCCGGTGACGACAGGGAAGAATGCGGCAAACAATCCTCCCAATGCACCTGCTGCCGTGCCCTGGAAAATGATACCCGGCGGGGCATCTATGGTTTGAGCGATGTGTTGTTGTGGCAGGTCTACCCGGGCCAGCAAATTTTGGATCACCCACGGAACGGCGAAGAGACCGACAAAAGCGGGGAGCAGATTTTGGTAAGCCACCTGCACCGGGATGACGGGGCGATACATCAGGATAAAGCCTAATATCCCGGAGAGCAGAAAAGTCGCCAACCCAGCAGCCAGTGATTTCCAGCCATCCCACCAGCGTCTCCAACCGGCAGGCGCGCGATCTGAGCCTTTGGGCCATTCGGAAATCAGCATATAAGCGATGATGGTCCAGAGGATCCAGGTCATGTGATGGCGTAGGATCTCCCGGATGAGAGGAAACAGGTATGACGCAATAGGGGTGAGCAAAACGAGTACCGTCAATCCGCCTAGTCCGCCAATGCCGGTTAATACAACAGCTTCGTAGCCCCGGTGTTGGAGCAAGTACTTTTGGCCGGGGAGAACGATAAAAAGAGTGCTCTCATCGGGCGCAGAGAGGAAGATGCTGGTAATTGTGTTGAGCATCGCGTATCCTGTGATCATCCCCAGGAACAGGAAGGCCATCCGTTCTGGTGTGAGAAATGGGGAGAGGGAGGGGCTGAGTAGCAGAATAAAACCGGCGACATTGTAGATGTGCAATGCCGGGATGAGGGCAAGCAACGACGCCCCCATGACACCGGTAAGGGACCAGAGCATCAAATCTAACATAATTGCTAAACTCCTAACTTTTCATTCCTGACTCGCAATTTGCGTTTTGCGCCAGGATGGTTCAAGTTACCTTTACACTTTATGCTCTATCAAGCGTAAAAGTGTAAAGGTAAAAAGCAAGGTTTCTGAATCTCGCCTTGCGCCTCACGTGTTACGAGTTGCTTATTCCACGCGCCAATCGTGTGGGGAGCGCGGGATGATTTCGAGTTCTTGGTTATAGACTTCGATAATACCGCGCACTTCCACCGGCAGCCCGGCTACGGGTTCCGGGGTTAACTGGGTGGCGATATTGGACCACAACAACACGGTGATTTTGCCCGTGCCGTCGTTCAACGGCACTTTGATGCCGGCTGAAAAACCTTGTGGTTTTTCTAATATGCCACGCAGTCGTACCAGTCGCCCGGCGTCTAGGTGGCCCAGATCATCTATCTCTATCCAGGGAATGTCAGGTGCTGGGGAGAGGATGGCGAGATCTGACGCTACTTCAGGGATGATTTCAAGTTCGCCCTGGTAAAGTTGGATTTCTCCCTCGACTTCAATGTCAGCGTCCACGTCCAAAGCATCAGGAGATGGCAGGTCTTCGTAGACACTTTGCCAGACCAGCAGTGTCAGTTGCGCAGTACCGTCATCCAGGATGGCTTTCAACCCGCCCTTGAGTCCTTCCATAGCGACGATGTGCCCGTGAACTTTGACCCATGTCCCGGCATCCGTTGCCGATACTTGGTTCAGGGCAGGAATTTCGGTGACGGTGGTTTCCGCTGGAACCTCGGAGAGAAGGACGGCAGTAATATCGGCCGGCGTAATCTGGGGAGTGTCTTTATACAGCGTCACTGTGCCTTCAACTTCGATCCCCTGGCCTTCTACAATTTCTGGCAGGGGCTGATTGGCGAGCGTGAGCGTGGTTTCGTCAATAGCGATGGTGACTTCACCGGATGCATCGTGCAGGATGATTAACGTCAGCCCCTCGTAAGGTACATTCACATGCTGTACTTCCCCGGTAACGCGCACGCGAAGGTTTTCGTCTAACAGAGTGAGTTCTCCTGCCTGCATCGAGATAGGATCTGGACGTTTTAACTCCAGGTGTTCCGGTACGTTGAGTGTTAGCGCGACATAATCTTCTCGAATACGCAAGGTCCCTGCGACCTGGACGAGATCACCGAGCGCCGGTACTTTGTTGGCAGCGATGAGGCTTTCGGTGACGTCTCGATAGGCGGAGACTCGTACTTCGCCGGTCCCATCTTGAACCCAGAAGGCCAGGTAGCCGCTTTCGGGGTCATAACTCCGGCTGCGAGTGACGCGTCCCGTGATGCGCACATAGGCCATATTCATGGTTCCCTGAACATCGGCTGCGGATAATGTTGGAATATCGGTGGTCCGTGCGTAAATCCATAACCCAATAAGTCCCAGGGTTGCCAGCAGTACAGCCGCGCATTTAACCCAACGCATAGAAAGACGGCCTGCCATCTTCGCGCCACAATACGGGCAGGCGGCATAAGGTCCTACAAATCGCCCACAACTGGCGCAGCGGGCTATATGTGTGGGAGATGTAGTAGATGTAATCCTATGTTCACTCATCAGGCCTCCGAAAATGATCAACTTTGCAAATCGCAAAATCTCAGTGTTTCTCTGTTCATTATTATAAATCCCGCTCAGGGTAAAGCTTCCGGTGACCAACACATCTCAAACTGCCGGTGTTGTATATGGTAGTTCAAAGTCATGAACACGGGGAGTAAAGGATCTTCCTCCGGTACATTGATAATGTACTCGCCTACCATAGGGCGGGACTGATGCAGGGCTAATAAAAGCTTTTTAGCTATTTCCAGCCGTTGAGGATGGCCGGGGAGTACTGCCAGATCTAATACAGTTTGATAATGACGTTGAGGGATATAGAGGAGGTAGCCAAGGAGTTGATGCTCTTCCCAAAACCCTAACCCTTTGAGAGCTGTGTCACGATGTAGAAGGGAAGATGCGGCGCGTTGCCAGGGAACTTCGACATCATGAAAGTCATTGTAAGCGGAGAGCAAATGTGAGGGAGAGGTATAGGTGATAGGGGCGGGGAGGGGGGCAGATTCCCAAAGTCCCCCTTTTGCAGATAGAACCAATAAATCCCGACGCCGTACAAAGCCTAGTTTTTTATATAATGCAATCCCAAAAGCATTTTGTGTGAGTACTTCTAACTTGAGCATAGTTATTCCTAAAGTGGGGGCTTGAGATTTGAGACTTTGAATCAATGTACGAGCGACACCTTTCCGCCGCCACTCCGGTAATACGCCTACACCGCTAATCCAGCCGCAGGTATCACGGATAGAAAGCAATGCCACTCCGACCGGAATATCGTTTACCACAGCCAGTTTAGAGGCGGAAAGTATAATATCTTCTTCATAGCACATTTGTTGAAACTGGGATGTATTGATCTCGATGGGTATATAATAGTCCACATAAACCCGATTGAGTAATTCGCTCAATTGTAGAGAGGATAATGTTGTCGCCGGTATCAAGGATATATCATGGTTTGCCATAAATGTGACCTCAACGTTTATGATAACACCAATAAAATCAAAAATCAATTCATTCTTTGTACATCTTCTGAACTTGGGTATAATGGTAATGGTTATATTAGAAATATTGGCTATAATTAACTTAAGCCTTTATAGAGATGAAGTGAACTGAAGGTTGTTTGTTGGAAATTTGGCAATATTAAAACTGTAATTTAGATTATTTTTTCGTAAGCACCGGAGGAAAATGATGGCAATTAGTGTTCGTAAGGCTCGGTTTCAAGATGCAACAGCTATCGCGGAATTCGTTAACCAGGCGCAGGCCGGTGATTTAGTAGATCGACTCCAGGTGGCAGAACGGTTTAGCCAGGTGGGCTTTCTTCTGGCGGAATCTGATGGCGATAGATTGGTGGGGCTTTTAGGATGGCAGGTAGAAAATCTGGTCGTTCGTGTCACAGATTTTTTGATTGCTCCAGGTGTAGACAGAGTAGTAGTTGGAGAACTATTAGTTGAGGCTATGGAGGATGCAGGTCGGGAGTTGCAGGCCGAGGCCGCGATGTTGTTCTGGCCCGCGAATCCTAGCCAATATTTGATTGAGTATTGGCTGGCTTTGGGCTATGACCTGCGCGCGGTTGCTGATTTGAGTAAAGCGTGGCGTCAGGCGGCGGCAGAATGGAAACAGGATGCAAATCAGGTGATGATTAAACAATTGCGCGAGGATTTGGTCCGTAGGCCGATTTAGAGAAGGAGATATGTATGGAAAAAGTTAAACAATTTGTAGTAGAACATCCTCAGTGGACATCATGGATCGTGTTGTCTATAGGTATGGTGGCGATTTTGGTTTGGTCGGCCCGCGATGTTGGGTTATTACCCGGTCAGTGGGTGGCGCTTATCGTGGCGACGATTGCGGTCGCCGGTCTTGCGGTATGGATTATTGGGTGGGAGGATGAAGAGGAAGAAACTGCACCGGATGATGAGGCGACACCAGTCTCTGAAGGAGAGGTGTAGGCGTGTTGAAGAACGTGGGGGATTGAATCATGCGCCTCCGCAGTGTCGGAGGCGTTGTTTTATCCTTGCTCCCTACTTTAGATCAACTATAATCCTGGTGTAAATATAGAGTTGGAGGTATAGCATTTGACAGATGAACTCTCGGATATGGGGATGTCAGAAGAGGAAGAAGCGTTCCCTTCTCTAAGTCGTTCCTTCGGTATTCGCTCTTGGCTCCAAGATGCTTTAGAGAGCTTATTGTTGGTGGTGATTGTGTTCCTGGTCATCAATACGTTCACTGGACGTTATCAGGTTCACGGGCAGAGTATGGAGCCAGGTTTATATGATGGGCAGTATCTAATCGCCAGTAAAGTGGCTTATTGGTTACATCCTCCAGAACGTGGGGATGTGGTAGTTCTTGACCCACCTAATGAGCAGAGTGCGGTACCTTATATCAAGCGTGTCATTGGTCTACCGGGTGATCACGTGGAGGTACATGATCAACGGGTCTGGATTAACGGCATCGCCCTTCATGAACCCTATATCAGCAATCCACCCAATTATCCTGGGGCTTGGACATTACAGGAAGGGGAATACTTTGTATTAGGTGATAATCGCAATAATTCTAGTGATTCCCATGCTTGGGGAATGTTATCCCGTGATCATATTGTTGGAAAGGCGGTTTTTTGTTATTGGCCCCCCAAATTGTGGGGAACGATATCTCATTATACGTATCCAGAATTGGAAAATGTGCAATAAACTATGACACAAGATTTGCTTACAGAACAAAATAAATCCGAATTGACGTATTTGGAAGAGCCGGAAGAGATCCATCAAGAAAAGCCGGTATCTGGTTTTTTCTTATGGTTGCGCGAGATGGTGGAAACACTACTTCTGGCCCTGGTTATTTTCCTTGTCATCAATACCTTGACCGGCCGTTATGAAGTTCAATCTATTAGTATGGAGCCTACGTTGCATGAAGGGCAATATCTTATTGTCAGTCGTGTTTCTTATTGGTTTCACGATCCGGAGCGAGGGGATATTGTGGTGCTTGACCCACCTAATGGTCAAAGTACAATTCCTTATATTAAACGCATTATCGGACTTCCTGGAGATAGTGTAGAAGCCCGTGATGGCCGCATTTGGATTAACGGTGTTGCCCTGAATGAGCCTTATATTAGTGGCCCCCCTGCTTATAAGAACCGTTGGACAATAGAAGAGGGTAAGTTCTTCGTTCTAGGTGATAATCGTAATAATTCAAGTGATTCGCATGTTTGGGGACTGCTGCCAGAAGATAATATTCTAGGTAAAGCTGTGTTCCGTTATTGGCCGCCGGAAAAGTGGGGATTTATTGCGCACTATACTTTCCCCGAACTGGGGACTGTGCCATGAATTATAGTGTAGTGCCTTTTTTTATGACATACCGGGTAGCTCTTGATGGGCAGTTTATTCAGAGTGTGCCCAGATGATGTATACATGTCCCAGTTGCAATTTGGGCAGTCTCAAGCCTACCCATAGCACATACGTGCGTTGGTGGAATGCGCGCTTAGTTACAGTTCCCGATTTTGCCGCGTGGTGTTGTGACTTCTGTGGCTACACGCGTTATGATGTAGCTGCGTTGGCGCAGATTAACCTCTTACTAGGGCCTGATGAGGAGACACTTGCCCAGTCATCGTTCTCTTACCGGCGTAAAGCAGAAGGTCCTGGTGAGCAGGGTCCGCACCGTTGGTCTTCATAAGGGAGCGCGGGACTTCACAGGATTTGGGTCACCTCCTGATAGATGAGATGGCATATCTCGTTGACAGGAGGTGTTTTTGTAGGGAGGCGTAATTGGAGCAGGAACTACAACGAGAGATAGCAGAACGGTCTGCCGCACTGCGGGAAAAGCTGGTTAACATCCGGCGTGATTTTTATATGCATCCGGAACTTTCGAGGGAGGAAGTACGAACGGCTGAGGCTGTGGCTACCTACTTGCGGGATCTTGGGTTGGAAGTGCAGACGCAGGTAGGAGAACTTGGGGTCGTGGGGATATTACGCGGTGAGCAACCCGGCCCGGTGGTCGCATATCGTGCTGATATGGATGCATTACCTATTCAGGATGAATTGGTGGCTTCTTATCGTTCCTTGAACCAGGGAGTTAAGCATGCTTGTGGCCATGACGTTCATATGACCATAGCGCTCGGTGTTGCTGAGGTGCTGGCTTCATTGCGGAAGAAATTGCCGGGAATTGCGAAATTCTTATTTCAACCGGCCGAAGAATCTGTATCGGGCGCCAAGTTGATGATTGAAGATGGCGCGTTGCAAGATCCGCGTCCCTCTGTCATTTTTGCATTGCACACATTTCCCATTCCTGTGGGACAGGTAGGGATTACGCCGGGAATTGCACTGCCGGCGATGGATGAGTTTTGGGTACGTCTTTATAGTCCTGCTGGAGAAATGGAAACTCTGGCAGCCAACGCCGTTTCTGCTTTGCAGGCGTTGAGCAACTGTACTTCACCAAAAGATATAACAGTATTCGATGCTGAAATACGTTTAATGCAAGAGAGTGAGATTCATCGTCAGTCCATGCTGTTGAGTTGTTGGCCTTTTGGTGATGAAGAGCAACCTAAAGCTTATCTGTTAGGGCTGGTTAGTATTCCTGATCCTGAGATGCGGGAAGCCATTCAACATCAAATACACCAAACTTTGATGGATGTGACTTCTGAGATGGGGGCAACTTACGATATTTTCTTTACTTTGTTTATCCCCCCGGTATATAATGAACCATGTCTGGTTGAAGAAACTTTACCCGTGTTGGATATTATATTAGGGGCGGAACAGGTGTTGCGCTTTCGTTCTCCTTATCCCTACGCGCATGAAGATTTTGCACTTTACCAGCAAAGAATACCAGGACTTTTTGTATGGTTGGGTATCGCTAATCCAGACCGAAATATTGCCAGTGTTTTACATGCCCCGGATTTTGACGTGGATGAGGATGCCTTGGTGGTAGGGACGCGGACGATGGCTTCTGTGTTATGGTCCGCTTTAACGAAGGATATTGGATGTAAGGAGAGTTTAGAAGTATAGGTGGAATGATCATTTTGGGGTCGGGGTCCACTATAAGAACAGAGAGTAGCACACAGGTTTGATTGCTTGATAAGGTTTCAAATCAGGCTATAATTCGCGTGATGTGACTACTCGCCCGGGTGGGGGAGCTTAGCCTAAGGTGTAAAAATTTCCTCCACATGAGCAGTTACCGCAGTATAAGCTATTATCAGATTTGAGACATACTATGAATCAGTCCTATAAACGCGCCAAAATCCTCTGTATTGATGACACGTCTTCGTCGAGAAGACTCGTGCAACGCTTGTTATTCTCCAAATACGAGTTTTTTGAAGCGACAGATGGTTTATCAGGTATCGATCGAGCGGTAACTGTTAAGCCTGATCTGGTGCTGGTAGATCTGCACATGCCTCACTTTACCGGCTATGAGGTTGCTACACGCATCAAAGCGTTATTGCCGGACGTTCCTATTATTGCGCTTACTGCGGACATGACCGAACATGTACGCGAACGGGTATTGGCCTCCGGGTGTGATGGGTATATTGCAAAACCTATTGATCCTGATACGTTTGTTGAACAAGTTGAAGAATTCTTGGGGGGCCAGCGCGAAGAACTAGAGGATGAGAGTTATCGTGAGGCCTATCAAAACACGTTAGTTGCCCGGCTGGAAGAAAAAGTCCGCGAATTGACTGAAACAATGGCTGAAAATGAGCAACTCAACCGGCAGAATTTACAATTATTAGAACGCGCTCAGCGGCGCACTCACCTGTTGGAGGCAGCGGCACATGTTGGACAAACCGTGACCTCTATTCTTAATCTCGATGAGTTACTCAGCGCTACTGTTGAAATTATTTGTGAAGAGTTTGGATTTTACTACGCGGGTGTTTTTCTGGTTGATGAGACTAAAAATTGGGCCGTATTGCACGCGGGGCACGGTGATGCTGGCAAGAAGATGGTGGAGAATGGACACCGTTTATATTTGCATGATGTGTCTATGATTGCTGCTGCAATTCGTACTCGTAAACCCAGGATTGCCTTTGATGTGGGAGAAGACCCTGTACATTTTAAGAATCCGTTGTTACCCCTAACCCGTTCCGAGGTAGCATTACCCCTGGTAGTTGCTGATGCTGCTATTGGCGCTGTGACGGTGCAGAGTGTGGAAGAGTCTGCATTTGATGATGATGATATCATTGCTTTGCAAGTGCTTTGCGATCAGTTGGCTGTAGCAATCAACAATGCGCGTCTATTGCGGGATTTGGAAGCAGCTCATTCAGAATTGGTGCGTACTAAAACTTATGAAGCGATAGCTACGGCCACAGGGGAGGCGATTCATTGGGTTGGAAATAAGGCCGCACCGATTCCTGGTAGTGTGGCGCGTATTACAGAGGACGTGGTAAGTTATCTAGTGATGGCTAACAGGCTGGTACAATCCTCTTCCCCGGAATTTCAGGAACATCCCTTTGCGCAAATGTTCATGTTGGCAGTGGAACAGATGGTGGCGCATGGTATGGACCTCCAGGAAATTGAAGCCCGGCTGGAGGATGCTTCTTTGCGACGATTGCGCCGCGTGTTGTCGGTAGAGTCTATTTTTGAAGATTTGGCAATTATTGAGGGGAGTGCCAAGGCAATTCTTAACATCAAAGAGGATTTGATCGGCCCTGCGCGCAAGAAACGGGTTCAGATTGTTGAGTTGCCTGCGTTGTTGGATGAGACCATCAAGTCAATGGGAATTTCTAAGGAGGTTGCTCGTACTCTTTACGGGCGGGACCTGCTGCCGGTCCGTGCTGATCGTGTACAATTGGGGCGGGTTTTCATTAACCTGATGAAAAATGCGATGGAAGCGATGCACAACGTTTCCCTCAAGCGGCTTTTTATTTGGGCCAGGCGCGCTGATGACCCTAACTATGTAGTAGTAGATGTCACTGATTCGGGAGAGGGGATTCCTGGCGAGCAAATTGACAAAATATGGATGGCCTTTTACACTACAAAAGGAGATCGTGGTGGTACCGGTCTCGGACTTCCTGCTTGTGCGCAAATCATTGGCGATTTAGGAGGAAAAATCACCGTGCAGAGCGAGGTGGGGGCGGGGACGACGTTCAGTGTGTTTCTCCCTGCTTTTAAGGAAACTTCTGAGACGAAACCTGTAGAAGAGGGATAGTTTATCTACTTGTTAGGTCAGGGAGATAAATGATACAGGTCATTTTATTGTGAAAGGAAAAGTTTATGAACGAAGATATAAGAGTGCTTTTAGTTGACGATGAACGTCTGGTATTAAGAAGTATGGAAAAGAGTTTGATACGGGCGGGTTTCGATGCTGAGGCTGCGAGTGATGTAAGGGCAGGTTTTGAATTGTTCCAGGAAGCTATCGCCGCAGGTGAACCGTTTGATATTGCGGTATTGGATCTAAATATGCCTAATTTTGAAGGTGAAATTGATCCTAATGCCGGCCTGAAATTGTTGAGCAAATTGTTGGAAGTTGTCCCTGATCTGCCGGTAGTTGTGCTTACTGCTTTTGATGAGGTTAGCCGGGCTAAAGATGCCGTGGCGCGTGGCGCACGGGCTTATTTTGTTAAAGGCCGTGAGGCAGGATTGATTGAACTTATCAATGATATTATGAGCACGGATGCCTGCATCCGCGAAGAATGAGGAGTATACGATGGTGAAAGAATCCCTAGCTGAACGTCGGGCTGCTTTGCTACATGCGGGCGCCCAGGTCAGTCGAAATATTATATCTATCCTTGATCCTGATGTGTTGTTGACTAGAACGGTGGACATTATCTGTGATGAGTTCGGTTTTTATTATGCTGGCGTCTTTCTCCTGGATGAGGATGGAGAGTGGGCTGTACTTCGTTCGGGACGAGGAGAAGCCGGCGCGCAGATGGTGGCTGAAGGTCATAAGCTCCGGGTGGGTGGCCTTTCGATGATTGGTGCGGCGACCGGACGTAAGCAGGCCTTGATTGCATTGGATGTAGGAGACGAACCAGTTCATTTCAAAAACCCGCATTTACCCCTCACCCGTTCAGAAATGGCATTGCCGTTGGCCGTAGGGGATGAAGTCATCGGTGCTCTCACTGTGCAGAGCAAGGAAGAAGCTGCCTTTACAGAAGATGATATTACGGCATTGCAGGCAATGGCCGACCAGTTGGCAATTGCGATTAACAACGCGCGTTTACATACCGAAAATCGGCGTGTGTTGCGAGAGGCTACCCGCCGCGCGCGCTTGTTAGAAGCCGCTGCCGAGGTCGGTAAAGGAGTGACGTCTATTTTGGATTTGGACGAATTGTTAAATAAGACAGTGGATATTATCTGCGATGCTTATGGTTTCTACTATGCTGGCGTTTTTATGTTGGATGATGCCAGGGAGTGGGCGGTATTGCGCGCGGGTCGGGGAGATGCAGGCCAGGCGATGCTATCTGCAGGGCATAAATTGCGGGTGGGGGGCCTTTCAATGATCGGCACCTCGGTGGTAGAGAGACGCGCGTTGATCGCGTTGGATGTGGGAGATGAACCGGTCCATTTCAAAAACCCGCATTTGCCCCTCACGCGCTCTGAGATGGCATTACCGTTGCTGGTCGGGAACCAGGTTATCGGTGCTGTGACGGTACAGAGTGTAGAAGAGGCTGCCTTCAGTGACGAAGATATTGCTTCATTGCAGGCGATGGCGGATCAATTGGCAATTGCTCTGGATAACGCGCGTTTGTTGCATGAGCTTGAAGCTGCACATGCCGAACTGGTGCGTACTAAGACTTTTGAGGCTATCGCCACAGCGACACTGGAGGCCATTCATTGGATTGGTAACAAAGCTTTGCCGATTTCGGCCAGTGTAAATCGTCTCCGGGATGATATGGAAGAGGTTGCTGGTGCAGATGAAGAACTCCTGTTGTCCATTCGCGAAGATTTAACGTTGATTTCGGATAGTGCGCAGGTAATAGTTCAAGTACAAGAGCATCTTATTGGCCCGGCTCGCGAGCAAAAGCCGATGCCTGTTATGTTAGATGATGTAGTGAAAGATACTGTAACTGCAATGGGGATTCCGGCTGAGGTAGTAATAGACTACAATGTGGCTGCCGATTTGCCGTTGGCTTTTGCGGATACGACGCAGTTAAGTCGGGCGTTAGGATATGTGTTGAGGAACGCGCTTGAGGCTACTGAGGAACTTGAGAAGTCCCAAATTGACATCACGATTGCCCCAACAGTAGACAAGAAGTTTGTGCAAATTGTCATTGCCGATAATGGTCCTGGGATTCCGGAAGAGGAAATGGATAAGATTTGGGCGACATTCTATACCACCAAGGGTGTCAAACATGCCGGATTAGGATTGCCCGCGTGTTTGCAGATCTTGAAACAGTTGGATGGTAAGATTCAGGCTGAAAACAGTGTTACCGGTGGCGCTAATTTCACGTTATCCTTACCGGTGTTTGCGGGGAAATTACCAGCGGTTGAATTCGTATCGGGGAAGTCTTATTTGTTGATTGATGATGTTGATCCCTGGAGTATTTTTGTGAAACAGACCCTCTCCGAAGCTGGTAACACAGTAACACGGGTTGCGGGTGGAGATGTGGACTTTTCCGAAGTTGGCACAGCTTTTGATGCTATTTTGGTGGATGATCTGTTGGAGTCTACCAAGAGTATTAAAGTTTTGGGACGGATTGCTAAGGCAGGCGTAGGAGCGAAGACGTGGGTTTTTACTTCAAGCCTGCGAGTTGAGCGGATGATGGAGTTGATGCGTTTTGGTATTCGTGACGTGGTGATAAAGCCATATACGCCGGCTGCATTGGCCGAGCGTCTGGCATAGTAACCGAGCAACCCCCCGGCTTCTTACAGATATCAGCATCCGTAAGAAGCCGGGTTTTCTAGTCAAACTCAGCCAAAGCTCCGGGGAAGGGCGTTAACCATTCTCGGAAACTATCTCGTAGCCAATCTCGTTCTTCTTCAGGGATAAAGGCCGCTTCCACAGAATTGCGCAGTGTACGGTAGATAAAGTTCTGTTTCAAGCCAATAGCACTGACCGAGATGATATATTCATCCGTGAGGGTTGTGTCACTGATACTAGGATCATCGGTATTGAGAGTTACACAGAGTTGTTGATTCATTAAATCTGGTAGCGGATGATGGATCATCCCCTGTATTGCGCCAGTCTGTAAGTTGCTGGTAGGGCATACTTCCAGTGCTATATCGCGGTTGTAGAGGATTTTCATAATTTCTGGATCTTCTATCGCGTGTATGCCGTGTCCGATGCGTTCTGGATTCAGATATTCAAGTGCGGTAGCAATGCTATCTGGCCCTAGTACCTCCCCCGCGTGCGCTGTAATATGAATGCCAGCTTGTTTAGCTAGTTTGAAAGGCCCTGTAAATCGTTGGTGGTCGGGATATTTAGTCTCATTTCCTGCCAGATCTATGCCCCGTACCAGCATACCAAAGTGGGCAATCGCCAGGTCCACAATCTCGTAGGCAATGTTGATATCTTCTTCTTCTCGCCCTATTTGTAGAATCAAACACGTGCGAATTCCGCTTTTCTGTTGGGTTTGCGCTACTGTTTCGATGACCCATTCTACAACATCGGCCAGTGGAAAATCTTGAAGACGGGAGAGTGCCACAGGATTAAAGCGTAATTCTAGATAACGCACATTGTCTACTGCGGCGTCCATAATGGCTTCGTGCGTGACCCGTTGTACAGCTTCTTTTGAGGTATAGAAACGCCGCAAAAGCTTAAACTTTTCTAAGAAACGGTAGAAATCAGGTGGATCGTCGGTAATCTGGACATAGGGTCGTAACTGTTCTATATCATAGCTGGGTAGGTCAATGCCATGTTCCAGGGCAATCTCTGCCAGGGTATTTAAGCGTAAAGAACCTTCTAAATGCCGGTGTAAATCAATTTTGGGGAGGTGGTAAGCCCATTCGCGCAAGTTACTTGAGTGTTGCATACCCGGCATTATTTTCTCTCGTGTTATAGCAATATTTGCCGTTATTTGGTGTGTCATAAAATGCCCCCTTAATCCGGTGCTCTAT
>JAFGFI010000461.1 GCA_016931185.1 Anaerolineae bacterium
GGGGATTGTGCAAGGAGTTTATCTGGTCGGCGATGTGATGTATGAAGCGCTCTTGTGGGCCGCTGAACGCGCCCGCGCGCAGAGCGCCATCTTGGAGCAACTGGGTGTGCAAGAAAAAGGCTATCTGTTGGCAACCGTTCATCGCGCGGAGAATACGGATGACCCGGTCCGTTTGCGCGCCATCCTGGACGCCTTCGCCACCCTGGATGAACCAATCGTTTTTCCGGTTCATCCTCGCACGCGCAATCGCATTGAAACGCTTAAGCTAAAATCCAACATCCCCAATCTAAAATCCATTGAGCCGGTAGGCTATCTGGATATGGTGCAATTGGAACAATCTGCACGCATGATTCTGACTGATTCAGGTGGCATCCAGAAGGAAGCCTACTGGCTCGGCGCGCCGTGTGTGACCTTGCGCGATGAGACGGAGTGGGTGGAAACGGTGCAGGCCGGGTGGAATCTGCTGGCAGGGGCGGAGACAGCGCGGATTGTGGCGGCGGTACGAAATTTTGTCCTACCGGAAGAGCATCCGACGTTATACGGGGATGGGCAGGTGGCGGAGCGGATTGGATTATGTCTGCAGGATCTACATTCGGCGGTCATTTCCTAGAATTCGCTTACTTACCTTTATGCAAGGAGGTAGTATCTTGGTAAAAGTATGTGTTTTAGGATTGGGATATATTGGTCTGCCTACGGCCAGTATGTTCGCTACGCACGGATTAGAGGTCGTCGGCGTAGATGTTAACCAGGCTGTCGTGAAGACGCTCAACGGCGGCGATATTCACATTGAAGAACCTGGCTTAAAGACGGTTGTGCAGGCCGCCATCAAGTCAGACGGCTTGCGGGTAGTGGCCTCTCCTGAGCCGGCGGACGCGTTTATTATCGCGGTGCCGACGCCCATTAACGCGGATAAAACCGCCGATATGCGCTATGTGATTTCGGCGGCGGAATCCATTGCACCGTATGTGCGCCAGGGTAACCTGGTGATCCTGGAGTCTACTTCGCCGCCGCGCCCGACGGTGGATGGGTGCAGCCGATCTTGGAGCGCTCCGGTTTGAAGGCCGGACAGGACTTTTTGCTGGCTTATTCCCCGGAACGAGTGTTGCCGGGGCAGATTTTACGTGAGCTGGTAGAAAATTCCCGCGTGATTGGGGGCATCGATCGCGCCTCGGCCGAAGCCGGCCGCGATTTGTATGCGACGTTCGTCCAGGGCGAGATTGTGTTGACCGACGCCACGACGGTGGAAATGGTCAAGCTAATGGAGAACCCCTACCGGGACATCAACATCGCCATCGCCAACGAATTTTGCGCGACTTGCGGACCGTTTTGGCGTGAATGTGTGGGAAGCGATTGCTATCGCCAATCGGCATCCAAGAGTACAAATCTTGCAACCCGGCCCCGGCGTGGGCGAGCAACGTTGGCGTGACGATGATGCCAGCCCACTCCTGGAGATCGCGCGGCGCGAGGGACTGGAAATCGCTGCAGCGACTCCGTGAGGACGTGCGCCCTGGTGACATAGCGGGCCTCGAGGCCTACAGCGCCGCCGAGGACGTGCCGTTGTAGCCAGCTTGCCGCGCCGTTGCCCTATCTGGACCAGCCATTGGCCTCCATTTGCGCAGTGAGGCCGTGCCGGTCCCCTTCCAGCGCACTGGCATACGGAGCGAAGGTGGGGCGCACTTGGTTGACCTATAACCGAGCACGTGGGCGTATTCCCACCTTTTTACCAGGCCTCAGTGCGTCCCACCCGGCAAGCGCGCCGTCTTCCTGTAATCGGTCGGTTGTGGTAAAATAAACCGTGCAGGAAGGTACAGGAATGACGAACACATTGTCAAAGTTAGAAGTCTCAGGGACCTTTACGATCCCACCAAACTGGACTTGATTCGTTGATAAGCAAGTCGCCTATTGGCGTGCTGGTGCAACAGCAGAAGCGTTGTATGATGGTGACAAATGCGAAAAGTTGTAAAAATTTATCTGGACACGAGTGTCTTCAACAGACCGTTTGATGATCAAACTCAGCCAAGAATTTGGTTGGAGACACTCGCTTTTTCTGTGATTTTACAAATGATCGAAGAGAAGCGAGTTATTTTGGTATCCTCATCGGTGTTAGCTTATGAGAATAGCCGGAATCCATTTGACGTGCGCCGGCAATGGGTTGAGGATTGTTCGAGTTTGGCGCATACCGTTGAAACCGTGAATACATCTGTTTTGCATCGCGCACAAGTGCTGGAGCAACAAGGGGTGAAAGCTGCTGATGCATTGCACGTTGCGTGCGCAGAAATAGCCGGCTGTGCTTATTTCTTGACGTGTGACGACCATTTGATACGCAAGTATCACGAGCCGGATTTGCAAGTTTTGAATCCTGTGGATTTTGTGCTCCGTGTGGTAGGGAGGATACAATGACAGTAGCCGTTTTACGTGAACAAACTATAGTCCGCGAAGCTTTTGATGTGTTATGGCAGCACCTTAGTTTTGCCAAGGTGGTACGTTTATGGGCCACCTGGCAAATGGGCGAAGGGGATTACCTGGAATGGCGGGATAAACTTTTTGAAGGGGAAACTGTGGCAACGCTGTTCAAAAAAGTGCAGGCCTACCAGGAAGATGGTGTGTAGACTCGCCATCAAGTTGATCTCCTGTGGGCCTTGCGCGCTGCTACCGACAGCCGTATCGAACCCGTTGCCGTGGGCGAGCAGCGCTGGCGCGACGATGACGCCAGCCCGCCTCCTGGAGATCGCGCGGCGGGAGGGACTGGAAATCACTGCAGCGACTCCGTGAGGACGTGCGCCCTGGTGA
>JAFGFI010000462.1 GCA_016931185.1 Anaerolineae bacterium
ACGATGGCAAAGCCCTTCAAATGGACGTACAAGGGCAAGGCCTTGGTTGCCTAAACTGTGGAATTATTTAAGCCGCAGTGTACTAGATGACCGCCCGCTTACCGAGGCGCGCCCTCACGAGCGCAAGCTAGTGGGCAACTGCCGCGATTTTTCTGTGATGTTGACAGCCATCCTGCGCCACCAGGGCATTCCGGCGCGGGCGCGCTGCGGCTTCGGCACGTACTTCGTCCCCGGCCACTATGAAGATCACTGGGTCTGCGAGTATTGGAACGCGGAGCAGAACCGTTGGGTACTGGTAGACGCGCAACTGGATGAACTGATGCTTAACGCACTCAAGCCGGACTTCAACCCGCTGGACACCCCCCGTAACCGCTTCATTGTGGGTGGGAAAGCGTGGCAACTGTGTCGCAGCGGCGAAGCTAACCCGGACGACTTCGGTATCTTCGATATGCACGGCATCGAGTTTGTGCGGGGGGACTTACTGCGCGACTTCCTGGCGTTCAGTAAAGTTGAAATCCTGCCCTGGGATGGCGGCTGGGGTTATATGATCGCGCTTACGCCGGAACAGATCGAACCCGTCTACGCACTGATGGATCGCGTCGCCACGTTGATTGCAGCAGCCGATGCGTCTGCATCCGACGACGATGTGGCTACTATCCTTGCACTATATGAGCAGGACGCGGGCTTCCATCCACCAGCGGATTGGTAGCCCCCTCGTTTGGGCCAGGTCGACCTGGCCCAAACGTCTCTTAAGAACAAGATTTGGCGGCTTTTGGGATGGCGGCATTTTACCGGTGGCGTCCAAGGGTGGAGCGAGGCATTTCAGATCAAAATCGATAGCCCACTCACCCTGTTCGATCTCAATCATAGGGGAATAACACAGTCAAGAAGGCCAAAGCAATATCATGATTGGTGAGAACAAAAACAAGAAGAATGTTCAAAAAAGAGGTGCCGAGATGTCCATAGTCAAGACGGAAAGTAAGAAGGTCTACATTGAAGGGGTACGCCGGATCTCATGGGACACCGGCGAGATGTGCGAGTTCGCGTCGGCGCTCGTGTCAGCTATGATGTGCCTGGGGGAAAACCTACCCTACCCTTACGTGATGGGGACGTCGGGCGTGGCGTTCCGGTTTACGCTCAATCCCGGTGCGTGGGATTTTGGCAACTACGGCATCAGGAACATATCGGCAGATGCTTATGCACCTATTCGCCGCGCCATCGATGCGGTAGGATATGCATATACTCTAGGGGAAAAGACAACATGGCAGGACGATGCGACAAATATCACCGCCAGCATCGACAAAGGAATCCCTGTCCTGGCTTACGGAGTAGTTGGGCCATCGGACTGCTGCATCATCGCCGGCTACGACGAACAGGGGAAAGTCCTACTCGGCTGGAGTACCTATCAGGACATCCCAGACGACCATAACATTCCCCATGACGTGACCGGCTACTTCCGTAAACCGGGGTGGCACGACAACCTGGGCGGTTATATCCTAATCGGCGACAAGAAAGAGCGTCCTCCCCTGCAAACCATCTACGCGGATGCCCTGAAATGGGCAGTCTATCTGATGAAAACACCGAGTATGGGCGACAAACTCACCGGCCTTGAAGCCCTAAAAATATGGGCTGAGGAAATGACTCAGGAGAAGTATTTTCCGGACGGGGATGAGGAGACACTTGGCTGGCGGTATGTCAGCGCGGCGGTCAACATGACGATGTTGCGCGACCATTGTTCAGCAGAAGCATTTCTCAGACAGGTACTGGAGGATGTACCTGATTTCCAGCCTGAGCTATCGCTGGCGGCCGAGTGTTATGGCGATGTAAAACGCATCAGAAACGGGATGGATGCTATTATTGGCGATAACTTCTCCGAGCAGGCGATGAGGGCGATTGCCATCCCAGAGATGCGCCGGGCGCATGCCGATGCTATCCTGCAAATTCGTGACAAAGAGCAAGAAGCTGTGACTCATATTGAACAACTTATTGAAAGGATGGTAAAATGAAACATGAAATCGGTATTACCCAACCCTCTTATCTGATCGAAGACTGGCCAGGCAAGTACGATGTTTTTTCGTGGCTAGAATACGTCATCACCGTGCCCAACCCTATCTTTCTGGTCACCACGCGCAAAGCCAACGGTGCGGCAAATGCCAATTTACATGCCTGGGGATTTCTGGTAGGTGAACGTGATCACTATTCGTCGTTGCTGGCACTGCTCAACCACACACACACCTACACTAATATCCTACGCGAAGGTGAATGGTGTCTCAACTACCCCTCAGTTAAGCTCCTACCACAGTGCTCTGAGACCATCGCCTGCAATGGGCCAGACAACGACGAGATCACTGACGCCGGACTGACCATCGAACCTGCGCAGACTGTGCAAGCGCCACGTATCGCTGAGTGCGCTATCAACGTAGAGTGCAAACTAGCATGGCATCGTCCCCTCTATGCAGATAGTCAATGGCACCTGTTTGTAGGGCGCGTACAGCATGTGGCAATGGATGAAGCGGCAATGGTTGTGACACCGGAACAACGAATTGAGAACTTGGAGCTAATGTATAATGTGCGGGGTACCATAAACCCGCTCAACGGCGATTACTATGGGCCAAATACCCTGGGATTGTTAAACAAAGTACTTCGCATCACACCTGATGAACCAGGTATCAATCAGTCTTAATGAGGCGGTCATCAGTGCAAATACGGCTAAAGCTACAGAGAATAAGGTCCCTCATCACCACCTTCCTGGAAGCGAAAAAACAGCTTCCAGGAAGGGCACACGTGGGAAGTTATGTTTTTACAAACCCTAAGGAGAAATCCAATGTACACGGTTCAAAAAATTGAAGTCATTCTCACCGTGCCTTCTATTGAAGAAACGGGAGCTTGGTACGAACGGTTGGGGTGGCGCGTGCATAGCGACACCTTCAACAAAGATGGACATTGTCTTTTTGGCAGCGTCACACGCGATGTTGCCAAAGACATCGAGCAGGGGGAAGAACTATCCACCGTGATCAATCTGAGCCGGTTTGCGGGAGACCCCGGCGATTATAACTATGATCACTCGAATTTTACAATTTTCATGGCCGTAGATGATGTTGATGCTGTCTACGCTACCGCCGTCGAAAATGGTATTTATACCGGCCCCGCGCCGGAAATCCAATTGTGGGGTGGGAAAACCCTGTCCATCCAGGATCTCAATGGATTCCGCCTCACGTTTTATCAACAGATGGAAACCCCTACCCTTGAGGAAGTCAGGCAACGCTTCGAGAAAACCCAGACAGAGTGAGCCGTTGAAATCCAAAATCTACCCATAAAAACACTGCAACTTTTTAAGGAGGAATATGCACATCAACGACTGTATCCAATGTACCGCTTTTCCCTGCACGGATGTACGCCACAAATGTTATCGTATACCCAATATCGAGATCAACCCCGAAGCGGTTTCCCTCATCCTAATCTCTGAGGCCGCACCGGACAATCCCGATGACTATTACTACGCCGAAGGCAATCCATCCTTCCAGCAGACCACAGTACTCGCATTTAATGATGCGGGTGTCAAAGTCTCGTCTATCCGCGATCTTCTCGCTATGGGCGTATATTTCACCAACGCCGTCAAGTGTGGCAAAACAGGCTATGGGATCAAAGCTGTCACAGTGACAACCTGCTCCACTCTGCTCGAACAAGAACTGGCCCTTTTCCCCAATGTGAAAGCATTCTTGTTAATGGGAGATATAGCGATCAAGGCCGTCAATGCCATCGCCAAACGCGCGGGCGAGGAGCGCGTGATCCCTGCCGGTTCAACGTACAAACTGCGCGGGCAGCCCTATTTCTTCCGTGGTAAACGGGCTTTCCCTTCCTACCTCCAGGTTGGGCCGAGTTTCGGCATCGAAAAGACCAAACGTGCAATGATTGCGGAAGACATTGCCGCCGCATTCAGGTTGTTGTAAAATGATAGTATATACCCTGTATAGCACGAAAGGGATGGAAATGTTATGAAGATCATTGATCTGACGCCAGAATACGAATCTACCTTTCTGCTCTGTCTCAAGGATTGGACAGCAGAGCAGGAAATGCAAGCAGGCCGCCAGCGTAAGCGCGCCTGGTATGCTATGATGAAAGATAAAGGGCTGCGTGTCAAGCTGGCCCTTAACGATGATGGACAGGCTATCGGGATGATCCAATATCTGCCGGTGGCGTATGCTCGTGTGGAAGGAAAAGACCTGTATTTTATCCAGTGCATCTGGGTTCACGGCTATGATGAAGGTATGGGCAATATGCAAGGATATGGAGCTGGCACTATGTTGCTTCAGGCCGCAGAGAACGATGCCAAAGCGCTGGGCGCCAAGGGAATGGTTGCCTGGGGCTTGATCTATCCACACTGGATGCCTGCCGCCTGGTATGAAAAGCACGGCTATATTGAGGCCAACCGGTTACCTTATGACAAGCTGGTCTGGAAGCCCTTCATTGGTGATGCCGAAGCGCCCCGCTGGTTGCGCCCGCGCAAGACACCTGATCCTATACCGGGCAAAGTCGTTGTGACGGCGTTCATCACTCACTGGTGCCCTGGGCTATCCAAAATGTCCGATGCACAACGCGCGGCGGCTGAGTTCGGCGACCGTGTCATCTTCCGGGAAATTGACACCTCCGACCCCTCTGTGCTGCATGAGTGGGGGATCGAATCCGCGTTGTACATTGATGACGAGTGCATCAATGCCGGGTTGACGGATTATCCGCCGCCCAGCTACGAAGATATCAAGCAGAGAATTCAACACCATCTGGAAAGGATAAGGTAAATGGTCAATTATCGCATTATTGAACGTCCTGCCTTTGACGTTATCGGTAAGAAAGGCTGGATCGCTGAACAAGATGACTTTGAGCGTTTCTGGGAGCAATGTCGCGCGGATGGCCTGCTCGCAATATTTGAAGCCCTCAACGGCTGGCAGCGCGGGGCGCAGACGAACGGCACCACACTAGGCATCTCACGCGTGGAAAAAGATCCCACCAACCGCGACTTCTACTATATGATCGCCATCGAAGCACCGCCTGACTGTTCCAATGCCGACCTGGAACACTATCAGGTCCCGGCTTCTCAATGGGCCGTCTTCGAGTGTCACGGCAAAGTCCCCCAATCCATTGTCCAAGCCGAGATGTTCGCATTTATGGAATGGCTGCCTACCTCGGGTTACGTCCATGCCTTTGCACCGGAGATGGAAGTCTACTATCCGGGCGAAAGCAGCGACGACTATTATTGCGAGTTCTGGCTACCTATAATAAGAAAAGCTTTATGAAAGAAAAAACCATATCACAATTCAGTAAATTATCCCCTCTTGCTTCATTCCTCCCTCCCGTCCGCGCGTGGTTCGAGGAGACCTTCGGAGAACCGACGCCACCACAGGCACAAGGGTGGCCCGCGATCCAGCGCGGCGAACACACCCTCATCCTCGCGCCCACCGGCTCCGGCAAGACATTGGCCGCCTTCCTCTGGGGCATTGATCAACTGTTTCGAGAGTTAGGCGAATCAGAACATTGCGAATCACGAATCACGAATCACGAATCACGAATCAGTGAAGTGACAGCGGAGGGAGTACGCCTTGTTTATATATCGCCGCTGAAGGCACTGAACAACGACATTCACCGCAACCTGCGCGTGCCGCTGGCGGGCATCCGCGCCAAAGCCGATGTGCTGGACCTCGACCTTCCATCCATTCGAGTGGCGGTGCGTTCCGGCGATACCCCACAGCGCGAGCGGCAAGCAATGCTCCGCGAGCCTCCCCATATTCTCATCACCACGCCGGAGTCATTTTATCTGCTGCTCACCAGTCCCAGGGCACGGGAGATGTTTCGCACCGTCCATACCGTCATCGTGGACGAAATCCACACGCTGGCCGGGAACAAACGCGGTGTTCATCTCTCCGTCAGCCTTGAACGCCTCCAACGCCTGGCTGAACAACCCGTGCAGCGCATCGGACTTTCTGCCACCATCGACCCCCTGGACGAGGCTGCGCGATTTCTCGGTGGCTATGAGTGGAAAGAAGCATCAGGTATTGAGAATCAAGCATTACGAGTTACGGATTACGAATTACCGGCAGAGGAACGACCGTCCACAATTCTCTCTCCCCGCCCGGTCACCATCATCAACGCCGCCTATCAAAAGGCCCTCGATCTTCAAGTCGTGACGACGGTGGATGACTTCCGCAATCTGCCTGGTGATTCAGTGTGGCCTTCAATCATCCCGCAGGTGCTTGACCTGATCCGTTCACATAGGACGACGCTTGTTTTCACTAACAACCGCCGCCTGGCCGAGCGCGCGGGCGATTACCTCAATGAGCAGTGGGCCGCCGAAGCCTCCGGCAAAGCCACCGGTCTCATCAAGGGCGGCGCCGTCACCGGCGTTGGGCTGATGGCAACCGGCGATGGAACGCACGCCGGGCCTGTCCGTGTGCATCACGGCAGTGTCTCGAAAGAAACGCGCCTGGAAATCGAAAGCCAGCTCAAGGCCGGGGAACTGCCCGCGCTGGTAGGTACTTCATCGCTGGAACTCGGCATTGACATCGGTTCGGTAGACCTCATCGTACAACTACAAAGCCCCAAGTCGGTGGCACAGGGATTGCAACGTGTGGGTCGCTCCGGGCACCTCGTCGGGCAAACGAGTATAGGCCGCATCTTTCCTACCCACCATGAAGACCTGGTCGAGGCAGCGGCCATCGCGGGTGGGATGTTGTGCGGTGCAGTCGAGCCGACATACACGCCCCGGCATCCCCTGGATGTGCTGGCGCAACACATCGTGGCTATGGTTTCGGTCGAGACCTGGGACGCCGATGACTTGTTCATGCTGGTCCGTCGCGCCTACGCCTATACCGACCTTACCGCCCGTGCGTTCCAGACAACATTAGAGATGCTGGCCGGTCGCTATCCGAGCCAGGCATATCGAGAACTGCGCGCGCGCCTGGACTGGGATCGCGTGAATAACAAGTTATCCGCACTGCCTGGCTCACGGATGCTGTCGCTGACCAACGGCGGCACGATTCCCAACACCGGCGCGTTCGGCGCGTACCTGGCCGACGGCAAAACTAAGCTCGGTGAGTTGGACGAGGAATTCGTCTTTGAGACGCGCATCGGCGATACCCTGATGCTCGGCTCGCAGGTGTGGCGTGTACTGGATATTGATGAGAATCGCGTCACCGTGGCGGAAGCGCCCGGCGCCATCCCCCGGATGCCCTTCTGGCGCGGCGATTACCCCTGGCGACCCTACGAACTTGGACAGCGCGTCGGCGCTTTCCGCCGTACCGTCATTGAGAAGCTGGAAACGTTGCGCCATGATCTCGGCCTGCCGGAGGAAACGCCCTTCAAAGAAATTTTACAAAATGCAAGTTCCGGAATCCTCAACTTGTTGGGATCCTTGTCCGACATCTCCAAACAAGAGCAGGAACCCGACGCCCACTGCGCCGCTGCGGTAAACTCTCTCCTCACCTGGCTTGGTGAGACTCACGCGCTGGATGTGCGATCAGCCTGGCATATACTCAATTACCTCGCCGGGCAGCTCGATCAGACCGGTACACTCGCCACCGACCGTAGCATCCTGGTAGAAGTCTTCGACGATCCGCTCGGTGATCCGCGCATGGTCATTCATTCGCCGTTTGGTGGGCGCGTTAACGGACCATGGGGGCTGGCACTGGCAAGCGCGCTGCGGGAACGCGCGGGCATCGAGATTGAGGTTGAGACCAACGATGACGGCATCCTGCTGCGTCTGCTGGAATCCGACACCGAATTTCCGCTGGACATCGTCACCGATATGGGACCAGCGGAGGCCCGCGAGCGCATCCTACGCGAACTGCCAGATTCGGCGGTGTTTGGCGCGCGCTTCCGCCAGAATGCGGCGCGCGCGCTGCTCCTGCCAGGCGTCGGGCGCGGGAAACGAACGCCGTTCTGGCTCCAGCGGCTGCGCGCCAAAGAGCTGTACCAGGTCGTGCGTAAGTTTGATGACTTTCCCATTGTCATCGAAACCTATCGAGATTGTCTACAAGACGTACTCGATCTGCCACATCTCGAAATAGTCCTGGACGGCATCCAGCGGGGGGAGGTACAAGTGCGGGTGATGGAATTGCGCGCCCCCTCGCCCGTGGCGGAGAGCCTGATGTTTAACTTCATCAGCACGCGTATGTACGAGTGGGATGCACCTAAAGCCGAACAGCAATTGCAGCGCCTGGCCATAAACCGGGATCTCCTACAGGATTTGCTCAAAGATGTGGCCCTGGACGAACTGCTCCGTCCCGAAGCAATAGAGGCGGTCCGGGGGCAATTACAGCATACGGCGCCCACTTCCCAGGTCCGCACGGTAGCCGAACTGGCCGTGTTACTCCAACAGATAGGGGATCTTTCGCCCAGCGAGATTGCACAGCGCGCGACGGTGGATCCTTCTGGTTGGGTTGGGCGACTTGCCGGCGATGGGCGCGTGGTGGGGATGGATATTCCCACCGCACACAAGCCCGAATTCCGTTGGGTACTTGCAGAATATCAGGCAGATTATGAAACGGCATTCAAAGATGTCCAACGAACGGAACGGATTTTGACGGAAACGGATCAAATTTCAATGGTTGAATCCGTTGAAGAAGCCTGTAGCCGCATCCTTAACCGTTTTCTTAGCTACGCCGGGCCGGTGACATTGAACGCTATCCGCGCGCGCTACGCTTTCCCTGAGAATTGGCTCCAGACGGAGCTTGATCGTCGGATTGAGGCGCGCGAGATTGTCCACGGGCACTTCACTCCACGGGCAGAAGATATACCCGCCGAAGCCGAATTTGTAGAACGACGCGCGCTGGAGCAGATTCACCGCCGCACGATGAATATCCTCCGGCAAGAAGTACAACCAGTTCCTTTCACAGTCTATGCCGACTTCCTGGCGCGCTGGCAACACATCCATCCCACCGAGCGACTAAGTGGCGAGGGTGCATTGACCAAGATTCTCCAACAATTGCGCGCCGCGCCTGTGGTGGGGCGAATTTGGGAACGCGACGTATTCCCGCTACGGCTGGATGGTTACGATCCTGTAGACCTAGACACGCTTTCTCAAAACGGTGACCTGGTGTGGGTAGGTTCCGGCGGTACTGATCCACGTTGGGGGCGGGTGCGCTTTCTCTTCCGGGGGGAGGGCAATGTTTATTTGGAGTCTGTGCCTGAGTTCTCAACAGATTTAACAGATGAGATGGAGACTTCTTCTCCATTTCAATCCGTCGAGGCGTTAAACGTCTATAAATTTCTCAAATCCGAGGGGGCAGTGTTCTTCACCGATATTGAAGAAGCACTAGAACTTGAGGAAAAGGTTGTCGAGTCTGCCTTGATTGAACTGGTACTGGCGGGTCTAGTAACCAACGACAATTTAAACACGCTGCGCCAGATCGTACAGGAAGGAAAATCGCAGACGCAGGAACAGCGGCTGGTAAGTTCCCTGGAAGCAGAACTGACGCAGCGGCGCGAGGCACTGGGTCTTGAAAGGGAGTCCCAGCGGGCCAGTCGTAAACCCAGTCGCGCGCGGTACCGGTCAGCCAAACGGCGCGTCCGCCAGCTATTGGCACAAACACCTTCTTCTGCACGATGGGCCGGGCGGTGGACGTTGGTCCATCGCTTTAGTGTGCTAGGTAAAACCATCCCTCTAGCCGAACAGGTCGCGCAGCAGACACGCCAGCTTTTCGCACGCTACGGCATAGTGACACGCGACTGTTTAATCGATGAGGTCGGAGCCTGGGATTGGGGACTGATTTACCAACAGCTTCAACGAATGGAATTACGGGGTGAAGTACGGCGTGGCTACTTCGTGCAAGATCTACCGGGCGTACAGTTCGCATTACCGGAGGTCGTAGAGCAATTGCGCACGCTCCGGGATACGCGGGAGGATGCGGCTTTCGTAGTGCTGAATGCCTGTGATCCGGCGAATCTCTATAATTCTAGCAGGCTCGAAGGCCTGCCCTATGAAACCATACTAAGTTTCACCCGCGTCCCTTCGACGTGGCTGATACAACAGCGAGGATTGCCAGTACTCATTGCCAACAATAATGGCGCGAACCTTGCCACTGTGCAGGGGGTAGACGATGGTATACGCCAACATGCACTTTCCGCTTTGCTGGCGCACTTGGGAAGCTTTGAACGCCGTATCAGCATCGAGACATGGAATGGCGGACCGGTCTTGGATACCCCTGGCGCGTCGCTGCTGGAAGCCGTGGGAGCCTACCGATCTTACCCTGGAATGGTGTGGGAACCCTACTCGCGTCTTCCCTCCAGCCCGGCGCGGCTTTACAAATCAGAAAATCCGCCCGTTAGGAGTAACTAAAGCCGGTAAAGAAAGTGATTTTTCGTTGCCGGCTTTTAGTCCGCCGCTGTGACAACGAGTAGATAGCCTGAGCAGTTACAAATACCTCTCTAAAACGGCCTTAAAAAGTCTCATCTGAGACTTTTGTATAGTCTGTGGCCCAAATGCGATTCTCCTGACCTATGTCACCTTCCCGGAAGCTATTAGCGGCCTAGTCAACCCGAAAATTTACAGCATGACTACGTGTTTGGACTACATGAT
>JAFGFI010000463.1 GCA_016931185.1 Anaerolineae bacterium
GCCGCGCCGAACGCGCCGCCCTCGGTGGTGTTGACGGTAACGAGGTCACTGCCGATAACGTCGGCCAGGATCTGCCGCCAGAACGCGCTCTTCGCGCCGCCACCGGAGACGCGGATCTGTTTAATCTCCCCCAATCCCGCGCCTTTGACCAATTCCATGCTGTCGCGGAGGCCGAAAGCGACGCCTTCCAGGACGGCGCGCGTCATGTGGGGGACAGCGTGGCGCAGGGTCAGGCCGATGAAGCCCGCGCGCGCCAGGGGGTCGGGATAGGGCGTGCGCTCGCCGGTGAGATAGGGCAGGAAAAAGAGGCCCTCCGCCCCTGCCGGAATAGTGGCTGCCGGGGCCAGCAGGTCGTCGAAACTGACGCCGGGCGCGACGGTATCACGGAACCATTGCAGGCTACCTGCCGCCGAGAGCATCACGCCCATCAGATGCCACGCGCCGGGCACGGCATGACAGAAGGCGTGGAGCAAGCCATTTTTCTCGATATAGGGCGCGCCGGTAGAAGCGAAGACCACGCCCGACGTGCCCAACACCAGCCCCACAATGCCCGGTTCCACTGCGCCAACCCCCACGGCCCCTGCTGCCTGGTCGCCCCCGCCGCCTACAACGGGCGTGCCCGCCTTGAGGCCGGTAAGGGCCGCCGCCGCCGCGCTAATAACACCGGTGGTTTCCGGCCCTTCGTGTGTCCTGGGCATCCAGGCAGCGGGAATCTCCAACTTCTCCAATACCTCCGGCGACCAATCGCGGGCCTTTACATCGAAGAGGATCGTACCCGCGCCACCTGCTTTGTCACAGGCATAGTCGCCCGTGAGTTTGTAGCGCACATAGTCTTTGGGCAGCAGCACGCGCGCGCCTTTGGCATAGACCTCCGGTTCATGCTCGCGCACCCACAGAATTTTGGGCGCGGTGAAACCGGTAAGCGCGTCGTTGCCCGTGACCTGGATGAGGCGTTCCTTACCCACGCGGGCGCGGATCTCGTCGCACTGCGCGCCCGTGCGCTGGTCGTTCCACAGGATCGCGGGGCGCAGTACCTCGCCGTCCTTGTCCAGCAGCGTCAGGCCGTGCATCTGGCCCGTCATCCCGACTGCCCGCACATCGTCGCCCGTAGCATCCGCCTGCCTGAGTACCCGCCGGATACTCTTCACAATACCGTCCCACCAATCGTGGGGGTCCTGCTCTGACCAGAGGGGTTTGGGGGTAGAAAGGGGCAGCGAAGTCGTGGCCGTAGTCACGACAGCGCCGGTCGCGTCCATCAACAGGGCCTTTGCGCCCGTCGTCGAAATATCAATGCCGAGAAAAAAGGTCTTGGTCATTCAATGTCCTCCTTATATTTGAAATGCACTTACATCAAACGTCAAACGTCAAACGTCAAAATGTGTTCACGTTTGACGTTTGACGTTTGACGTTATACCCACTAACTAAAATGAAACACACCCTTATCATATACATAACCTATAATGAATATTTTAGCACTTTTACCATCTCTTGCATCTTACAGAGAGTAGACGGTAGACGGTAGACGGCAAACGGCAAAATGCGCTTCCGCTCTTAGGTGGGACGCACTTGGACACGCGATATACTGCCGCTATGCGGAGTGAACATTCCGCTTCACATGGCGTGAAGTGCGTCCCACCTACTAAGCCTAATCTCTATGAAATTGGAGAAGTTGTGCAACAAAACACATATATATTACGTATATATAACTTACATTATCACCTATATATAACGCGAGTTGCTACCTTGTGGTAGCAGAAGAGAAAAGGGTGTTTTTTTCTCTTCTCTTTTTCGCCCCTACGGGGCGAAAAAGAGAAATTCACATGATAGGTAGCAACTTAGATTATATATCAACAGGGTACATTTTAAATGAGTTGGGTGTGTTTCATTCATCAAACGTCAAACAGGAGCACATTCTGACGTTTGACGTTTGACGTTTGACGTCTGACGTACCCACTAACTTAATAGATTTTTCTTTAACCCACCGGAAACCTGGGGGATAATATTTTACGCACATTATTACACATCATCCCAAAAAGTTCTCATTTTGTGTAAATGGCACTTGACTTAATTTTTTGAGTATGTTATAATGTAAACACGATTCAAAAAGTGAATCACCGATACCATACCGATTAGTTGCATCAACTATAAAGCCGAAAGGAGAAATATGTTTCAAGATCGCATACGTGAGAATTATGATAGTTTAACGCCAGGATTCCGAAAGCTGGCCGACTTCATTATGAACAGCACCCTAGACGCAGCTTTCCTCACAGCCACCGAGCTATCACGCCGCGTAGGTGTAGATCCGGCTACCGTAGTTCGCTTTGCTCAGGAACTAGGGTATTCAGGGTACCGAGAACTTTCTCGCGAAATCAAGCACTATGTGCGCGATCAAGTGACCGCTACCTATCGCAAAGTCAGCGAAGCGGGCACCATCGAGGAGTTACTCAAGTCTTTGGTGGAAAATGCACAACAGAATATGCAGCACTTCTTCACCACCGATATGAACCACGTAGTTGAGGCCGTTAAAATGCTAAAGGGGGCCTCCCATATCTGGCTCACGGGTGAGTTCAGCGGCTATGACCTCGCTGCATTCATGGCAAAGAAATTCAAGACCTACGGGGTACCCGCCAGTGTCTTCCAGCCGAGCATCAGCGAGACGGCCAGTGTGTTATTCAGCATGAAGGAAAGCGATGTCCTCTTTACGATTGCGGAGTCTGAGCCAAGCCTCGACACCGGCTACGCTGTGCAGATGGCGCATGAAAAAGGTGTAAAGACTATCACATTAACCTGTTCGGGTGTCATTCTGCCGGCGCGGCAGTCTGACGTCACCATCATCGTTCCCAGCAAGACCCCCATTGCGGCTCCTGGCTTTGGTGTATTCACCCAGGTTCTGGGGCTAATTTGGGAAGCCATGATGCGCGAAGGCGCTCCGGAAACCACCGAGCGACTCAACCAAATACAAGAGAATATGAGTACGTTGCTCAAGCAACGATCGGCAACACCTGATTATGAAGTCGCGTCTTCATCAGAGGTGGCGGAGTAAATACCGCAGGCCCATAAAAACAGATAGACATCAAACGGCCCCTTTATAAAAAAGGGGCCGTTTGATGTCTATTTTACTTTTCTTCCTTCACCCGCCGTTTGAGACGCGCAGCCAATGTATCCACATTCGCCGTGGGTGTCGCTTCAACCGCCGGATCACTACGAGACGGGGCAGGAGCAGAGGTGACTGTTTCATCACGACGCGCTTCTGTTGTGATGGGTAAGGGAGGAGAAACGGGTGGATGCCCAGAGGCTGGCGAGCGTGGCTGTGATAACGACTTTTGCCGTCGCAATGTTGCCGCTAAGGTAGGAGGTTGAGCCACAACCGCGCCAGGTTGGCGAGGGCGGCGGAATTGTAGCCATTGACCGCGCAGCCACGCCCACAGCTTCACGATATCCGACCTCGACAAACTCAGTCGTCGCCAGGCAATATCTACAGGCCAGAGCAATGCGACCCACAGCACCCATAACGAGGTCAAAGGCTGTCCTAACTCACGTCCACGCAATGTAGGCGCAAAGGCGGCAGCCGGGTCGGTGATGATTTCCCCCGCACCCTGTGCTGCCATACGGGCGGTAGCAGCTTGTACGTCAGAAGACCCGGTCCCCGGGATATACTCTGCCGGTGCCGGGGGCGACCAACCGGCCACCAGGTTTCGATCTCCATACACCCGCAACAGCAAGGCCCCGGATTCCGGTGGGATAAAGGATCCCTCATAACGTCCTGGAGCCGTTTGCTGTAAAGACACACTCAGGGGATCGCGGCCAGATTGTGTGATCTGTACGGCAAGCGATAATCCATCGACATCAGGGCCACTTACGTCCACTAGCACGCGCGCGGACTCGTCCCCTGACAATACACGCAGCGACATCCCCGCGTCAGAAGGAGAAGGTAATATCTCCCGTACAATCCCTCCCCAAAACGCGGCAAAATCTTCCCAGGCCACCCAACCGGCCGCCCAGCGTGCAGTCGCATCGGAAGTCCAGGCTACAGAACGGCCAAGCCCGTATTGCCAGACCGCCAACAAGGGATCCCCTTGGGTTGCTTCCCAAACCACCTGAGCCGCACTTTTGGGTGTCGTCGCCACGTACCCGTGTAACACAGGAGTCGCCGTCACATCCTGCACCGGCTGCCACGTGGAGACCGGCAGCGGATAAAAATCTTCTTCCACAATATACGAACGTTTGGCGCGCGCCGCTTCCTCGGCAAAAATCGCGGGCAAGTCGGCGGCGCGTTGGGTAAGGTAAAAGCGGCCATTCCCTTGCTTTGCCACCTGGGTCAAGAACGGAACGTCGGAACCGCTGCCAATCGCCACCACACTCGCCGTTACGTTCTCATTGACCAGGCCCGCAACCAGTTCCATCACCCCAGGTTGGTGCTCGGCGTCGGACCCATCCGCCAATAGCAAAATATGGCGCTGTATATCCGCCCCGCCGCCAACACCGTCCAATAACTCCGCTGCGTAATTCATACTCTCGTAGACGTAAATGCCCCCCCCACCCGCCTGTAAGCGGCGTAGCCGGGTAATCAATGTATCCCGCTCAGTCATCTGCACCGGACCCAACGTATCTGCAGGACGATCATCAAAAGCAACCACCGCCAATGTATCCGTATCGTTCAGCGATTCGGCCACGCGAATTGCCGCCTCCGCTGCCAGGCGGATTTTGGACACGCCGGCTTCTTCAGCCGACATACTGCCCGACTTGTCAATCACGATGACCATAGCAAGGGGAGGGAAACGGCGCGGATCTTGGACGCGCATCTCCAACGGCAAAGCGGTCTCCAACGGCGTCCCCAACCATCCCCCAACGCCATAACTTTCCGCGCCTCCGACCGTCACCAATCCCCCCCCTACATCGCGCACAAATTCCTGGATTGCGGTCAGAGTCTGGGAAGCATACGCCCGCGCGGGTGTGTTCACCAGTACCAGCCCGGCGTACTCTGCAAGGCCTTGGACCGTGAGCGGCAGTTGCCGGGGCGTGGCTTCCTCAACGCTCAAGCCGCTCTGCTGCAGCGCGTACACCAGCGCGGCGCGCTCCTGCGCCTCGCCAACCACCAACACGCGCGGCGACCCCTCAACCAAAACCCAGCCATCCATGCAGTTATTCTGCGCAAAGGTATCGGCCTCTGCTTCCAAACACGCGCGCAGCGACACAAAGCCCGATTCCGCCACGTCAAATGAAAAGGCCAACGCGCCATTAAGAAATGGCGTGCCATTAAGAAATGGCGCGCCATTTCCTAATGGCACGCTATCCGATTCATCCGTCAAAGTCAATGTGCCCTGTCCTGCCTGTCCGGCAGCTACCCACGTCAATGTGACGGCCTGCGGCGCGTTCGTCTGGATGTCCACACTCACCGGCACACGGTCGCCGGGATAGACGCGCGAAGGCAACTGCATATCCGCTATCCATACCTCGGCGCCGGATAATCCCCCGGTCACCGGGACCAGCACCAGGTCTACGCCACGCGCGCCGGCTTCGCGCAACACC
>JAFGFI010000464.1 GCA_016931185.1 Anaerolineae bacterium
CCCTGCATAAAGCGATGGGTGATGAGGATATGCCCATCATTCAACCATCCCGCCACGGGGCGATGACACCCCGGTAACGGGAAAGCAATAGGGGATGACCAGGATTCCCCATTATCGTGGGAGATTGCCTTGTAGCAATCCCACCCCTGCCCGGAATTCTCGCGCATGAAGGCAACCAATGTATCCCCCTCGATGGGCAAAATCGAAACCTCACACAGGTTAAGTCCCGTCTGCCGCCCTACAATCACCGGATCACTCCACGTCTGGCCCTGGTCGTCGGAATACCAAAGTCGTTGCACCAGGAAACCCAGTTCCACGTCCCGGTAATGAGCCGCCACGATCCACCGTCCGTTGGGTAACTCTAACAGTTTATCGGGCACGATCCCGCGCGCGGGCGTATCCACCGGGCCATTTCCGAATAGTCCCCCATCCCACGTCACGCCATCATCGCTGCTAAAATAGAGCAAATTGTGGCAATCTTCCCGCGTCGCCTGACTTTCCCGCGTCGCGACACGGTCCACGATCACCACCACGCGCCCATCTCGCAAGGTTGAAATGCGAGCGCAGTTATAATAGGGCATACCGTGCGTCGCCTCCGTCAACGGTCGCTTGAATGACCACGTCCGTCCCTGATCGGTAGATTCGGTGAGCATAATGCGCGTGTATGAACGGTCAGCGTGATGTGTACATTCGGCAAAAACGCATAGCATCTTACCAGAAGGCAACAAAGTCACATCGGGAAACGCCTCATAGATAGCATCATCACGACTAATTGTAAATTTTTGAATCATGATCCCTCCTTTAAAAATTTAAAATTGGAAAATTTAAAATCGAAAAAAATCCTTAAAATAGTTTGCGGACCGCCAGCATCCTGCTAGTCTATCGCTAAGATAGCGGCGTTTATGCATCCAATCGCTGGTGAACGCACATTGTTAATGAGAAATCCCTCAAAAAAAAGCGAGTGGCGAATTTCGAGATCCTTAAAACTTTTGCAAGCTTTGCGGCTTTGCGCGAGCCTTTGGGTCCAAGCATATCACGCCTTATAAGGAAAGCAAAACCCGCGCCGATCCCAATAAACGGCGCGGGAAAGATTTACAATAATAATCCCTTATTTCGCCTATCGTCCCACGGTCGGCACGCGCCGGAGGCTTTGTAGAGTCAGGAAAGGAGTTTGTTGTGGATGGAGAATCATATCCGCTACTCCTTTAAACAAAGTCAAATTGGCGACGCGCTCCCGTGGAATTGTCTTCCAAGGTCTAAGGCTATCCTTTTGTCTGATTTGAATCCCTAGTTCGCCAAATTCGATCTCCGCTACCTCATGCCAGGCCAGGTGATCTTTACCACAGATAATACCTGTTTTATGCAGCGCGACATGCGACCCAAAGGCAATCTCCTCTCCGGCGTGATAGCGGTCCAATACCTGTGCTAACTGTTGCCGGGCCAGTTCCCCCAACAACGATTGTCCCAACACTCGTACTTCATCCAGTGCCATCGTGAGCCTGAAGCGCCGCCTATTCACCAGTACCACCTCATAAGACCAGATACCGGTGTGATCTTCGCGTTCCTCATCACTGACAAACTCGTAGATCTCGCGTACATCCTCCCAACGACACACATACTGCCGCTTTCGCCAATCCACATAAAGGAAACCACCGCGATACAAATCAACCCGCGTGCCAAGCTGCACGCGGTAAGCCAGGTATAAGATAATGGCCGCGAGAATGATCAGCAGTCCCCCACCCACAAAGATGATCTGCTCGCGAACGTGCATGCTCCGCGCTCCTATCACCACAAGGAAACTCCCCATTAGAGCAACAAACGGAATCCCATAGAGAAAGATTTTCAAGTTAGTGCGGCTTACATGAAAAGAGCGTTTCAGTTCCCCTAACGCTTCTGTATTTGAGGTGAGCAATTTGCGCTGTTTCATAATCTCTCCTTATGTAGCTAAGCATAGCACACCTCTTAAGAAAAAACAACATCCCCGCCCCCTCACCTTATGCACCATTCCCCGCCACTTTATACGCCCATTCGTGATAAGCATCCAACATGGCCATAAAGTTATCGTACTTCGTGCCCACGGCGACAGAATGGGTAGTGCCGAAGATGTAGCCGCCCCCAGGCGGCCCGGCATGCATCGCGTATTCTACGTCGCGGCGCACATCTGCGGGGGTGCCGGAGACCAAATTCTCCACCCGCACCCCACCCCACAGTGCGAGTTTATCCCCATATCGGGCTTTCACTTCGGCCAAGTCCATACTTGCCGACGCCTGGATAGACTGGTACGCATCATAACCCGCCTCAACGAACATATCCAACAACTTCCAGTTATTGCCGCAAGCGTGCTTAAGCACCGCCAACCCATGCGCCTTGACCGCCTGCACCCGTTCCTTGATCGAGGGCAGGCAGAACTTGCGGAACATCCGAGGTGAGATAAACGGTCCCGTCGTCGCAGCGAAGTCCGTCCCCCAAAGCACGCCATCGGTGCCGGGCCGGATGTAAGCAGCGTCCTGCAAATTCGCCATCCGGGTCGCATAAGTGATGGCGCGCTGCACCACTTCTGGATAGAGCGCGTAAGCCAGCAAACCGTACTCCATCCCACCGAGCGTTACCATCCCCGCCTCGCCGCCGTTTGGGCCAAGAATGAAGCGATCCTCTCCCAATGCCGCAATAATGGCGTCGACAGCTTCAAAAATAGACGGATCGGGCGGTTCAGGTAAGGCGTTCAAATCGAAATCCGCCGCCGAAAACTGTGGTTCGGGCATTTCCACCAGCGTCAAATCTGCCGTGATGTCGGAATATTTCCACACCCGCCCATCCGCCGCTTCCCAGGTCGTGGCATCCACGCGCCGCACCTTCTCCGGCACATAGCCCCTGGGTGGCGCGACACTGCTCGCCATCGCGCTGACGTTGATGATGTCCACAAAATCCAGCTTGCGATACAGCGCGATGGTATCCTCTTTCCAACTCTGCACTACTTCATCGCGCCGTCCTTCCCAAAACGCGACCTGCGACTTGGCCTTCGCCCGCAAATACGTCTCGTGTCCCAGGAGTCGCTCTACCGTATCATAGTCAATCGCGAAAAAACCGATGGGGATCCGATCCACCGGCTGCCGCGCCAGCATCCGCCGCACACGTTCCTTACCCTTCATACATATCCTCCCCAACTCGCGCTCGCCTCATCGCTCCAAAAGTGAATTGCTAAATCCACTTCCTCTTTACCATGCTCGGCGCGGATTGTCAAATCTGCGTCATCTGCTGGGATAAGTCCATGCTTCTCCGCCAGATAAAAGCGCGCGCTGGGCCAGACGTACTCCAGCGGATCCTCCACCGGCGCTCAGTGCGACTAGCACGGATTGTTGTGGATATAGACCAGTGTCTGTGAGAAGAAATCGGCAGAGAAGACAGCTTTCGCGTCATAACCATCCTCCCCACCTTGTAACACTGCCTATCCCACCGTGTGACCGCTAAGGTCAGAAGCGCCAAAACTTCCACGTTACCCTCTGCTTCATATTGGCGGATCAAACGATCTAACACGTGCTTCTTGAAATCCCGCAATACCGAGAGAGTATCAAAATTTCGCGCGGAAGACTACAAAAGTCTTAAGAGTGGCCTACACAAGTCGCCATGGGCAACAATACACAGTGGTACAGCAAAAGTGGCAGAATATGTTAATACAGGGTAAGAATAAACTCCAGCCGATAATGATGGATATGTACCTAGCTTACTAAACTAAGTATCTGATGATCTCCTTGGGGGTTACAACACCGCCCGAATCTTAATCGTCACCCGCCAACCCGAAACTCTACCCTTATCGAGCATCCCCCGTGTATTTAGCAACTCAAACCATTCCAGATTGGTCTCGATTTTGGAGGCTTTCTCTATCGCATTCTCCATCGCGGCTTCCATACTGACAGGCGAGGTTCCCGTCACTTCGATCAACTTGTACACTTTTTCGTTAACCTCTGGCATCTTCTACTCTCCTTACATGAACCTAAAAAATCTACAAATCAACAAACCACTCAATAGCTCTACTATATAGAATGCTGCCCTCCGTATTTTCCCGTCATAAAAACCACGAATTTTTCGGAATTCGCTACAGAAAATCACGCATCAGTCAACTTCCCTACCAGAGGTACTCACTGCCGCTTCACCGCCGCTACTGCCCGCGCTACCTCGTCGGAGGAGATAAACGCGCCCTGGATGCGCAAAGGGTCCATTTTGCGGCGGGGTTGGAAGAGCATATCACCCCGGCCTAGCAAACACTCCGCGCCGGCACACCCTAAAAGAAAACGGGAGTCTTGTTCCGAACCGACTTGGAGCGCAATGCTCGCTGGCAATCGTGAACGCACTGCGCCAGGCAATGTCTTGGGGAGCGGCGCTTGTGTTGCCACCACAAAATGTATACCGGCTCGCCTGGCATCTTGGAATAAGCGCAGCAGGAGTCGGTGGGTTTCAGCCTGATCCTCCAACATCAATGTCGAAAGTTCATCAATGATCACCACAATGTAGGGCAGTGACGCTTCACCTCCCTGCTTTTCAGAACGGGTGTGCAGAGTCTCAACGTCAGTTATGCCCAGTTGTTCCAGTCGCTTCACACGCGCATCCATCTGCCGAGCTAACTCACGTAACGCAGCAATGCCCTGGGCCGGATCCATAATGACGGGCATAAGCAGATGAGGGAGGTAGTTGTAAAGGGTTAACTCAAAATAACGTGTCCCAATCACACAGAGACGTAGGCTATCGGGCGGCGTTTTAAAAAACAAAGCGGTGATCAAAGCGTGAAGAAGGGTCTGCTTTCCCGCGCCAGCTTTCCCACCGATCAACAAATGGGGTAACTTTTGCAGGTCAACGATGACGTTTTCTCCCATCGCTTCCTGACCGAGGATAAGTCGCAAGCACCTGTCAGCTTTAGAGAAAACTGGGGATGTAAGTGCATTGAGAAGGCGCATGGAAGCAGGATAAGGATGTGGCAAAAGAAGGCTAAGGATATTCTCATCAGGGGCAGGCGGAAAAAGATAAAGATGTTTGGCTGCCAAGGCTAGTTTCAAATCATCGGTCAAAGCCAGGATTTGACGGGCTATGTCTTCCAACACCTCTCGATCACCCTTCGGAATCGAGAAAGGTTCGATACTAAACCTGGCAAGTGTCGGACCAGAACCCATCCACCGCGCAAAAACGGGAATGTTAAAGTGATTCAACGTTCGTTCAATGATGTGCCCTTGTTTGTTAATCCAGGCTCTATCTTTGCTACCTGGTCCTATTCCTCCCGGTGGAAATATATATCCTCCACCAATATGAATGCCTCCGACTTGCTCATAGTTTCGCCAAGGAGGATTTGGTTTCTTTTTCCTTCTCATCGCTTTCTCCTTTCGCTTCCGTCCCTATCCGCCAAATAGGGGTTTTTTGAATACCCTCTACTATAATAGAACGTTGGCTCACACACTTTTCCGCCATGTGTACCGAAAATTCGTCGAAAAAAAATAAAAAAGGCCCACTGCTGAAAAGCAGTGGGCCTTTTTAGCACTCCCACATCATATCCGCCGGGAAACCGCATACGTAGCATCCATCTCATCCCACGCTAACAAGAAATCTTCCAACGGAACACATATAGGTTCAGATAACATAGCCGGATCCAACACCCAAACTTCGGTTTCGGTCATTGCCACGACCACCAAGGCGTGACGAGAAACTTGCCCGTTCCAATAGGAAAGTTCAGCGGTTTGCACAAATACAATGACTGGCAAATGTTGTACCAAAATGCTACGTAAAGCCTCCGCTGTGCCTTCAGCAGCATAATGGACACTATTGTAGGGGAACTGAGCCGAACAATAGCACGATGAATGGATATGTCCTTGTTGAACAACGCCTTCATACGTGGTGGATACCATAAGGCACCTCCTTTCTGCTAATACTTTTGCATCTAGCATAGTGTAAAAGTAACCAAAACACAAAAGAGATCGGGGGTGGTAGTCTTTCCTCCTAAAGCCTTAGCACCATCGGCAAATAAATGCGCGTCACATCTACCGCGCGGGCCTCAGATGTGCCCATCACGACAATATCATCCACGTAATAATACGAGTTCACCGACCGCCCACGAACGTCCACCCACACCTTGGCGTCACGCTCGAAATCCACGGGCATGGTGGTCTGGAAGCGCAAGGTATCATCACGATAGAAAGCCACCAGGCCCGCGTCATCTATAACAAAGCTGTATTTGTGCCAGGTGTCATCCAGCGGCGACCAGGGCTCCCGCTCGTATTCAAAGCCGCCCTTGGTGTTGACGTTGTAGACCACATGCTCCTCCTCAGCGGAGATGCGGATATGGATTACATAATCGCGGCACAACTCCACAACATCATCTGGGGGGCATTGTCCCAATCCCACCCAGGCATTGCTATACTGCCCGCCCAATAACCCGTGCCCACGCAGCCAGAAAGTCATCTGTATCCCAGGAGTCAAGCTCAGGGGAGATCGGGTAACCAGGCCACTATCATAATTACCGTCACCATTGGGGTCTAGGGCATAAGTGCCCTCCAAGCCTACCCCGGCTACGACCAGGGGAAGCGGCGTTCCAAATGCCTTCCACACCGTTGCGTCGATGTTGCTTGACTCCCAACCAGCCAACTCGGAGTCGGACGGTTCCCAATCTTCGCTAAAAATGGGCACAAGAGCCTGGGGTAACGGCGGCAAGTCGGGGGCCTCCGGCGGTTCCGGGAGCAAGCCGGCGAGTGCAAAGTAGTCTGCAAGGAACTCATCCCACGCCGTCGCGCCCGTGAAGGCCCAAGTGCCGGTAAGGACGTAGGCTCCATAGTCCCAGCCATTGCTGAAGGGTGGGAAGTAGATGCTCAACCCGTGGGCACAATCTAGGGACCAGATATTACCCGAGGTCGGATGCAAACCCGATTGGTGATATTCTGTGAACACGGCAGTCGCCACCGCGTCCAGTACCCCCTGAGCCGCTGCCGTAACCGTCGGGCTTATGAATGTTTTCCTCCTCACAGGGGGAACGGAAGGGAGGCCCAAAAGAAGTTCCGCCAAGTGATAGAGATCCACATACTCGTCGGAACTATCCAATACGTAATAGCCGCGCGAGTCGAAGGTTTGCACGCTGTCGCGGACCGTCACAACGTCCGTAATAGTGCTGGAGGTCATATAAGCCTGCAATGCCAGCGCGAGCGCGTCCACCGCCGCGCCCACCGCATCCACCTGCGCCGTCTCAATAACCGAGATCGTGCCGGGATATTCGTAAAGCGCGGCGAAGTACGTCTGCGCGATATGGGCCGCCAACTGATCAGGCGTAGTGTTGGCCGTAATCGCCGCGACGTAGTCGCCATACGCGAAGACACTCCACCCTAAGTTTTCGGAGGCGACCACGTAGTCCACAGTATCCTTAACCTCATAGACGGTTTCTAGCATTGCCATTAGACAGGCATCCAAAAACAACACATCCAGTTTATGTCCGTTCTCGGCTAACGTTATTAGTGCTGCGCCCAGCTCGTCATAGACAGTCAACAGATCACCCTCGCTTGTGGCATCCCAGGCAATACCCGTGGTGCCGCGCCCGTGGTCGGCAATCGCCAGCAACGTGTGCGCGGCGGGGTAACTGGCCCGTGCCCAGGTGACAAAATCCATCAGCGTCTGAGGATCTCCCGTGTTCATCTCGCCAGAATTCCATCCCACAGGGATGACAGGCGATCCGAGGCCCGGCGCTGGATGATAGGCCACCTGGTAGAGGCGTGTATCGCCATCCTCCACGCTATTACCGGACACCCCATCCCATAGCACAAGGCTATTTACATTAGGATTACCTGCCACCCGCTCCAAATCTTCTAATGCATATTCTAAATTGGTATGCTGGTCGTTGTCGCCCGCAAAATAGAGCAGCAGGTTCCACGAGGCTGTCACCGTACTCGTCGGCGGCGCGACGGTGATGTAAGTGGGTTTGGTGACGGTGTGCGCGCGCTCTGATCCCTCCGCAGCAAG
>JAFGFI010000465.1 GCA_016931185.1 Anaerolineae bacterium
ATCAGCGCGCTACAATCTGCCCTGTTTAACCAATACCTCACCCGGCGGATAGAAACCGGGACCATGGATGCCACTCTGCTGGGCGATATTGCCAAAAAGCAGGACTCGGGGGGCATTTTCACCGTGGAGAACGTCGAGATCGAAAACACGCGCGTTAAAGCCTGGGAGATCAGCCCCACCGGCCCGATCTACGGCTACAAGATGCTCCAGGCGGTTGCCACTGCCGGTGATTTGGAGGCGACCGTATTGGCCGGTTCCGGATTGACACTGGAAGCGTTCCGCAATGTGAAATCTAAGGGGTCCCGCCGTCCGTTGCGCTACCGGCCCGAAGGGTTAACGTGGCAATGGGAGGACGCTGCCACATTGATCGTTTCTTTCTTTGCCCCTAAAGGTGCGTATGCCACGGTGTTGCTGCGAGAGTTGATGAAGCTCGACGTGACCCTGGATGAGGGGGATGAGGATTGAGCCACTATTACTTCTAACTCTTAACTCGCCTTGCCGCGTACTCACGCAGTGCTTGACTGCGGGTAAGCGCCAGTTCCGCGCAGGCGTTGGCAAGGCCGGCAACCAGGTGCGCGGGGAGCGCATCCAAGAAATCAATTGCATTGACCCGCCCATCAAACATATCCCTGGCAGTCATCAAGAAATTTCGTATGGCATCTGGCCCTAGTTGTTTGTAAATGAACAGGGATAGTGGGGAGTGCTGCATATCAAAGCTGGACGCGCTGGCCCGGCCAAAGGCCAGTAGCCCAAATACGGTTGAGGTCTCGCTGACTAAGGGAGAAGCATCTACCTGGGGTAAGAAATCATCAAGCCGCTGGCAGCCTATTCCGCCTTCAATGCCGCCCATAAATAACGCTACCGGGGCGTCTCCCCCGGTCATTTCGGCCAGCGCTTCCAGGATGGCCGCTGCCAACAGTTTGATGCCTAAGTACTCACGCGCAGTGTGAACATTACGATAAGCCAGGGCCACCATACGTTGGTATTCTCCTTCTGGTGGCATGCCCCGGTATTGGTTAAAAATATTCTCAGGATTTAACGTAGTGAGGAATCCCTCCATTTTTTGTAAGGCCTGGCGGTAACTCTTGATAGAGTACACGCCTTTGAGACGTAAAGAGGCATTGCTCTCCGGCAACAATTTCCAGGTATTGTCCAAAAAATTCCCAGATTCACGCTCTGAGAAATTCTCCACATCTTTATTGGAGAAGGTCACGGCCCATTTAACAGCCTGCACGATTTCTTTAGCCGGCATCGCCAGTTGATACTGTGTGTTGATAGCCTGTAAGCGGTGTTCGAGTACATCTGCCGGGCTTTCGTGATTTGCATTAAGCCCTCGAAACGGAATAGTCGCTTCAATGCAAGCGGTCGCCTTCAATAAGTCCGTCTCTGTCACAATTCCCTCTAATTTCTTATTCATCACCAGCGCGCTCAGGAATTCGTTCTGCCCGTGTGCCGGTGAAAGCTGTTGCCCAGGTTGAAAATCAAACACAGCCAATGTCATCCTAAAAAGCCGATCCTCTTCCGGCACATAAGGCACAAGGGCCAGATAAGACTCTGTTTCCAAAATATAGGGTACGATGGTTTCGTAAATTTCCGGGATAAAGCCTTCATCCACTTCGGGGTAGACGGTATCGTGAAACAGGGCAGCCAGCGCTAATAAGGGGTTCGATGCATCCGCTAAATCGAAAATGTGTTCAGGGGTATGAAACGTTCTTCCCTGGACGGTCATCGCTTTATGCACCATGATCGCCAGGCTTTCCAACTGAATCATCGAGATATTCGCGTTCAGTCCTTCAAGCGCATCCTTGAAAAGTTGGATCGTCCTTTGAATAGTCCCCGCTTCCACACCGGCTCCTTCCTTAATCTTTCGCTATAGCAGAATAACCCTGGTTTTTATCCCTTGAGTTTTGTTACTACCAGGGCGATAACACTATGTATGGCTTAAAAACCAACAAGGAAGTTTTTAAGCATTTTTTATTTTCGGGCTACGCCCGAAAATAAAAAAACTCTTTATCTACGAGTTTAGTTGTATATAGTATACGTCCATTTTACATCAGATTTGAGTGATTAAACAATTAAGAATTGGAAAAGGTTTTTTGTTTAAATGGTTTCAACAGCATTAACAATAACAGCGCGCCGATCAGTCTGCCAATGCCTGAGATGGCAAAATCCCACTTGTAGCTCAGCATTTCAATGATTTGGCCGCCAACTAAAGGTCCAAGAATATTGGCTAAGCCGATCAATGTCGTGTAACTGGCAATGGCCTGGGTTCGGCTTTTCGAAGTAGAAAGTTCCAATTGCAAGTTAAAGTTTGCCAGCTCATGTCCTGCCCACAGAAATCCGCTGGGAATGGTGACGAAAAGAACATGCCAGGCGTTGGTCATCGGAAACCAAAAGAAGGGCAAAACTGGGATGATCAACAAACAAACAATGAGTGTCCAACGTGAACCCTGTTTATCGATCACCCGCCCCCATACCTGTTGTCCGATCATCCGAGTTAGGGCACTTGCCATGCTTAATATCCCCACAATTTTAGGCGTTGCCCCCAAAACCTGGACCTGGTAAACTCCAAAGTAAGGGCCTCCTATCTGCCACGCAAAATTGAAGACCATGGAGAATAGCGTAAAACGCAAAAAGGTAGGGTTTTCTACCAGGACGCGCCAAAAGGTAGCCCGATCTTTTACTTGCTTTCTTGCATCACCCATGGCAGGTTCGGGGATTGTGGCATAATAAGTGAGTGCAATAGCCGCCATCAAAATTGCAATACTGAAGGCGATCTGATACCCTTGCGGTTCCCCGGCCCATTCGATCACCTGTCCGGCGAGGGGGACAAATAACAAGGAACATAACGCCATCACCGTTTTGCGGGAAGAGAAATATCGCCCTCTCCGGTCTATGGGGACCAAATCACCAGAGAGTGAACTCCACGCGGGCAATCCCAGGTTGAGCATTCCGGACCACAATGCCATTAACCCCATGACGACGGGAACCGTAGCCGCATCGGGAAGAAAGAAAGGTACCGACAGGGCGCCGAGCAACATCAAGCGTTGTAGGCTAAAAGCGATAACCACCACCGGTTTCCGTTTACCCCAACGTGCAGCCCACTGTGCGCCGGGAATGGGTGACAACATTGCCATCAGGCTAGAGAGCGAGGACAACAATCCGACCTGTAGTCCGGTCGCTCCCAGGGCCAGCACATAAAGCGAAACATAACTGGATACAAAGGCGTCACTGATAGCAATGAGAATACCGTAAATCCAAAATGTCCGCATCCCCTTAATATATTTTGCCGGCGCCCCACGGGTTACAAAAATGTCAGCACTGCGGGACCTGTAGCGAACAGTATCAGCAATTTGGGAAATTTTCATAATCCTTTCCTAACACAATGAAGTATGCCTGTCTATAGTGTGTTATACCTCCGATTGAATAGATACGCTACAGTATAACAATGCTTGTGGACTGGACAAGGGGAATCTGACCACAGGGCTATCGCATTTGACTTCAATATGAGCCAGACTACAAAAGTCTTACGAGTTCACTGGTTCACCAAGCGACTGCGTTGAAGAAAAAGCATGCAAAATGCAATCGCCTGCCGAGACTTTTGTAGTCTGTGGTTTCAAATGCCATAACCCTATCAGAATAACTTGCCAGTCTACCCGCGCGGACTATAATCGGCGGTATGAATATTATCGTTTCACACATTCAGACACATCCCCTCATCAAAGCACGTGAAGCCGGTCAATTTGCTATGGAATTTTCCCCAGATCTGGGGTTAAGCACAATGACGGTTCATCTTTCTCCTGACGGAGTAGATTTTTCTACAGGGGAAAGACTCCCTTGGCACGCGGTGGAGGAGGTTAATGCCAATGAGAATAACTGTTTTGTGGTTGAGGGCGATGCCCTACGCAAAGTTGTCGCGTTCTCCGAATATACTAACCGGGTTTATAGTCTTATGCCCACCCGTAGTGCCCCCACAATGTTGATTTCCGGCATTCCCATGCATCGTATCAAAGACACGGACCCATATCGTGATACATTGGAGAAGATCAAGGCTGCCCGGCCTGTAGGGGAAGTGCTGGATACGGCTACCGGATTGGGCTATACGGCGATTGAGGCAGCAAAGACCGCGCACCATGTGACGACAATTGAACTGGACCCGGTCGCGCTGGACATCGCACAGGACAATCCCTGGTCTCGCGCACTCTTTGATAATCCCAAGATTACCCAATGTATAGGGGATAGTTATGATGTTATTGAGACATTAGATGATACATACTTCACCCGTATCATCCACGACCCGCCGATGTATAATCTGGCGCCTCATCTCTACTCTAGTGACTTCTACATGGAACTATATCGTGTGCTGCGGGGCAGTGGGCGGATGTTTCACTACATCGGCAATCCAGAGAGTAAGTCAGGACGCAGTGTCACTCGTGGGGTTATCCAACGACTGTTGGCTGTTGGATTCTCTCAAGTAAAGCACTATGCCCAGGCGTTTGGTGTTGTAGCATTCAAGTAATGCACTCCTTCATTCCTGTCCCTTGCGTCATTCCCGGTTTAAAGTAGAATTCTTGTTGTATGTGAAGACCCGGCAGGTCTTTCAGGCAATACAACGGATAAAAGAAAGCGAACAATAAATTTTTCGTTGCGCCCGTTTGGTCCATTGAGCCTATTTTTAGGGGAATTACTCATTAACGGCTGGCGTTCACCAGCAATAGGATGAAAACGGGTGCAATGCGTCATCACCGGAGGAGTAATTTGTCGATTTTAAATTTGCCAATATACGATTTTCAAGGGAATTACTCATTAACGCGGTGCGTTCACCAGCAGTAGGATGAAAATTGAATCCGTAATTCGTTATTCGTTATTCGTAATTCGCTATTTTCAGAGGAATTACCCATTAACGCTGTGCGTTCACCAGCGGTTGGATGAAAATTTAAGACGAAACCAAGTTTTCAAGGGTTTTCACAATTTGCCAATATACGATTTTCAAGGGAATTACCCATTAACACGGTGCGTTCACCAGCAGTAGGATGAAAATTGAATCCGTAATTCGTTATTCGTAATTCG
>JAFGFI010000466.1 GCA_016931185.1 Anaerolineae bacterium
ACCCCGTAGCCGCGCTTTCCATAGCGCGCTGGGCGAGTTGACAAGTTTTCCGATTCATTATAGAAAGGTAGCGAGTAGGAGGTTACCTATGGCTGTTATTACAATTTCGCGTGAGTTGGGCAGTGAAGGGGATAAAATTGCCAATCTGTTATGTGAGCGGCTAGGGTACGGTCGTATGGACAAGGAGTTATTGATGAAAATTGCCCAGGAAGCCGGGGTAGATGTCGAAGCCGTCGAAGCATTAGAGCAGGGGCTGACCAAGCGCGCCCGGTTGGTCAGTGATGAGATGACCTCATTGTATCGCAAGCAGGCGTCGGCGTTTGAGAAGCGGGGGAAACTGGACGATGTGACCTATGTGCAAGTGATGCAAGATACCCTGGAGAAGTTGGCGCAGCAGGGGAACGCCATTATTGTGGGCCGTGGTGGGCAAATGGCATTGCAGGATTGGCCCACCGCGCTGCACGTCCGGCTTTACGCGCCGCCGGAAGCGCGCGCGCGACGGTTGATGGCGCGGGAGGGACTTTCGGAGCAGCAAGCGCAGCGACGCATTGAACGTTCAGACGAACAAAAACGGCAGTTTATCCGCCAGATGTACAACAACGCCGACTGGCGCAACCTCAAATATTATCACCTGGCGATAGATACCGCTGCCATTTCGCCGGAAACAGCGGCGGAGATCATTATGTTGGCAGCGCGGGACAGAGATCGGGGCGTGTAATTGCGTTTGTAGACGTCAGGGGCACACTTCACCTCAATTAAGGAACATACTGTCGTCAAACGTCAAATGTCAAATGCAGGGATCCGCTTATATTTGACGTTTGACGTTTGACGTTTGACCACCCGTATCCGCCTTCATCCGCAGATACACGTAATATAACATCCGCCACAAAGTTTTGAGGCTGGCTGTAGTATGGCAGTGGTAGACCTCAGATTCTCCTACATAGGCAATGCCATAACCCTGGCTTTGAACCTCTCCGGCCCAGGCATAATCTTCCAACTCCGTCAGGGTCTCATCAAAAGGGACTTCCAATGCCAACGCACGGGGAAAGGCCGAACTGGCATTAGAAAAGATATGATCTGTGTAGCGGATCGTGGTCTCGCGTGAACGATACCGCCACCACAGGCGGAAGCGTTCGGCCCACGCCAGGGGAACAGCAGGGCGTGGGATGTGACGGCTGAAACTCCCCCCCACTTTAGGATCCGCCAGGGGGGCGATCAGGGTTTCGAGCCAGCGTGGATTTGCCGGGGTGGCATCACCGCTTAGACTGATGACAATATCACCATCGGCGTGTTGGATGCCCAGGTTGAGCGCGTGAGGATAGCTAAATTCTGCCGGCGGCAGGGGGATATGGCGTATATTCAACACATGGGACTGCGAAGTGACTTGTAACACTTGCGCAATCCCATCCCCCGCGCTGGAATCCACGACGAGGACTTCACGCGGGAGATGTGTCTGTTTCGCCAGCGCCGTTAAAGTATCCCCCAGTAATTCCTTGAGCGTGGGGAACGAGGTAGCGCAGGTGTTCCCATGAGTATTATCATAGGTTTTGATAATGACAGAGACCGCGGGCAGCACCATAGCTAATCCTGCCCGGACGCGCCGTTTTTCAAAGTTGAGGACGTCCCGGTCATTGATTATTTTCCCTGTAACTTGAGCGTCTCGTGAAGCGCGGGGACGTAGTAATGTCTTGTGTATTCCTTCATCATCCGCCGGGCAGAGAATTGCGGCCCCACAGTACGGATTGCCTCTTTCATCATGGCTACCCAACCTCGCGGGACATTGTCCTGATCGCGTTGGTAGAAGAGGGGAATGACCTGTTCTTCCAACAGACGGTAGAGCGCGCCGGCATCGGCGTCGTCCTGTTGGTTCGGGTCATCGTAGAATACACCGGCATCAATCATCCATCCGTTGCGCCCATTGCAGGCTTCCGCCCACCAGCCATCCGGGATACTCAGATTAAGCACGCCGTTAAACGCGGCCTTCATCCCACTGGTGCCGCTGGCCTCCATCGGTTTACGTGGCGTATTCAGCCAGACATCCACGCCCTGTACCAGATAGCGCGACACGTGCATATCATAATCCTCTACGAAGGCGATCCGGCCACCTACTGCCGGGTTCCGCGCCCAGTTGTAGATTTCCTGGAGTAGAAGTTTACCGGGATCGTCTGCAGGATGGGCTTTGCCCGCGAAGACAAATTGCACGGGACGGTAGCGGTCATGGAGTAACCGGAATAGCCGTTCTATATCGCGGAAGATCAGGCCGGCACGTTTATAAGTAGCAAAACGCCGCGCGAAGCCGATGACCAATGCGTCAGGATCGAGGAAAATGCCCGATGCCAGGAGTTGCTCAGGAGGCATGGCCCGGCTGATGCGATCATCGCGGGCGCGCTCGCGGATAATGGAGAACATCTTGCGTTTGAGGTGCGTGTGGGCATCCCATAACACTTCGTCAGGGACATCCTCAATCCGCGCCCATATCAGGGGATCATCTTGATTTTCCATCCAATCGGGGCTGATGGAGTGCCGGTATAGCCGGTGAAGGTTATCACCGGTCCAGGAAGGTAGGTGAACACCGTTGGTAACGTGCCCGATAGGGACATCGGTTTCAGGCAGTTCGGGCCACAGGCTGTGCCACATTTTGCGCGATACTTCTCCATGAAGCATACTCACGCCGTTGGTATAACCAGAAAGCAGCAGGGCCAATTTGGTCATATTGAACGCCTCGCCATAATAGGTAGGATGACTACCGAGAGATAAGAAATCCTCGCGGCTCATGTCCAATTGTGGCCAGAAAGTGTTGAAGTATTTTTCCATTAGACCAAAGGGGAAAGCATCGTGGCCGGCAGGAACAGGTGTATGGGTGGTAAAGATAGTGCTGGCGCGCACCCGCTGCTTGGCTTCATCCAGGCTTAGCCCGGCAGCGACGTACTCGCGGAGTCGTTCCAGGACCATAAAGGCAGAATGGCCCTCGTTAAGATGCCAAATTTGGGGGTCAATGTTCAGGGAGCGTAGAATGTGAACGCCTCCGATGCCCAGTAAAATCTCCTGTTGGATGCGCATTTCCTGATCCCCACCATACAGCCGGGCCGTAAGTTCTCGATCCCAGGGGGCATTTTGCTCGACATCGGCATCCATCAAATAGATCCGGGTGCGTCCCACGTGGACTTCCCAAATCTGAAGATAGAGGTCACGGTCTCCAACGTGCAAGCAGATGGTGCTACATGTCCGGTCATCGCAGAGTACAGGACGTAGCGCAACCTCGCTTTCGTTCAGTGGCGGATAAATAGCCTCTTGCCAGCCACTATGATCAAGGCGTTGGCGAAAGTATCCCTGCTGGTAGAGAAATCCGACCCCGACAAAAGGCAGCCCTAAATCGCTGGCCTCCTTAGAGGTATCGCCCGACAGCACACCCAGGCCACCTGAGTAAATGGGCAGGGAAGTGTGCATGCCAAATTCAGCAGAAAAATAGGCAATGGTGTGTGATTTCAAGTCAGGATAAGTACGGGCGTACCAATGCCCGTTATTAAGGATATCCTTATCCATGTCCATCAGGACTGCGTCATAATCACGGAGGAAGATAGGATCCTTTGCCAGGTAATCCAGTCGTTCCTGGGGGACTTCTAGCAGGATGCGCACCGGGTTATGGTGTGTGGTGGTCCATAAAGTGCGATCCAGTTGCTTGAACAGATCGCGCGAGGCCCGGTGCCACGACCACCAAAAATTATAAGCCAGATCTTCAAGCCGGGCCAGGCGGGGGGGGAGTTTTTCTTTTAACATTTCAGTTCCCTGGAATCGTAAATCTGTGTTGTACTCATTCATGATATCTCCTCGTAAAGAAGTGCATTACACTTTCTGAAGTGCGTTACACTTTCTGAAGTGCGTTACACTTTCTGAAGTGCGTTACACTTTCTGAAGTGCGTTACACTTTCTGAAGTGCCTTACACTTTCTGAAGTGCCTTACACTTTCTGAAGTGCGTTACACTTTCTGAAGTGCCTTACACCTGTTTTTATCCATTAACGGTGAATCCCGCTCTTAGAAACTTCTCCAAAAACAACTTGAGTTTATCATAACCTTTTTAGCGGTATAGCGCGGCGGGACGCCTGAGGTCATTCCTACAAACCTTATAAGTATCTTGTTTCAATGTCATATTGTTCTATCATAGTGAATATTTCGCTTCTAAGAAGGTTCTGGCGTCGGGAAAATCTAAGGGCGGATGATAATGACCAGGATAAACATAAGCAATGCAACGGTGGCAAATTCCCATACAATTTTGCGGGTTAACCGCCCCAAGAGATATTGGTAACAAATACCGCTCCATAAGTAGAGACCCAGGGTCAGTATTGTCGCCATAGACCAGGATGAGATAGGCCAATATCCCAGGATCCAGGCTAATTCACCCTCTAATAAAGCGATGATGCCTCCAAATAGCAATACCTTACTTGATGAGGCGCCACTGGCGCTCAACAAATCCAGCGAGAGGAACGCAGTGAGCAGTAACAATATCGGGCCACTGATCAACGTGCGCACCTGTCCACTGAAAACTAGGCTGAATAGGGTAAATCCAATTAAATAGTCTATAATATTAAGGATGGTGCGCGCGCTGGCGTAACCTTCTCCCTCAGGCGAAAATGCCTGGTAATTCAGGTGGATCAGCACGCCTATGACGATGCCACCACCCAGTAATGTGCCTAACCAGACCGGCCACAGGGTGGCGCGGACCAAAAGTAGGGAAACAAGCAGTGTACCGAGCGTAGGCGTAATCAGGGAGAAGATCAGCAAGCGTTCCTGCGCCGCGCGTAGGGGATGGCCCTGCATCAGGGATAGGGTGCCGGTAGCGACCAGTCCCATCATCAGGAGTACCAGCAACCAGTCTCCGCCCAGGGAAATATTCAAGGGAGAACCGAAGATTTTTCGAATCCCCCAGGTAAAGGTTGGCAGCTCAACGAAGCGAAACAGGGCTGCGCTGGATAGCGTAACCGCCAACAGAATACTGAGACGGTCTCGTTTTGTATATTGATTGTTCTGTGATGATAAAAGCATCGAACGCCATTCTAGCGTGAGGGGAGCTTTTGTCAACTATCCAGAGTTAGGATATACTGCAAGTATATGAGATGAAAAGTTAAGGCCTAAAGGCTGAGGCGTAAAGGAGTATTTTTGCGGGTGGGATCCCACCCGCAAAAATACCTCCCTTTAGACTGCCGCTAACGGTGGGGTGAAAACAGGTGCATTGCACTTCAGAAAGTGCATTGCACCATCATCGAGGGGATAATTTGTCAATTTTAAATTTGCTAATTTTCGATTTTCAAGGGAGGATTTTATGCGAATTGTAACCTATATTCTCGCAGCGTTGTTGGGCTTCTTCGGTGTTATGTTTGTCGTGGGGGCGCAGGGTGTCGTGATGCGCTTGATCGTCGGTATCGTGCTGATGGGGGGGGCGGGTGTGCTTATTTATCTGACCCGTGTGCAGCCGGAGAAGAAGGAAATTACGCACGTCCAGAAGATAGATTTGACCGGCGACGTTGCGCTGGAGCAAATGAAATGCCAGTCCTGCGGAGGCGCATTGAGCAAGGATAATATGGAAGTCAAGGCCGGCGCCATTTTTGTGGAATGTCCCTACTGTGGAGCCTCATATCAGATTGAGGAAGCACCGAAGTGGTAGGCGAGGGATCTTTTATAGTTCAGTAGAAGAGTGGCTCACCTGAAATAATCTGTTTTTTTACCACAGAGGCACAGAGGGCACAAAGATTTTAAATTTCAAACAGACAATGTCACACATTTCTTGGTGGGATAATGCGCGTTACAGAGTGCAATCTCTGTTTTCGCCCCTGTTGCCCCTGCCCACGCCGGGGTTATACACTTATCCTGTCGCGCTCAATGGTGGGCAGCGGCGGCTGCACTTGCGCATTGATGCGGATCACACAGGGGTGTTGTTCGTCGATGTCACCGACGTCATCCACCTCAACGCGACGGCGGCAGAGATGGCAAAGCTGGCGTTGGACGGGGTGCCATTGCCACAAGCACAAGCGGGATTATTGCGCCGTTTTTCAGGGGTGAGCGCGCCGCAACTCATCGGCGAACTCACGCAGATCTATGAGATGGTCAATCGCCTGCGCGAACATGGAGAAGCGTGCCCGGTCTGTGCCGTTGTGCCCATGCTGGAATTCACGCCGGTTTTTGGCACCCCGGTTCACGCGCCCTACAAAGCGGATATTGCACTGACGTACCGGTGTAACAATGCCTGCCCGCACTGCTATAACGCCCCCGATCATATAGGGATGGCATCGGTGTCACTGCCGGAATGGCGGCGCGTCGTGGATACATTGACCGGGATCGGTGTACCGCATTTGATTCTGACCGGTGGAGAGCCAACGCTGCATCCCGATTTGGCCGCCATCATTCGCCATGCCGACAGCAACGGTCATATTGTGGGCATGAATACCAACGGGCGGTTGCTCGCGCACCAGGATAAGATGGCGGCCATCGCAGATGCCGGCCTGAATCATGTGCAGATTACGCTGGAATCTTCGCGGACCGAGGTTCACAACACGATGGTGGGAGTGGATGCCATCCGCTCTGATTCCACGCGCGGGACGGCGTTTGCACAGACCGTGCAGGGTATCCAAAATGCACTGGCAAGCGGTGTGCATACCATCACCAACACGACGCTTACGCGCTGCAACCAGGACCATGTTTTGGAGATTGTGGATTTTCTTTATGAGTTAGGGCTGCGCACGTTTGCGATGAACGGGATGATTTATGCCGGTGGGGGGATTGCTGCTCCGGACGCTATCCCGGCAGAAGAGATGGCGGCGACGCTGGTGGCAGTACGCGATCGCGCGGTATCATTGGAGATGCGTTTTCTGTGGTACACGGTAACCGACTATTGCCGCCTTTCGCCCCTGGAATTGGGATTATCCCCCAAGCGGTGTAACGCGGCGGAATATTCGATGTGCGTCGAGCCGAACGGGGATGTATTGCCCTGTCAATCTTACTACGTCGTTGCCGGGAATCTACTCACCGATCCGTGGGAGTCCATCTGGAACAGTCCCCTTTTCCTCAGTTTCCGCGAGCGGGAATCTAATCCACTGGCGGCAGGCTTGCCGGAAATGTGTTGGGAATGTCCCGATCTGGCCATGTGCGGCGGGGGCTGTCGTCTGGAACGCGAGACACACGACGTGAGGCGTGAAGGGGGATGTGGAAGACGTAAAACGTAATTCGCAATTCACTATTTGTTATTGAAGGATTGAAAACACTATGCTGCAAGAAGGAACGCTTTTACAACAAGATCGGTATCGTATTTTGCGGATTCTTGGACAGGGTGGGATGGGAGCTGTTTATGAGGCCTATCACCAGGGATTGGAGATGCCGGTCGCGATCAAGGAGATGATCCCCCAACCGGGATTGGCGCCTAAATTCCTGGACGATATGCGCGCGCAGTTCAAGCGCGAAGCCGTGATCCTCGCGCGTCTCAGCCATCATCACCTGGTACACGTGATAGATTCCTTCGAGGAAGGGGGGAATGCTTACCTGGTGATGGAAAAGGTCGATGGGGAGAGCATGGCAGAGCGCATTGTGCGCGCGGGGGCATTGCCGGAAAGTCTGGTATTGCAATGGGCGCACCAGTTACTCGACGCGCTGGCTTACTGTCACGGGCAGGGTATCATCCACCGGGATATCAAGCCGCACAATATCATCATTCATCCTGACGGGCGGGCGATTTTGGTGGACTTTGGCCTGGTCAAACTGTGGGATCCTTACGACCCGCGGACCAAGACTGTGATGCGGGGAATGGGCACACCGGAATACGCGCCGCCGGAGCAATACGATGCAGAGGCCGGGCATACGGACGCGCGCAGCGACATTTACAGCCTGGGGGCGACGCTCTATCACGCACTCGCGGGACAGGCTCCCCCGACGGCGACCCGGCGCGTGGTGAACCCGGAGGCATTGTTGCCGGTACGGGCATTGATCCCTACGGTTACGGAACGAACCGAAGCGGTGTTATTGCAGGCCCTCGAATTGCGCCCCATTCAGCGTTTCCAGAGCGCGCGGGAGATGTCACTGGCCCTGCGTGGGGAGACAGACTTATCCCCGGTCGCCGGCATGATGACGGCTCAGGTGGCGCCGACGGGGACGAAGATAATGCCGAAATCTGATACACCGCGGGCTACGATACCGGACACCAGCACAGAAGAAACGGCTATAGAAACCGCCGCTGACACGAAGGGGAGGCACAAATGGTTTTCTGTGGTTGCCTTCATCTTGGGCCTATTCGGTTTGCTCTCAACATTCGTCATTCCCTTCTGTAATCTGCCATTCCCATTGGCCGGTATTGTCTTGGGTGTTATGGGACGGCGCACCCAACACCAGCGACTTCTGGCGCTTTTCGGGATTATATTATCCATCATGACGCTTGTGTTGCAGATAATAATGGCAATAGCAACTGCCGGTGAATAAGGTGCGTACTTTAATTAAATGGCGTTTGGGGAATTGATCTTACAAAACTTAGAGATGGTAGGAGGTAACCTATGGCTTTTACAGACTGGCTTAAACGTTTATTCTCGATCCGGCGACCTGGAATGGCGGCGCAAGTCACGCCGGGCCTCCATCACGCATTACAGGAGGCGGATGGGATGTATACACGCTTTCATCTGAGGGTGGAGCGAGACGGCAGCGGAATGCTCCTGGCGAATGCGATGGCGGCGGCACAACTAACTCCTTCCGGTGTCGTGATCGTGAAGGGACTGCTGGAAGGAAAGGATGAGGGCACGGTGCTGAAATCCTTGACGGATCGATTCCGAGGGGCGACGGAAGACGTGATGCAGGCTGACATCCAGCGCGTTAAAGCTCTGATCGCGCAGATCATTGCGCCGGGCGATACATACCCTATTTTCAATCTCGAAGATGCCGCAATTTCCCCCTACGAAGCACAACTTATCGCGCCCTTACAGGCATCCTTGCCATTGGCAGCTCCAAGCGTGCTGACCCCGCTCATTGATAAGCTGTGGGAGGCCGGTATCCCGCACGCGACATTCCTGGTCCCGGCAAATGCCGATCCCGCGCATTTGATTCGCGCCGTGGAACGAGCCGAAGATTTGGGTATGATTGCCGGCGCGCGCGCGCGGGCCGGTGACGTGCAAGAAGAGGATCTGTTGGCCGCGTTGGTCCAGGCGGGACTTGATCATCTTACATTGCCCTATGCTTCCGCCGACGCTGCCGTTCACGATGCACTGTTCGGAGCGGGCGATCACGCGGCGGCGGTCGACCTGTTCGCCTGGCTGGAAACCAACGAGGTGTGTGCTGTCGCCGAAGTGCCCCTAACCACCGCCACCGTTGGTGAACTGGATGATACCATCGCCGCGTTAATGGAAATGGGAGCCGATAATCTTTCTTTTGTAGCCTATGTGGCCCAAGATGAAGCCCAGGATGGGGGCCAGAATGGGGGCCATTCTGGGAGCAGCGATGATACGTTGCGTGCGGGAGGGATGCCACAGGTGGCGACGATGGTGGAAGAAGCTGCTCACGAGTTTTCCGCGCGCTTTATGTGGAATCCGCCTGTAGAGCGTGACCCGGTGTATGCTCTGGCAGCTCAGGTGCAGCAAGGCCCGCGCTGTGCAGGCGACGTTGCCGTGCGCGTTGAGCCAACCGGGGATGTGATCCCTCCCCGTGGCCCCTATCAATCTGCCGGCAATCTGCTCCACGACCCGTGGGAACGCATTTGGAACAATGAAATATTTCGTATCTACCGCGAGCGGGTGGAGTCTCCAACCCGTTGTGATGTCTGTCCCGGCCTCACCATCTGCGCGGCAGATTGTCCCCGCGAACCCTCGGGGTGGGCGAGGAAGTGAAGAGTTAAGAGTTAGGAATTAGGAGTTAAAAGTGAAGAAGATGAAATTCTTTCGTATGGTCGCTTTGGGTGTGCTTTGTTTGCTGCTGGTTTCGATTGGCGGACCGGTGTTGGCGCAGAGTTATAACTTTGGCGTGCCCGACCTCAAAATGCAAGTTTACGTCCAACCCGATGCTTCGGCGAAGATTGTCTATGATATCACTTTTGATAATCGGGGGCAGACAATTGACATCGTGGACATCGGGATGCCCCACGCCAAGTATGACATTGACACAATGCGCGCCAGCATCAATGGTGTTAACCTGACGGGCATTTACCCGTCGGAATACGTCAAGCCCGGCGTTGAAATTCATCTGGAAGAGCAATCCATCCAATACGGCACGCAGGGTACATTGCACTTTGAGTTTACAATGCCGGATATGGTGTATCAGGACACCACCAATAAGGAAAATGCCTCATTGCAGATCACACCGACCTGGTTTGATAGTGAATTTGTCCGGGGCAGCGGGAATATATGGATTGCCATCCATATGTTGGAGGGCATCCAACCGGATGAGGTGCTGTATCAGAAAACACCCTTCACCGACAAAGCTCTCTACCAGGGCAACGTGGCCGCGATCTGGCGTTGGGAAAATGTGACGGCTACGAAGGCTTACCTGGTCGGCGTTTCCTTCCCGCAACGGGGAATGGAACGGGTGATCAAGATGTCGTTGATTGACCTGGTGAATAAGTTTATGGAAGATAATCCTGGGGTGCGTTTCATCTTGGGCGCAATAGCCGTGATCGGGTTTGCCTTCCTCTTCTTCCGTTTCTCTGGCGGCACAGGGTTCACGGTTTTTGTGATCTTGACTGCGGGAATGGTTTTCCTCTTTCTGCTCAGCCCAATTTTGCATCTGTTATTTCTCCCTTTCCTGGGGGTATTATTGGTGGTGAATGAGCAAAACCTGAAAAAGCAGCGTAAAACCTATTTGCCCCCTATTGCGCAGGTGGAGGGCGGGGGCATCAAGCGCGGGTTGACGGCCCCTGAAGCGGCGGTCCTACTGGAAATGCCGATGAATAAAGTATTGCTCCTGGTGATCTTTGGGTTGCTGGAAAAAGGAATTTTGGAACATGAAAATGATGATCCGCTGACGGTCAAAGTGGCCGATGCCTACCGCACGCAGGATCAAGCTAATCTCAAAACCCTCAAAGAACGGCGTAACTTCCGGCGCACCGTGGCGCAAAGCAAGGGTACGGTGGTACATACCTACGAAGACCACTTCTTGGATACGATAGGATCGCATCCCAATAAGCCACTGCGCGATATTGATTTCACGCGCCCGATGGAAACGCTTATCAAGGCTACGGTAGGACGCATGAAGGGCTTTGACCTTTCGGATACACAGGACTACTATCACCGCGTGATTGACCGGGCGATGCAACAGGCATCATCGTTAGGCGAGATTGAGGCCCGCGAGCAATATCTGGATAAGTATATGCCGTGGGTGATAATGAATGAGGACTATCCCACCGTCTTTACGCACGGGGGCTACCATTATTGGCCGATGTGGGCGCGCCGCGCGCATCCGGTACCTTCCGGCGGGGGACAACTATTCAGCGGTTCGAAGGGTGAAGGTCGCCCCTCGGTTGGCGGGCGCACGAGTTTTGGTGATGTAGCCGCTTCGTTTGCCGGGTGGGCCGAGACAACGATGGGCGGCATGGCGGCCTCCATTCTTCCCGGTTCCATGAAGCTCCCCGCAGCCGGTGGGGGGATTGTGGATTTAAGTGGCGTGGACAAGGTCACAGGAGATATTTTTGAAGCACTGGCAAAATCTTCTTCCAGCAGCGGCGGCAAGGGTGGCAGTGGTGGCTGTGCCTGCGCCTGCGCCGGTTGTGCCTGTGCCTGCGCCTGCGCGGGAGGAGGAAGATAGGGCAAGGGAGCGGAGGTGCAAGGGTGACAGGTGACAGAGTGAATTGAGAATTGATGGACTATTGGAACGGCAGTCGGCTTGGTTAGAGGCAGCGCGAGGACGGGTGCTGCGGCGTGTGGGAATCGCGCGGCGGCGGCGGGTGTTGGACTTAGGCGCGGGCTATGGTGCAGTGACGCCGGAACTGGTGCGGCGCGCGGGTGGATCGGTAATCGCGCTGGATCAGGCGGTAACGGCGCTGCGAGAGGGTACATTTGCCGGGGCCGGACGTGTGGGGGGTGATGCGCGCGATTTGCCCTTTGCAGATGGCCGGTTTGACTTGGTCTTCTGCCAGCTTACATTACTCTGGGTACACCCTGTGGAAGCCGTCATCGCCGAAGTATGGCGCGTGCTTGTACCCGGTGGTGTCTTTGTCGCTTTGGAACCGGATTATGGGGGTATGATCGAACATCCGCCGGAAATCGCCACACGCGACCTCTGGATAACGGCGCTGAACCGCGCGGGCGCGCTTCCCACCATCGGTCGTTACTTGCCGGGTATATTGACAGCGCAGGGGTTTGAGGTGCAAGTCGCTCTATTTGAAACCCTATACCCGCCTGATCCCTTACGTTTTGCACTGCTGCGCGACTTGCTCCTCACCGAAACAGAGCGTAGAGAACTGGAAAAAATAGAATACCAGGCAAATTTGAAGAATGAGAGCTGGGGGCAGATTGTGCATCTCCCATTTTTTTTAATAACAGCAGTGAAATCATAGGGGAATTACACATTAACGGCTGGATGAACATTTAAGAAGAAACCAGTACTCTTTCAAGTTATAAATGACGGGTGGCGATCACGCAACTATTGTCCTCTAACTGGATAGGGCGGCTAAATCCGCCAGGAAAAGTAGGTATTTTTTCGTTTTCGGGCGTAGCCCGAAAACGAAAAAATACCTTCAACAACTTTTTGCGGCCTTTAGACCGCTAGCGCCGTCAGCGGCTTACCCGTCATTCATAACTTGAAGAAACACTAGGTTTTTAAGAGTTTTTACAATTTGCGATTTGCCAATTTGCAATTTTCTAAGGAGAGAGAATAATGACCGAAGAAGAACTGACACTTACAGAAGGCACGACAGAACCGGAATACAAACAACAAGCGGCGGACCTCAATCAACAGGCCCGCGCGTATCTGGCGAAAGACAAATGGGAACCCGCGCTGGGACTTTACCGGCAGGTATTGGCTCTGATGGAAACCGCAGAGGACAAAGCCGGGCAAGCTGAAACATTAAACAACATTGCCAGCGTACACCTGGCGCGCAAGGCGTGGGCTGAAGCATTGGCCGTGTTGGAACCTGCGCGGCAAATCTTTACGGGCGGTGAGGACAAAGCCGAGTTAGCGACGCTCCTTAACAACATCGCTGCCGCGCATGATGGCCTGGGAGATCGGGATAAGGCCACCGAGGTTTACGAAGAGGCCCTGGCTCTGCGAGAGGCGTTAGACGATGTAGAGGGGCAGGCGCGCACCATCCAGAACCTCGCGATCCTGGCAGCCCGTCAGGGAAACCGGCAGAAGGCCAAATTATACCTCAACAAGGCGCTCACCCTCGCCCGGCAGTCGAAAGCCAAAGGTTTGGTCAATGCTATCAGGAAGACGATGTCACAATTGCCGAAGTTCAGGCGGTAAATTTGTGGGCAAGCAAAGCCTGTGTTTGTACCCGGACTACAAAAGTCTTACGAGTAATGCCTGCTGAGACTTTTGTAGTCCATTATAAAATCTATGCGAAACTTGGGCAGTATGGATTGGAACAAGATCATTATATGAACTGCGGGTGGCGAAGAATGTCGGTCACAGAGGAGTTACTCATTAACGCTGTGCGTTCACCAGCGGTGAGATGAAAATTCAATCCGTAATTCGTAATTCGCTATTCGCTATTTTCAAGGGAGAACTCAGGAACGGAAACATCAATTACAATTATCATTTCCATCTGCAAACACGATGGGCAGCATTTTGTAACACAGGAGGGGTATGATGGGTAAACAGAAACGTGAAAAGCAATTGGTAGGACCGTGGCGTAATTTACATACTGCGGTATGGTTGATTGGGTTGGCGATTTTAGCTTGGCAGGGATGGTGGTGGCCGGGTATCTTGGTGTTGGTGGCGATTAGCGTTCTCATCGAAGCTTTGTTGATGCAATTTGCACCCCAGGCCTTTGAGGATACTGCTCCCACAGCGGATGAAGTCCCCACGCCAGCGCCTTCCCCGGCAGTGCCCCCTATGCCGGAACATCGCCTGGAACTATTACCTTCCTCTTGTCCCAAATGTGGCGCGCCCATCCGGGGGGATGAGGTGAAATGGACAGGATCTCAATCTGCGGATTGTTCCTACTGTGGCGCAAATTTGCCCATGCAAAAGGAATAGTTGATGATAGATTCATCTTTTCCCTGGGTCAACCTGACGCCGGAGGCCGGGAACTACACCTTTGGCTATTATGATCGCTGTGCCTGGGACGCCGGTAACCAGTATCATCTCGCGCTGCATATTCCGCAGCAGACGCGCTTGCCCGCGCCGGGCGAACTTGCCGGCGTGGGCTACGTTACCCGCGAGGAACGCTGCTTCCACAAGATTGGGGAGACGTCGGCCTGGTGTCACCAACAGGGGGCAATGACGTTGTGGCTGCGCCATCGCCCACACACGTTTATCTACAATGATTTTGTAGAGGATGGAAGTGCGTGGAAACCCATTGCCCGTATCTACAGCCTGGACAAGGGTGATGTAGGGCACTATGACGTGCCCATCTATGCTATTTCTAGCGATGGCCGTTGGGGAGCAACGCTTAACTTTGGTCGTATTCCCCGGCGTGGCTATTCCTATGCCCTGGCACCGCTTCCGGCTGAACATTCTGTTCCTGACCTGGATAACGATGGCCTGTTCATTGTGGACATGCACACGAAGGAAACACGCCTCATCGCCAGCTATCGTCAATTGATCGCGCGCCATCCGTTCTCCTATGATCTGGTGCGGGACAATGGTGAGTACGTCTATATGTGGCTCAATCACACCATCTTCAACTGCGATGCCGGCCGGGTCATGGTGTTGTTTCGCTATTCGCCCGCTATAGACCAGCCTAAGCCCTGGCGCACTTTTATGTACACGATGCGGCTTGATGGTAGTGATCTACGGTGTAGTCTTTCCGATTTATATTGGCGCGGGGCGATCTCGCATCAAATCTGGGGACGCACGCCGGGAGAGATCCTGGTGGATGCCAACTGGGGTTCTCATGAACATGGCAGTGAGTACATCGTTTTTGACGAAACACATTACCCCTTCCAAGCGCAACGGATTTCCAGGGGGATGGGCCCGGCAGGCCATCTCAACTTCTCGCCGGACGGCGAGTGGCTTGTCGCAGATACATATCCTGACCGCGAGGGCATCCAGCGACTCGCGTTGGTAGATGTAAGTACGGGCGATTGGGTTGAGCTAGGTCGCTTCCGCCACCAGACACCGGGGGCGGTGGGCGATATACGTTGCGATCTGCACCCCCGCTGGTCGGCAGATGGGACGTTGTTGACGGTGGATACGATTCACGAGGGGGAGCGGAAGATTTACTTGCTGGATATGGAGAATGCCTCAGTGATTGGGTAAAAATCTTAATCTCGCTTAGTGAACCCCAATCCGTCAGCGAGATTTATGTCGAGATTGAGACCGACGATGAGAAGAAAATTGAGATGAAAGAGGAGATAGTTGAGTTGTGAATGACATCATATTGTTGGCCCACGGCAGCGGCGGTGTGTTAAGCCACGAGCTGACCCGCGATCTGTTTGCGCGGCATTTTGACAATTCGGTGTTGGATGAGATGGGAGATGCGGCGGTATTGGAGACATTGCCCCCCGGACGACTTGCGTTGACGACGGATTCGTATGTGGTGCAGCCGCTTTTCTTCCCCGGTGGTGACATCGGCAAGCTGGCAGTGTGTGGTACGGTGAACGATCTGGCGGTCGCTGGCGCAACGCCGCAGTATCTTACGGCAGGCTTTATCCTGGAGGAAGGGCTGTCGCTGGAGACATTGGAACGTGTGGTGATTTCAATGGCGGCGACGGCGCGCGCCGCAGGCGTACAGATTGTCAGCGGGGATACAAAAGTGGTCAATCATGGCGCGGCGGATAGCCTGTTTATCAATACAGCAGGGGTGGGGATCGTTCCCCAGGAATTGATGTTGAGTCCCGCTTTGCTGCGTCCCGGAGATGTGATATTAGTCAATGGCACGGTAGGGGATCATGGCATCGCCGTGATGTTGCAACGTGAAGGATTAGGATTTGGCGCGGCGTTGGAGAGTGATTGCGCACCATTGAACGGTCTGATCGCCGAGGTATTAGCCGCAGTTCCATCAGACGCGGTGCGCTGTATGCGCGATGCGACACGTGGCGGGCTGGCAACCGTACTCAATGAGTGGGTGGGGGATACCACCGGTATTGAAATTGAGGAGACGGCGGTGCCTGTACGTGAGGATGTCCGCGCTGCTTGTGAGTTGTTAGGACTTGATCCCCTGTATGCTGCAAATGAAGGAAAAGTGGTGATTGCTGTGGATCCGGGGGTTGCGGGCCGTGTGTTGGCGGTGCTGCGCGCGCATCCTTTAGGCTGCAATGGGGCCATCATAGGTCAGGTAACGGCGTCGCATCCCGGACGGGTAATACTTAGCACTCCTTATGGCGCGCGTCGCGTTGTACAGATGTTGACGGGTGCGCAATTGCCACGGATTTGTTAGGACGAACCTTTCCCGAAGTCAGTTTTTCGGCCCTATGCAGGCTTCTGGGAAGATCATTTCCTACACAAAATGTGGCCGCGAGTGTTAATAACTCACTATCTTTTCCAGGGTCACCGGCAACACCACGTGAAATTTACTGCCAGGATATTTTTCTTCATCATAACCGGGGCTTTCGGCCCATATTTGCCCGCCATGGGCCTTGGCGATCCCGCGCGCAATTGCCAATCCCAAGCCCGGTCCTCCGCCCTTGAATTTGGTTTTTCCGGTGGAATGATAAGCTACTTCACCTAACTGATAGAATTTAGTGAAGATCAATTCCTGGAACTCCGGGGCGATCCCGATGCCGCTATCACTGATAATGATTTTAATAAAATGTTGGGATTGTCCGTTGATTTGAATTGCTAAGGTCTCTCCAGAAATGTTAATTTTTCCCCCGTCAGGTGTATACTTCATCGCATTGACAAGTAGATGTTCAAACAATTTCGTCAGTGCATCAGAATCAGCTTCGATGGTTGGCAACGCTTCCAGGTTTTCTGTACTAAGGGCTAAGTTTCTTTCTGTTAAGGGATCTTTCAATGTGTTTATTAACGCCTTCATAAGTGACGATAAGGAAACTTCTCTAGGACAAAGTGCGAGGGTTTGATTGTCAATTTTGACGATGTCAAGCATGCTGTCCACGAGTTCTTGCAAGCGACGTGCCCCGGTGATAATGCCAGAGATCTGTAAGTGATGAGACTCATCCGCTTTAATTGCTGGATCTCGAAGAAGGATCTGGCTATAGCCTTTAATCAATGTCAGCGGCGTGCGTAACTCATGAGAGATAACTTGAACAAAGTCAGATTTTTTACGGTCCAGGAGTTCAAGTTGCCGGTATGCTTCTTCTAATTTTGCAGTACGTTCCTCAACTCTGTTTTCCAGGTCCTCATTAAATTGCGTAATCCGCGCATATAATCGGGCATTGCGAATGGCTATGGCAATTTGGTCGGCCAGGCTCTGCAGTATGAGGATGTCCTCATCGGTAAAAGCTCCGGGAAGTTCGCTTTGAATATCCAAAGCCCCTAGCGTATTAGCTCCGACGCACAAAGGGAGGGTCAATTCCGACCGTGTATCGGGTAGCGCCTCAAGTCGCTGATAGCGAGGATCACTGTGAGTATCGTTGGCGCGATAGGGGCGACCACTATGACATACGTCCGAAATGATACCGTGAGGACGTGCCTGAGAGAGGTTATATCCGGGGGGCAATATTTGTTTCTCAGTACGTCCGGAAGCCGCTTGTAAAATAATAGGAGCGTCAGAAGTATCCTCAATCAACCAAATGCTCACAAAGTAGTAATCGAATTGAGATTGAATGAGATTTGCAACATTGAATAACAGAAGGTTAATGTCAAGAATAGATATGACTTGTTGGGTCACCTGACGACTGGCCTCCAGTTGTAATGTGCGTTTGGAAAGCGTGGTATGAGCTGTGTTAAGCTGCGCGGTCAGGTCTTGCAGTCTGTACTGTTGTTCATAGAGATCGAGAAAAACTTTTACTTTGTTGAGCAAAATTTCCGGGGAATAAGGGTTACTCAGGAAGTCCACTGTGCCGGCGGCGTAACCTTTACGATGGTGATATTCATCAGAATGAATAGCACTGACGAAGATGACGGGCATATTAGCTGTATCCTCGTTGGCGCGCAACAATTCTACTAATTCATAGCCGTCCATTTCTGGCATTTGAACATCCACAATAGCCATACAAAATTCTTGTTCCAGGGTCAACTCTAGTGCCCCAACCCCGGATGTTGTTTGCACGACATTGACATCGAGTTTCCGCAGTAATTTCTCTAGTGAAAAGAGATTCTGCGGGTCATCGTCCACAATGAGAATATTGGCTTTATGTTGTACAGGTTTATGCTTCATTTCTTCCGTGTATAAAGTTGCGAATTGTGACGTTTCCATAATAAAATTTATTATCTAAACTCTAGCAATACGCGTCCAATTTCGGACAGGGCAAGCACATAATCTGCGGCAATAGCTGCCATAGCAGCTTGGGGCATGTAGGCGACTTCGGCTGTTTCCGGATCTTGTACAATGATGAGGCCGCCACGTTCT
>JAFGFI010000467.1 GCA_016931185.1 Anaerolineae bacterium
CCTGTAGCCTGGCGGTTGACCGCCGGGCGCTGACCGCAGTGCGCCATTACCGGATTATTTTCTTAACCTTCATAAGCCGCAGGAAAGGGGTGTTTTTTCGTTGGCGGGCGTAGCCCGCCAACGAAAAAACACCCTCAACCCCGCGTTTCTGTCTGGAGCAGGTGACAGAAAACGGTAATCGCTCACAAAACTAAACGGTTACCGTTTTTTTACGTTTTATGTTTTATTTTGTACCTTTGCCCAACTATCCCGCAGGGGCACGGTCAGGTTGAAAACCGGGTGTCCTATGGTGCTGTCCGGGTCGGTGCAGAAGTAGCCCTGGCGCATAAATTGGTAGTGATTGCCGGGTTGTGTCTTCGCCAGCCCCGGCTCTACTTTGCACCCCATCAGGACCTCCAGCGCGTTGGGATTGAGGCTGTCCAGCCAGGTTTCTTCCTCCTCCACATCGTAAGGATTTTCGCGCGTAAATAGCCGGTCGTAGAGCCGGAGTTCAGCGTCTAGCGCGTGGGATGCCGAGACCCAATGCAGCGTCCCGCGTACCTTGCGCCCGTCTAGGGTATCGCCGCCCCGCGACGCGGGATCGTAAGTACAATGGATCTCGAGTATACTCCCTTCAGTATCCTTTACCACGCGGGTACAGGTGATGTAATAGGCGTTCATCAGCCGCACCTCGCGGCCCGGCGATAGGCGATAATACTTGCGCGGGGGCACTTCCATAAAGTCCTCTTGCTCGATGTAGACCTCGCGGGAAAAGGGCACTTTGCGCGTTCCCAATTCCGGCTTGAGGGGATGATTGTCAACGTCAAAATACTCCACTTGCCCTTCAGGATAGTTATCCATCACGACCTTGAGAGGACGCAATACCGCCAGTGCGCGTGGGGCACGCAAGTTTAAATCCTCACGGATGCAGTGTTCCAGCAGGGCGATATCGGCCACACAACTGGCCTTGGACATTCCCATCCGCTCGCAGAAGTCACGGATGGCCTCCGGTGTGTAGCCGCGCCGCCGCAGGCCACAGACTGTGGGCATCCGGGGATCATCCCAGCCGTTGACGTACCCCTCTTGTACCATTTGCAGCAACCGGCGTTTACTCAACACCATATAGGTCACGTTGTAGCGTGCGAACTCGATCTGCCGGGGATGATCGATATCCAATTGATCGAGAAACCAATCATAGAGTGGGCGGTGATCTTTATAGCCTACATCGCACAGCGAATGGGTGACACCTTCAATAGAATCCCCCAGGCCGTGTGCCCAGTCGTACATCGGATAGATGCACCAGGCATCACCGTGACGGTAGTGCGGGACGTGCATAATACGGTACATAATGGGATCGCGCATATTTAGATTGGGGGAGGCCATATCAATCTTCGCCCGCAGTGTCCGCGACCCATCCGGGAATTCGCCTGCCCGCATCCGGCGCAGCAGATCCAGGTTCTCTTCCACTGAACGGTTGCGGTAAGGACTATCCGTGCCCGGTTCCGTCAGTGTGCCGCGATACTCGCGCACTTCGTCCGCGCTCAGGTCATCCACGTAAGCCTGCCCTTGTCTGACCAGTTGCTCGGCATATTCGTAAGTTTGCTCGAAGTAATCTGAGGCAAAATATAGCCGGTCTTCCCAATCGTAACCAAGCCAGTGAATGTCATCCATAATGGCCTGCACAAATTCATCGTTCTCTTTGGCCGGGTTGGTATCGTCAAAGCGCAAGTTACACTTCCCGCCAAAATCCTCGGCAATGCCAAAGTCAATGCTCACAACTTTGGCATGCCCGATGTGCAGATACCCGTTCGGCTCCGGTGGAAAGCGCGTCCGTACTTGATTATAACGGCCGCTCTCCAGATCCGCTTGTATCTCCGCCCGGAGAAAATCCAGGGATTCAGTTTCTACACTTATGTTGTTCATCGTATACCTCCGGTAATGTCTTTATGGCGTCAGACGTCAAAGGTGATGCGTCATTACTCAGTGACATTCGCGCCAATCGTGAGAATTCCCTTCATTCCTAACTCTTAATTCCTAACTCGCAATCTGCCGCCTTACGTTTCACGCTGCTTTTCTTCCTACTGCCAATAAATGTGGACTCATCCCTAGCGCGACCGGTTCTGCTTCCATTCTCTGTACGATATCTAAAAGAATTTCCCGGTCAGTCGTATCTTTCCAGTGTTGTTCGAAATTCGGGATGATCCAGAAATAAAAAGCCCCGCCAACCGGTTGGGTTGGCGGGGCTTTGATTTCTATGAATCCACGCAATATTAACCGGGGCTTTGGATAAAGCTCGGCTGCTGTTGCTGCTGAGTATTATATGTGAACGTGTTCATATAAGTTTAGTATTACATGGGTTGGTATATTGTCAAGCATGGTAGCTAAAGTTTCTGTTGTGCATCCAGGTAACCTTGCAGAATCACGGCAGCGGCGACGGCATCAATCCAGTTCTTGTCTGGAAGTTTACCCTGAGTGCGCATAATGCCGGCTGCATCCTCAGTGCTGAGTCGTTCATCCCATAGATGAATGGGAATTGAGAGGGTTTGGGCAAGCTCCGCGCTGTAATCTCGCACCCAGGCTGCTTGCTGGCCTTCACTGCCATCCATATTGAGTGGCAGGCCAATAATCAGGGCTTCTGCATCATATTTTATGACAAGCGCGCCGATATATTGGAAATCCGCTACGCGGGAGGTACGCGGGAAAACTTCCACCGGGCGAGCTAACATTCCAGATGTACTTACAGCGACGCCGATAGTGTTACCTAAATCTAAAGCTAGATAACGCATTATTTTTTTTACTCCATTTTACCGAATGTTAAAGAATTGGCTTCCAGGAAGTGAGATGATGAAAAGTGAAACTACCACCCTTTGCCCGGCACGATTTCAACCTCGGTGCGCACGGTAAGGAAGGGGATATATGGAAACCACTCTGGAGTAATTGCAATTTCTGGGGGACGAGCAAGAGGGAATGTTTCTTCCAGTAGCGCAGTGGCTTCCTCCAGAGGTTTTCCCTGAAGCATTGAAATGACTTCTTCATCATCAATTTGGGCCGAAGCGTAACCATACGCATTGACAAAGAAAGTGAAAATGCCCGGCCCGATATCTTCTTCCGCGGATTCGCCATACTCAAACCGGGTATCGGTGAGACTGTACCCCTCAGGAATTTGCAGTGCCAGTTGCCGATAGGCAATTGCCTGTACATCCACTGCCTTCACTTTTTGCCCGGTAACCAGTAATCGTAGCGTGATGCCCAGGGTATCGGATTCTTCCCCGATCAGATTGGTGTATGCAGCCTTGGGGACAGATTGGATGACCATCGTCTGGCGAGGCAAAAACTCGCCTGGTTCGAGGTAGGCGTCGCTTTGCAGTCCATTGTAGGCTTCAACCAATACTTTTTGGGCCGCAATGTCCCATGCCCGGTCGCGGTCCTCTTCTGAGACGGTGGCAACGGTTGCGCTCTCGGCCCCGGCAATAGGGTAGGGGTTGGTGACACGCAGCGCGAATCCCGCGACTCCCTCAACTAAGTTAATCTGATATGCCTCTACATTGCCCTGGGGGCCTTCTTCCAGGGCTTCAACCGGCGCATCTTTCGAGCCAAAGGCGGGAACGGTGACATCCACAGTGGTTTGGTATCGTACAGGGTATGATCCTGCTGTGGTACGCACGATGGTGTTTTCTGGTACCTGGTAATCTTGTCCTAACAGGTTGGTGAAAAGTACCCATCCGGTCGCATGCCCGGTAAAGGAAAAACCGCGACCTGTGGTTTGAACCTCGGCATAACTCTCGAATTCGTCGCCGATGCGCTTTGAGGGAATGAGGCCACGCTGTAAATCGACGGTCTCCAGGGTGGGATCCACGGAGACAGGAACTACTCGTTGATAGATAACGCCATTGGGAACAAGGACAATATGCGCCGACGGCCAGGTAAGTAATAATGTCCCTCCGACGACAAAGACAATGGCGAAGAAAAATACCAACTCTACCAGGATTAACCAGAGGGGTTGGCGGCGTTGGATAGGCGGTTGAGGCGCCCTGGGAGCCTCGGCCCACAATGGTCGCAGCGGCCGTTTGGGAAGGTGCTGCTGTCGTATAGAAGGCAGGGTTTCATGTGTATCCACGTGAGCTTGAACAGCTTCTATGGAATGGAACACAGGGAATCCCGACTCACGGGCTAGGGAACGATATTGAGGATCTTCGATGACCCAGACAACCTCGAGATTGCGAACTTGCGCCTCGCGGAGCAGTAGATCATAATTCAAGGACCGGTTCCACCCCTGTCCTGCATCCCAGGGCAGCACGATCAGGATTTGTGTATCTGTCGTGTGACGCAATGCCTCACGTACCGTGTACCGGTCATCGGTGGGCTTAATGTATATTGTATCCATAGCTGTCTTTTTTACGTTTCCCCCAAACTAAGAAAGTATGCCACAACTTGAGGATTTGCCAAGCGAAGGGTAGCCGAGGTTTCCATACCTCATGTTGGAAGTTACAGACAACGCGCTATGGAAAGCGCGGCTACTTTTGTAGTTTGGCTCATTCATGTATACTATACTGCAGTCTACAAGGAGTTTCCATATTGAAACGCCGCCATTTTGGCGGCAGACCGGCAAGATGCTGGCGATCTGAAACTATTTTAGGGGAATTACCCATTAACGCGGTTGCGTTCACCAGCAGTTGGATGAAAATTGAATCCGTAATTCGTTATTCGCTATTTTCAGAGGGGGTGTAAGTATGACCAAAATCATTTATCCAATAACACAACGCTGTGATCAGGTGGACGATTTTCACGGTACGCGGGTGCCGGACCCTTACCGGTGGTTGGAGGATCTTGATGCGCCGGAGACGCGAGCCTGGATTGAAGCGCAAAATGCCCTGACGTTTGCACATCTCGACACGCTGGTGGCACGCGACGCTATTCGTGAGCGATTGACCGGCTTATGGGATTATCCAAAAGTGAGCGCGCCTTTTAAACAGGGTGGGCGTTATTTCCAATTCCGCAATACCGGTTTACAGAACCAGGATGTACTTTACGTGATGGATACGCCGGACGAGGAGGGACGAAACTTACTCGATCCCAATACTTTTTCAGAAGATGGTACCATTGCTTTGACAGGGACGGTGGTCAGTTGGGATGGGGCGTGGTTGGCGTATGCTACCAGCGCGAGCGGATCGGATTGGAAAACGTGGCGGGTGCGCAATGTGGCGACCGGGGAAGATTTGCCCGATGTGATCGAATGGAGTAAGTTTTCCCTGGCCGCGTGGTTGCCCGATAATCACGGCTTTTTCTACGGGCGGTATCCGGCTCCGGAGGATGGACAGACGTATGCGGGCGCGAACTATAATCAGCAAGTTTATCTGCATGATCTAAATACGGATCAAGCCGAGGATGTTCTAACCTATGAACGCCCCGATCACAAAGAGTGGGGTTATGATGTGCAAGTTACCGAAGACGGCGCGTATTTCCTGTTGTACGTATCCCAGGGTACCGATCGCCGCAACCGTTTCTTTTACCGGGCATTTGGACAGGATGAGATGGTGGAACTCATTCCTGACCTGGAAGCGGGCTATACGTTTATCGGTAATACCGGCACCGAGTTTTATTTCCGCACGGACCTGGACGCTCCGCGTGGGCACGTGATTGTTATTGATGTGGCAAATCCGGCGCGAGAAAACCGGCGAACCGTGATCCCTGAAACGGAAGATGCGCTGGAATCCGTGACGTTGGTTCACGATGAGTTTGTGGCTTCCTATTTGCATGACGCCCACCATCAACTCAAGTGTTTTGCGCTTGATGGAACTTTCCTGGGTGAGATTGCACTGCCAACATTGGGATCATTGTTAAGTCTACACGGGCACCGGGAGGATGACGAACTGTTTTATAGCTTCAACTCGTTCCTTTATCCTCCGACGGTGTACCGTTATGATTTCCGGCAGGGCGAGAGTGAGAAATTGACCGCCCCGGAGATTGATTTTGATGCCTCAACGTATGAGACGGAGCAGGTCTTTGTGACCAGTAAGGATGGAACGCGAATACCGATGTTCCTGGTGCATCGCCGCGATTGGGAGCAAGATGGACAAAATCCTACACTGCTATACGGCTATGGGGGATTCAATATCTCCTACTTGCCCGCGTTTTCCGTTCCTCGTCTTGTCTGGTTGGAGATGGGC
>JAFGFI010000004.1 GCA_016931185.1 Anaerolineae bacterium
GATGTTCTTGAGGATGATGGGCGCGCGGAAGACCGTGCCGTCGAGAATCCCCCGGATCGTCCCGTTGGGGCTGGGCCACGCCTTCTTGAGATCGTACTCCTTGACGCGATCCTGATTCGGCGTGATCGTCGCGCACTTGACCGCCACGCCGTACTCGGCGGTCGCCTTCGCCGAATCGAACGTCACCTGATCGTCCGTGTCGTCCCGGTGCTTCAGGCCCAGGTCGAAGTAGATCGTTTGCATATCCAGGAAGGGCGTCAGCAGTTCGTCCTTGATCATCTGCCAGATGATCCGGGTCATCTCATCGCCATCCATCTCGACGAGGGGGGTTTTGACGTGAATTTTTTGCATGATTTTCTCCTTTTGGTTTTGGGTTATGGGTTGTGCGTAACCTGTCAATGGGTGCGCCTATTTATAGGGCATATAACCAACGTGAAATAGATGCGACTTGATTTTCTTCATTCAGAAGAGAATGGCGCGGGTGGCAGCATACGTCGTCACCAGATCATCGCTTGATTGTAGATGATTTTGATAAGGATGTGGGAGTGTTGAATTCATTGTTTTCTCCATACGTAGACACACTTTCGCAGAACTTCGCGGCCATGTTCTCCCATTTGCTGACTGCTGTTGCCCTTCCCATTGGGCAACACGAGGATATTTTCAACGTGAAAACCCAGGCGCTCGGCTATGGCGGACAGGATCATATCCACCGAAATACTGGCGCCGGCATAACGCACGTTGTCATTGACCATAAATAGCGGCGCGCCGGGCTTAAGGACCCGCGCACATTCAGCCATCACACAGGCCATTTCGTAGAAGTAACCTCTGACCATGCGCGGGATGCCGTTGTTGTTCAGCGCGTTTGCGGCTTTTTGCGCTTCCAGATAGGCCAGAATAGCCTGCAAAAGGCTTTGTTCATCGGCGGCAGTAATCGCGGTTTGCCACTGTGGGTTGATCTTCAGCAAGTCTTTGGCGCGATTTTCCACGGTGCAACTGAGCATTTCCTGACGGAGTTTTCGCAAACCCGATTCACCCACACCTAACAGCGCCAGTTCCAGCGCGTAAGTGCGCGTGTAATCGTAGCGATTGCAATAGGGCGGAGAAGTCATCAATACATCGTAATGGTTGGCAGGCAGACGCGGTAAGATTTCAAGACACGAACCATTATGTAAAGTGATAGCTCCTGATACTGTTTCATCAACAAATAATCCCGGCTGTGGCGCAGGGGCGAGATCGCTCAGGATTTCCTGGATTTTTTCACGAATCGCCGAGGCAAAGCCCAGGATTTCGCCTTTGTCAAACGGTTTCTTGCCGCTTCGCCGTCCTGCGCGATAGTCCCAGCGCAGATATTGCCCATCCTTGCGTGTGAAACTGATGGATTCCAGCACACACAGCAGCGCAAACCGTAAGACAGTTTGCACACGGTCGTTTTCTTGCCGGTATGCGGCGAGATACTTTTCCAGCGATGCTTGAGTTTCTGTGGGATAGGCCCCCTGAGTAATGCGCAATTCAGGTAGATTCACTTTTTCGTCCACCCGTTCCCAAACCGGCGTGTCGGCCCATCGCTGCAAGACGACAAAATCTTCAGTGGTAAACTCGGACTCGATCAGTTGTTTGGTCGCAATGATCTGCTGTCCAATAGGCAATAGCTCAATGCCCTCCGCGTCCAGCCCCATCGCGGCAGCGGCAAACAACGCCACGCCGCTGCCGGCGAAGGGGTCCAGAAGAATACCCCGGTCAATGTGGTATTGGCGCAGGAAATACTCCACCAACGCTGCGGAAAATGCCTCCTTGTATTTGTACCAACGATACACCGGCCGCGTCTTGTTGGCCTGGAAACTGACCAACGGGCGGGTGAGCGCAGTTTGCACGACAAACTTGTCGTTGAAGTGCTGCGCTAAGGCCGCGTCAAGTTGGTCTATTTCGGCTAAGGTCGAAGTTCGGGTATTGAGCGAAGTCATTTCTGATAATTCACGGATAGTGATAACTTTATGCTTCAAGCGGCCCCAGATAATCTGCCACTCGCAACTCGTCATTGATCGCGCACTTGTCCGGGTCCCAGATAATCATCGTGCGGCTTTGATTGATGATATATTTCTCAAGTTCCTCTTTTGGCGCATTATACAAAGTAGGAATCCACCACAAGGGGATTGAGAGTTTTCGTCCATCGGTAAGTGTGACGTGGATATAATCATCATCAAAACTTACTTGATCAATCAGGGCCTCTTGTGGAAATGTGTAAGCTGAGATAGGGTATTGCACCTCATAAAACATCGGCTGAGCCATCCCGGCAGCAATCTCCGCACGCGCTGCATCGGCCAAAGCCCTGAATTCTTTATGGCGTCGCGTATATGTGGCTTCCCAAACAGCGTCTTCGGTTTGCATCTGCGCCTCACTATCGTTTAGCCACTCTTCTTTTGTATCGGGCCGCGTCATCCCCACTATTCTGACCTTACCGTATTCAACAGCCCCCCCGCCAACAAAATCTTCACCTGCCGCTCCGAAAGCTGCGCTTCCACCAGGATTTCCACACCCTGAGTGCGGTTTTCCACAGAAATGGGGGTGTTTTTCCACAGGCTTTCCCGAATATCCGGGATCACCAGCGCGTCGCCGGGTTGGATGCGCTCGTAGTCCGCCGGGTCAACGAAGGTGAACGGGACGATGCCGAAGTTGATGAGGTTGGCGCTGTGGATGCGCTCGAAGCTCTTGGCGATTACGGCCTTGACGCCCA
>JAFGFI010000468.1 GCA_016931185.1 Anaerolineae bacterium
ATCCCGGCCTAAGGTCAACGTCGCCCGCAGTTCCATCCGCCAGATCAGTCCCCGCGCCACCGTCCGCGCTATGGCGACCGATGTCTTTGCCCGTGACGCGCTGCACGCGCTGAAAAGCTGCGACCTGCTCATCGCTGCCACCGACAATCACAGCAGCCGGATGGCCCTGAATCGCCTCGCCGTGCAATACCTCATTCCCCTGGTCCACGCCGGCTTCAACATCAGTGTGGACATAGACACACGGAATGAGGAACGCGTCGTCAGCGACGTCAGCGGCGAATTCGCCATCCCTGATCTGGGCCGCTGGTGCCTCCACTGCGCGGGACTGTATGATCCGCAGCAGGCCGGGTGGGAACTGGCGTCGCCCGCGCAGCGCGCGATCCTCCGGCAACGCGGCTATGTCAATGACACACCCGCGCCTGCCGTGCGTCACCTGGACGGGCTGGTGGCAGCCTTAGCCGCTGCCGAGATCCACAACCTTGTCCACGCCTACAAGCCGCGCCAGCGTTACCTGGTCTATGACGCTTTCAAGAGCGCACTCGTGCCCCTCAACGTCACGGCGACATCTACCTGTCCGGTGTGCAGTCCTGACCACGGTGTGTTAGGACTGGGGGATCTAGAACCGCTGCCCAACTACCGTCGCACGGGCCAGGTTAAATTGCCCCCGCTGCTCATCCCCCCGGAAGAAACGCCCACGCCGTCACCCACTTTCCCCCTGCCTACCCGCGCTCACCAGGCGCAGATTGCCAGTACACCTGGCCAGCAGCCCCCACACACAGTCTGAGAGCCACGCGCGCTTCCTATGCTGCGCCCCCGGCCACAAGTGGCCGGGGGCGCAGCATAGGGGTGTGTTTCATTTCAGTTGAGCAAGGCCGGTGCGATGCACTTTCCGAAGTGCGTTGCACCTGGGTTCCAGCTCATTTGAAATGCACCCTAATCATTTTTATAGCAGATACCTCAACACTATTGCCACACCAGGGGCTGTGCCGATAAGAGCAAGGCAGATAATACTTATTTATATTCGCAATTTGATCCAACCTAAAGGTGTCCGGTGATCAGTTTCAGTAAGAGCCACCTTACGGCTTTTGGGAAATGGAGCGACTAATTTCACATCACGATCGTCAACTTCCTCACCACATTCACGGCAATACCAGCGCATAGAACCTTTTGGCCTGCGAGCATGGCGCACGCGCATGCCACAGACTTGGTGGACGATTTTGCCCAGCTCATAATTGAGACGTAACTGCTCCTGTGTGCCGGTATCAAAGAAGCGTAGCGTCCCCTGACTCTCATAACCACTTCCCCATCCCATCCAAAGTAAACACTCTCTATCGCTAAAATCCTGCAAATCTGCGGCGAGATGTTGGTACCAATGTTGCAATTGAGTCTCATGGTAGCGCTGATAAAAGGCTATTTCTCCCTCAATCATTTCCTTGGCGGCGCGATTACAACGTTCCACGAATTGCGAGGTCCAGACTTTAGCTCGATTAACATTTAACACGGTACCCACAGTTTTATCCAACAATAAATACATATTCAACGTAACCGAAGTGCGCAATGTGCGGCCGGGCAACAAAACTTCTGGATAGATGGAAAAACTTTTGGGGCGTAACCCTATTCCGCTAACAGAAAGGGTCTGAACTTCGACTACATTTAATGCGTTAGAATTAATAGCATCCGTATCCGCAATTTGTAAAACGCGCATCCAGTCACGGTGGGGCTCCGGACCAAAAAAACGCTGCTCCATATCATCATCGGCATATTTGGCCTGGCCTTTTTTACTTCGCACCAACACATCCGCCTGCACCAGCCGTTGAAACTTATGATTTTGTAAAACAGTTTGTAGAAACGCAGTACGCATAGCCCCCTTGAGTGATGATCCGGGCACATAAGGAAAAAATTCTGTGCTTTTAATAAATGGCAGTACCTCGCGATTGGGCGTAGCACCACTCAGAGTTACCGTATAAGCTGATACGCGATCAAAAGCGATTTGATAACGCGTAAGATAGTCGCTAATGCGCGGTTGAGATGTCTCCATATATGCAACGAAGGCAGCCGCCGCATTAGCGTTCTCATTGACAACTGAGAACAATTTGCGTTCATCTATCACATACAAATCTGAGCCAGAAGCTATCATGCTTGTCCAACCTAATCGTTCACCATTTCCTATGTGCAAAGGAGAAACGATCTCGACAATACAGGGAAACTGTAACACTGGATCATTCATGTTGCACCTCCACCCGCGCAAATACCGGGATCGTTAAACCGCTTTGCCATACCGTGTGATATCCAGCACTCGGAGGGACAGCTTGAACCAATTGCCCGTACACTTCACGCTGTTCCGCCAGTGGAAAAACCGAACCCGGCGCAAACATTCGCAGGCGACGCTTGCGTACCGGGGGTGTGCGTTCTCCCGGCACAGCAATGACAAACTTGCTCTCCCGTTTGGGCCACAATATATGTAGATCATAATGCAGGGGTTCTCCGTTGCAGGGCCATTCCCCTACTCGTGGCAGATAGTGTGAAAGACTTATGAAACTGTTTGCACTCGCCGATATAGGCAACGTGAACGGGTCACCCACAACAATATCAAAATGACCTTTGCCGGTCGTGCGGTTCGCGCCCAGGCCGGTATCGGCCAGGTAACGCAATGCAGGCGCAATGCGCTGCTGCAAGGTATCCGCATCCGTCCGCAGCACACACCAAAGACCACAACGCGGGCGAAAGTACGTCTCGTGTTCAAAGAACAGCGCGCCCGCGACTGTCGCACCCGTGACGCGGTCCACCTGGTTGTGTTGCACATCATCCTCTCTAACAAACCCAGACAAAACGCCGGTTGTCTGGAGTTGCTGCCGTTCTGGATAACTCAACAACGCGCTGCCGATAGTCTCAATATCCACAGCGGCAGTGCCTACATCAGTATAGCGACGGTAAAGAGCCATTGTATCCAGATTCCCGTTTACAACCTCGGTGAAAAGCGCTTCGGAAAGATAGGCTTTGTGTTTTAAGTGCTTGGCGCGCGCGGTCACATGCATCCGCGCGGAAATCTCATCTGCACGCGGGTAGCGTTGACATTCCTCAACCAGCAGTGTATTCACTTGCCCCGCGCTAAGTGGGGGTAAGAACGGCCGGGGATAAAAACGTACCGGAGAAGTATCAGTACCGGTACGGACGACGGGAAACGGCGCGCTAAAAGCAAAAGCAGGCTGCGCATTAAATGTCTCTAACCATTTCCCCACATCGGCCAGACCCAAAATACGAATGGCCCAGCACACCGCGCCAAACAAGGTGTCGGAACTGAGCCGCGAGGCCAACGTGCCACGCGGCCATAGATAGATGGGGTAAGTACGCATTGCCCCACCTCCTATTGCGGCCATGTAATTGTATTAAAACCCTTGAGCACGTCCGTGACCGTCTGGCCGGGCAACACGATGGCTTCTTTATCCTTCTCATCCCCGGTAGTATAGTATTTCACCGGTCGCCATTCTAACTTTAGCGCGTTAAAGCACACCTGCCCGTGTCCACGCGAACCGGAACCGCCCAGCGCGCTGTTCTCCAGCAAGCGCAATGCCGTAAACAGGCTCCTGAGCAAATCTTTATCGTTAGTGTGGTACACATCGAAGATCATTTCAAAAGCAAATACCGAGCGCGCCGGCACGCGCTCCATTGGGCGCGGGTTGGCCTCGGAGGTCACGCGATCAATTGCATTCTCCGTTTTGATTTCAGTATAGACGCCTTCGCCAAGCCAGGTTTGCCATTGTTGGATGGTATCAGTCGTCGGAAAACTGTCCCGGACGCTCAGGCGGGTGGGGCCGGCCGCTTGCCGCACCTTGATCCGCTGCGCATCATCAGGAGATGAGCCAAAGAGTTTACATACCTCACATTCACCACAGAAATGCGCCGTATACCCCGTCTGTTTATCATTCCACTCTACTTTTCCCAAATTCCATTCCAACAAATGGCGCAACTTACCCTTGAGCGACGAACCTGGAATGTAGGGATGCTCGGTGAGCGGGTCTTTGATAACTGTGTTATCCACCCCGCCGATTTCGACACCTTCTGATGCCCCCCCAATGTGCAGCCCCGTCACACAAACGATATGACCGCTGAGAATGTACTTCCCTTTAAATTGCAGTTCCATTAGCTTTCTCCTTTGCTTTGTCCTTGCCCTTTTCGTGGAACTTGTGATATGCCAGGATCGCCGTTAAAAAGCTCACCAGCAAGCGAAAATCTCCAATAGTAGGCAGCTTTTTCACCGACAGACAGACACGCAACAGACGATAAAAGTCATCGGGGATCAAATCACGCCCCCGCGCGTAAGCCAACTCAGGCATAATGGGGAGCAATTTGTTCCGAATCTCGGCCGGCAATGTATCACTATCTTTATAACCACGTGTGCCACGTTCAATGTCTTTGAGAGTATGAAAGAAACGGCGCAACTGCGTAGCCTTGAGTTTATCTTTATAACCCTGTGCTAATTTATCGGCTAGCTTTTCCGGCTCTGCAAAATCCTCCAATTTGAGCAACCGCGACAACGCTTCAGGTTTTTCCAGGTGTCTAACAATATTTTGGGGTGTTAAATCCGGCATGAGCTTACTCCTTTCTCGTAATAAGACTGACATAACTGACCAGGATCGGCGCGTGCGCCATCATTTTTTCCTGCCACAGTTGTTGAATAATATCTAAGGCCATATCCATATCCTCCCCGGCCCAACGACGAACCAGGTAATAGTGCAATTTGGGTAAATACATCGGATCAGGGATTTTCAACCGGGTATCTTTTTCCATAAAATGCTCACGGTATAGCCGCCCCAGGTAATGTATAAACGAGCGCGGCAGACGTTCCGTGGTTACATCATCCGTCAACCGGTATGCAAAATCAAGCAGCGTATCAAAATGAGGGCCACGATCTGGCTGCCATTCAACGATGTGATCGAATACACTGATCCGCTTACGTCCGGACACTTTGGCCTCTTCCAGCCGTTCACTGACTAACCCGGCAAAACGTTGCGCCGGATAATGGGGTTTGACCTGCACAACCCCAGCCGAAAGGGTCACATTAGCATTATGACACACGTAAGCAGCAAATGCAGACTGCAAGTGTTCAGCCAACGTAATCGTCTGATCCCACGGGCCAACGATAAACAGATCATCACCACCGGCATACAAAGTATAGAAGAGGTTACTGGCATCGTTGCGATGAGGATGTTCCACTCCCAATCCACTCCGCCACGCCTGAGAAACCCTCTCACAAATACTATTCAAACGCCCGGCAAAGAAGCCTTCAATCGCCGCGCTCAGGGTCGCCTGCCGTGCCAGGGTTAAAGGTCTGAGTCCCTCGCCAAATATCAATCCCAGGTGGTCCACATCCGCCTTAAGAACTCCCAGACGCTGCGCCCCGGTACTTAAGGCAGCAATCTGATCAAAGTCCAGCACATCACCGGCTTGGGTAGCTTCTTGATCTACTGAAGTCTCAATCTTACGCAGGGCAACCGGTGCAGTGTTTGCCAGAAAGCGGAAACTAAAATTTACACCAGGCGGGCGCGTAGCGGGGAGGAAATCAGTATCATTCAAGCGATAAAACAGGGCCTTAACAGATTCACCGGGCCACCCGGCCAGGCTTTTCAATGCCTCTTTATCATCCAACAGCCATACCCGCGTTCCAAAACAATCAAAACGCACTTCCACGGCACCTTTAGGTAACGGAACCGTACCGTACACAAAGGCTAACCATGTCGTCGCAGGCAGTTTGCCACCGATTTTACGCTGCTGTTCACACAAATCGCAGATACCACCACTGTCGTTCACGGCAGAGAGATTACAGACAGCACAGGCGTGATAGTCTCGCTCGCGCGAAGTATGAAAAGCTTCATCCTGGAGCCACCGGCGCCATTTATGACTTTTTGCACGTCCTAGATCATAATCTAAACCGGTATAAGCTACTCGGATATCCGCGAAGTCAGCGGGTATAAGCAGCCGGGTTACAAACTGGACACCTAACTCGCCGTGAAAGGTCCCCAATAACCAATCTTCTATCGTTTCCAGGCAAGCATTGAGTATATGCAAACTCTCGCTGTCATAAGGAATGAGCAGATCAAAACGTCCCCCACCGCAGAACAGAATATTGGCTGGTGATAATGCGAGTTCTCGTATTAACCAATCCGTCAGGATATCCCCTAGCAAAGCCAGGTAAAACGAACGACCCCGCAGCCGTTTAGCAACACCGCGAAAGGTAGCGTCGGTCGCGGGACGGGTAACGCGATAGATAAAAGCCTGAATCCCGGAAAGGTCGCCGCGCACCATCAACGCCACAGGCTGAGTTGCAGATGCGGCTTCCCCCCTGAGTAAAATATCCTGTTCAGCCTGGGTCAATCCACGTTCAAGACACACCGCCAATGCTGCCGTTAAACGTGCATATTCATAGAGGGATATATCAGCCCCTATAGGCGATGGGACCAGGCTCAAGTATTGACGCAGCAATGCAAGCCAGGTCGAACTATACATTGCCGTGAGAGCTATACCCGAATTCGAAATTGCACTACACAACGTTTGCCACAACCCCACATAATCCTGCCGGGTCGCAATGACATCAGAACGTGGCAACAACGTCTCCAGACTTAAAGGAGCAGGCGCCAACTTCCAATTTTCCTGCGGCACTGTTTCGGTTAACGCTACACGACTTAGAACAGGTGTTAAGGGCAGCAGAGAGTCACTTGCATCAGATAACAATGGCTCTTGAGCAGCAGCCACCCACCGCGCAGCCAACTGTATCAATTGTACCTGGCGTGTATCAGCAGGCGCCACAAGCGGTAAAGGCTCTCCCTGCCACAAACAGTGGGCTGTCGTTGAGGTAGTCTCCTGCAATGCCTGCAGTGTGGTTAAAGATACTTGCTTACCATATTCTTCCATATACGCCTCCTTACAAAATCACAAAACTATAAATTCCCAACCCATTGAGATTAATTTAAATTTTTATTGCGTATCGTCCATTTCCCCACACCGCAGCTTTACCTATATGAACCCACTGTCCTAACCAAAGAACAGGCAGTAACGGGCGTAAGTCACAGGATGAGGCATACCATGCCTGCCCCACAAAACCTTCCAACGGCATTGTACCACGCTGGCTATAACGTTTAGCGCGCAGCCACGTTGTCTCACAATGTTCCAGAGACACTGTTTCTGCAAGGTCTAACAGAGGTCCCCATTCTGTTCGAGACCATTCTCCGGCTCCGTGAACCTGACTAAGGATCCGCAGCCGCCTTACAACAGCTCGGGCAATAGCTATAAAATCGGGGCGCTGTGTTACTTCGCTGCGCATCTTAATCTTTACCGGACTCAGAAAATGAAGTTGAAAACGTTGGATATTTTCCCGATCTCGATCTACACTAAAGGAAGCTATCCAATCCTCTCCACATGGATATCCCAACTGCACCTTGTCTAGAGGTTCTCCCTGCCAAACCCCCTGAAGCATAAGTGGATAAGGGTTACCCATCCCACCTGTGAGCGCGTCTACCTGGAGCAACCGGGTTTTCACCCGTTCACGGCCTAATCCGCGTTCACTGATAGCAAGAACCGCGGCAATAAATCCCGGTAATTGGCGAATAGCTGTCTCTCCAATCAGAGTGAGTTCAAATGCTAAAGAATCGCCGGCTTGGAATTGGCGGCGACGATCCTGGCAATCCCACAAAACATAGGCCGGTGGTGGAGTTTCACCGATCATACGCTGCAACGACTCGGTCCACACATGGTTTGCAGGAGGCTCCAACAAGCGACCAAATAAACATGTCTCTGGATCCTGACAGCCCGAACGACATTGCCCCGGATGCCGGCACCACACCTTATTCAAATGCCACAATAAATCACGACGCAGTATATCTCCTTTATAAGGGGGCAAAGTTGCCGGGGTCAATACTTCAAGTGAAAAATGTAAGGATAGTAAGCGCAGTTTTGATAACATAGTTCTCTGATAACATAGTTCTCTGTGTGTTTTTAGGTTAAATTCACGTTTGAAAAACTCAAATGCCAAAGTACAATCAAATTGTGTACACTACATTTACCAACTATTTCATTTTATTACACGTTTTCAAAAAATGCAAATCGGGTAAGGCAACAAGGATATTTCAGTATTCGGATGACCTTGCCAAGTACAACGTATTTGATTACAATAAAACTGATAAAGAAATTACTTTCGTTACCAGTAGTAAGGGCATATACATTGAACTTTAAAAAACCTTAACACCAGGTAGTCTTCCCCCACTTCACACTCCGCGCTACTGTTCTTTCAAGAGTTGGCGGGTATTTTCACCGCACCGGTAGCCCGTTATTTTTACCCGTCATCTAATGCTTGAAAAAGCACTACTTTAATAGCGCATAGGATACGCTTGCCCCAGATACGATAACGCGGGCACTCATCACACACGAACTTATCCTTATTACGAGAACAGCTACCGATATGAGTTGCGCCGCTCTATTACGACTGTGCTAAGACATTTGGGTATAACTCAAACGCATATTTAGACGGTGATTGAGCCGGACTTTATGGCTAAAGCCGCTAACATAAAAAAGTGTTTTTTCATCACCGGCGCAACGAGTGATGAGAAAACATTCATAAAGCACTTTTTTACCAAAGCGGAGGGTATACTATGAATGTAGTTGGAGTACGTAGTCTCGGGGAGCAGTCTTCGGTCACAGAAACGGAGCATCAAAATCCGTGGACGGAATCCAACATCCGTCAAACCATATTACATCTACGGCGCGCTGCTTTGGGGGCAGCCAGTGCCACACTCGATGACAATCGGGCCGTGGAAGCGATTGTGCAACTGGCCCGGCAGACAAAAATATACCAGGCATTACGCCAACGCCGCGATCCACCGGAGGTAGCACTACGCGACGTAGCAACCCGCTATGCTTTCGACCGATTACTTAATCAACATCAAGCCGTCTATGAACTGGATGCGCTCTCGCGGGCGATGGTGCATCACACGATTACCCTTATCTACCGCTACGCGGATGAGATCCAGCGCTGTACAGGTGAAGATCCATTGGATGCGGATCCGAAGTTGTGGACATACTTATGCAAAACCGTTGCGTGTTATGTCCCCCGCATCCCTTTAGGCGCATTCATTTTGGGGAAGCTACGCCGTTATGAAAGCGCGGTCAGCCGGGCGATGCGTCAGATCAAGACACTTGTCACTCATCCTAAAATCGCTGCTGCTTTCTGCGAATATGTCCTGGATGTGCATATATCTGCTATCCTGAAAGCGCAGCTCCTGCAAATCGCGCGTGGGGGCGGTGTGAGTGGTGTTAATTATCCGGAAATTATCCGTTTTTTTGCAGATCCTGAAACGGTGACCTTCGTCAAGCGCTATGCAAATACTGTACAGACCGCGTACACACTCTATGCCAGGAATGAATATTATGATGTTGTGTGGCAGGGGCGTAAACTGCGGGCGGATGTGCATTGGGGATACTTAGAAGCCGCGCTGGCACAAATCCAGCCGGCTGAAATGGAATCCCTGGATGATGATGAGGCATTTGATCTGCACACCATCGTCGGAGAAACCCAGGATAATGACCTGGACTATCTTCATCGTGAACCCTTCGAAGTATGGGTCGTCCGCTGCGCACTAGAACACCGTCCCGATGATCCGCTATGGCAGGCGGCCCGCTGGCACTACCTGGAACATCTGAGTCCTGCCGCCATTATTACCCGAGGATTAAGTACCCAGGAAATGCTGGCAGCAGCACAAGCGCGTATCGAAGCCTTGCGTGCTGACACCGAAATTTGGCATCTGTGGATGCAAAGTACACTGTGAATAAAAATCTTCACTATCACAGAGGCACAGGGAACGCGGTGCTTGCTTCCCATTTGCCGTCTATCAGTTACCGTCTCTTAAACAGGAGGTCACTGCAAGCATATCTGTTCCTTATAGGGCGTACACAAACTGAGTGAATTTAACGTCAGCAGACCCTAAAGACTTGACCTTTAGGGTCCGACTGACCTTTATTCTTTGGAGGTTCCTATGCAATGCAAACATCCAGATTACTATACTCATTTATTAGAGCGTCGCTTAAATAACGACCCTACACTCACCGTTAACGAGCGCAGGGAGTTGGATTTACATTTGTTGATTTGCCGCCACTGCAACGAGCATTACAAACATTTGAGACATGCCGAACCCTTACTTCCATTACAAACGTTATACGCGAAGTTTGAAATAGCTTTACAATAACAGTCACAATGACTGAAATGTAGGGCAGAGATTGCAGGATAGGGTGGATGAAAACATCCAATCCTGTCTGTCTGACAGGTTAGAAAACCTGTCCTACTTATTAGGAGAATATCACAGTGATATATGAACCAATGACAAAAATCCTAGTCCCAGAAAAGAAACGCCCGCCGCAATATCCAGGCCTGGTAGCTCTAGTGAGCGCAGATACACGCAAAGATAAAACTGGTAGCAAACAAGCTGTCGAAATCGCCATTGAGTATCATTTAGGCATTGCCGGGGTGACTCCCCCATCCCCGGCAGAACCGTTGGTAGGGATTCCCCCAGATTTACAAAAACGCCTATTAAAGACTCTGCTTACCAGTCACTTCTTCGATACCGATGAGCATATACGCTCATTATTCCTGGATCAACGAGTGGGTGCGTGGCGTTGGCGTATCCCACAGGCTAATACCCCTTATGATCGGGTAATGCAGGTTACCGAATTTCTTTTCGATCAGTTTAGTGCAGATACCGGTTGGGGCCAGGAAAATGCCCTGGTGTTATTGCTGCGTGTCTTGCAAGGTAAGATTGAACCGGGGGATGCGCTGCATCTAGCATTGGAAGAATTAGCCACAGCATTGGAACGCATAACACATCCTCCCGTCACCGCGGGAGGCGCGCCATTACGCTATTGTTGGTTAATTGCCTCAGCGGGTGAGCGTGGCTCTTTACCTCAAGCGTTAGAAATTCAACAACAACTTAAAGACACCCACACTGTTCAGGTCGACGTCTGCGAAGTATATGATGCATTTGGCATTCAAGAGACTTATGATCTGGTGCGTCATATTTATACACGGTTCGTGCCCCAAGCGGGGTTGAGAATTCAAGATGTCATTGCCGACTTTACCGGTAGCACCAAGCCTATGAGCACGGGTATGATGCTGGCATGTACACACTTAGGCGCGCCGATGCAGTATATGTACGGTGACCGCGATCACATCGCCTCTGTACCACGGTGGGTAGCTTTCGAATCAAGTCTAAAATGACTATGTAGAGCAGGCTTTCTAGCCTGCATTACAGAAAACCCCAGATGTCTGCACCGCCCATCGTAACAGACAGGAATGTTTATCCTACATCAGCCCCCGGCAAATATTTGCCGGGGGCCGTGGTATGGGCATCATTGTGGCTTGACGTGCTTGCCGAGGAGTCCGCGCGCGTTCTGTTCAACATGACAGGTGACAGCCTGCCCAACATGGGGCGTGAAGGGCGAGACCAGGTCAGAGATGTGGAAGAAGATGCGCGGGCCGCCATTAGCAATGAAGCCATAGCCCCGGTGAGGAACGTACTGGCTCACCACGCCTACCGCGATCTCGACGGGGGGCAAACCCAATGCACTGCACATAGGACACAAATAGCGGACGGTGTGCCATTGCGGGTTATGCCCGGCCAGCACCATGTGGACACCGGGATGCCGGTTACAACGGGGCGTGAGCTTGTGCTGTGGGGGGGCAGCGGAGCGCGGTAGTGAACGCCGCTCATTATCCGGTTGTCGTCGTGTATCTACACGTATCTGTCGCATCATTCACCTCCTTGAGTTAAGAGTCGCGAGTCAGGAGTGAAGAGTTAGGAGTGAAGTAGAAGGTATAACGACTTTGCTCGTTATACCAACCCTCTTCTATATCCTTCTCCGCTACTCCTTCTTCATCCCTGATAACGAAAGTGAGTATAGATCACGGCAACCGTAGGTTGCTGGCAACCGTAGGTTGCTGGCAACCATAGGTTGCTGGCAACCATAGGTTGCTTAATGTTTCACTTTCGTTATCAGAAATAGCTTGAACATAGGAGGTTATAGAATGCAAACGAGTAACGTGAAATCTGCAGCGCAGGATGCCAATGTGGGCGGGTGGGTGTTGCCAGAGTGGCGGGACAAACTCGATCCTCCCAGCCCTCTATCAATTACACTTCCACAAGGCAGACTGGAAAGTCTGCCCCACCCGGAGACACAGATCCATAAGCCCGGAATCGCGGTGTTAGCTGATGTTGCTAATTTGGATATGGTGTGCCGGGATCAGTATGGCTTTACCGCGCGCTTACACTATGGACAGTTGTTGCACAGTGTGCAAGCGCGGGGCAATGTCCAGATCAATCTGGCCTTCGTGCCCGACATCCCGCAAACCCTGGCAACACGCCATCACTTGCGGCAATGCGGCTTCACCTTGGATCTGCTGCGTCCCAAGTACAGCCACGGGCGCTTGCGCGCCAATGCCGATACCGCGATGGCCGCCTTCGCCGTGCGGTGGGCCAGTGACCCCACTATCCAACAAGTAGAATTGTGGACCGGGGACGGAGATTTTCTGCGTGTCTATGACGCGATCCGGCAAGCGTGGCCGGAAGTGAGCGTCGTCTTCCGCAGCTTCGAGGCCGGCACCGCGGTGGATATCCAGGCCCTGGAAGAGGAATGGATACCCATTGACGTGCGGTATGTGGAGCAAATGGTGAACGGCGAACGGCGAATGGTATGGCCGTCCTCGGATAGAGTACGAATACATGAATTGCGAATTGCGGATTGCTTTCGTTATTAGAAGTGAGTAGGGAAATAGGGGAGATAAAGTAACAAGGTGACAGAGTGGTAGGAATATACTCACCTCTCATCTCTTAACCACCTAACCACCACGCTCTCCTAACGCCTCACTCGCAACTCTTAATCCACAGGAGGTCACGATGAACGCACAATCCGCGCGACTGTTGGCAGAGAAACTCACCCGCGAGCTGTTCCGTATTGCCCAGGCGTATGGCAAGGAACATCCCTATCGCTTCGAGGACTTGACCCACGACTTTGGCGTCATGTTGGAACATGACGGACTGCACTCACTCTCTCTCAAATTTCACCGGCCCAACGCGCAGCGTGAAGTGCTGGTGGAATATAACTACGCACTCCACGCCGGCCGTCCCCAATTCCACATTGACGATGCGCAGGGGCTGAGTATTGTGCCCCTGGCCCCGCCCTTCGAGATGGGACTGATCGTCAACCGCGACGCGCGCGGCGGGGCGTATGAGGACCGGCTGCGTCTGAATTGGAGCAGTGCGCCACACTATGCCCGGTACGGAGGCTTCGAGCATCGAGATGGCAACACCACCCGGCGCACCGGCGGGCGGGCCAGCAAGGAAATCTACATGGATCACACCCTGCGGCAGCGTGGGAACATCAAATTCTACTTGCCCGACAAGCAGTATGGCTTCATCGCCGGGGAGACAGGCGCGCAACCGGGCAGCGACATCTTCTTCCACACAAAGAATGTGCAGGGGTTCGAACCATGTCGCGGGCAACGGGTCTCCTTCCTCCCGATGGTAACACCCCGAGGCGTGCAAGCGAAGGACATCCGGCTGGCATAGGGAAAAGCGAATTGTGAATTACGACTAGCGAATAATGAAGGGTGCATCTTAGTCGTAATTCACAATTCGTAATCTGGGGAAACGTGATGGAAACCTATCTCTACTACTGCGACGCGGCGATTGACACGCTGTACCAGGGCAGCGGCGTGGCAGTGGTGGTACGGCTGGCAACCTCGCAGTGGGATAGCTGCCGTATTATCGCCACCGCCAGCCGCTTCCTCGACGGAATGACCAACAACGAGGCAGAATACGAAGCCTTCATCCTGGGGCTGCATGTCGCGCTACAGCGTAAGAAGGGTGCGCCATTCGGAAATGGTGGCCCCGTGTTCTTGCTTGATAGCCAGATTGTGGTCGGTCAAATCGCGGGCTGCTTTGCAGTGCGTGATAGCAAACTGCAACCTCGTCATGCTTATGCCCGGTATCTGTTAGCACAGTTACCGGCAGCAACCGTTATCTTCATCCCCCGCGAGCGCAATCTGCTCGCCGACGCACTGGCAAAGGAAACGCTGGCGGCGGGATTGGCAAGAGAGCAAAGGGACAAGGGCGACAAGGTGAGAGAGTGAGGTACACATGCAAGAGCCACACACGTTGTTCGAGGCGATATGCGATCCAGAAAATCTGTTGCGGGCCTGGCAACAGGTCTACGCGGGCAGAAGTCAGCGCGCTCGGCAGCGCGGCGCGGGAGCAGATGGAATCACCCTGGCGATGTGGGAACAGGAAGCCGCAGCGCGCCTATCTACACTTCAAACCGCATTACGGCAACAAACTTACCGGCCTGCGCCACTACTCTGGTTTGACGTACCCCGTCGAGGAGATCCTTCACCCCGTCGTCTAGGCATCCCCACTATCACCGATCGGGTAGCGCAACGCGCGGTGCTGCATATCCTGGAGCCGCTCTGGGAACCGATCTTCCTATCGTGCAGCCACGGCTTTCGCCCCCGGCGCTCAGTATTCACGGCCATCGCCCATGTGCTATGGTACCGGGAACAGGGACTGACCTGGGTCCTTAATGCGGATATCGCAGACTTCTTCAACACCGCGCGCCATGCCACCCTGCTGGCTTACCTGTCCCCCTTGGGAGATGAGCGGGTTCTGGATTTGCTGGCCGCGTGGTTAAATGCCGGTACCGAGCAACCGGGCCAGGGATTAGCCCAAGGAGCAGTACTCTCGCCGCTGCTGGCTAACATCTATTTGCACGCCTTCGACTGCGCATTGGTTGGGGACGGGCTGGCCCTGGTACGTTATGCCGATGACTTTGTCATTATGTGTACCGACTTGCCACATGCACAGCGTGCCCTGGTGCAGGCAGCAGACACGCTGGCCACATTGGATTTGGCGTTAAATGGCGACAAAACCACCATCGTCGAATTTGGACCTGATTTCGAGTTCCTTGGGGCAAGGTTTTACGAGTAAGGAGGGTTAAGATGCGACTCATTATCGACACACAGGGCGCGCAATTGCGCAAGGAGGGGGAACGTTTGCTTATCCAGCGAGAGAAACATGAGGATGAAAGTATACCTATCAATGTATTAGAACAAGTCATACTGGCAGGACGTGGAGTGAGTGCCAGTACGCCGCTGCTGTACGACCTGGTACAACGCGGGGTGGATGTCATCTATCAGAGCCAACGTGGGCATTTTGGCTTCCGGCTGGTAGGGCCGGTAGCCAAACACAGCGCGCTGCGCGTACGCCAGGTACAGGTATGCACGGATCCGGCACGCGCACTTCCCTTGGCGCGCGCGATGATCAGCGGGAAACTGCACAATCAACGAGTTATTCTGCAACGCGCGCGCAGTGACTTGGGAGATAACTGGCCGGCTATCCATCAAACCCTCACAGGGCAAATCCACCAAGCGGAGCAAGCGGCCAATGCTGATTCCCTGCGAGGGCACGAAGGTAGCGGCGCGGCAGCATACTTCGCCGCGTGGCCACTGCTGCTGGACGCACACCGCTGGCACTTCCACGGGCGTGCCTATCATCCGCCTCCAGATCCGGTGAACGCCCTCCTTAGCCTAGGGTACACATTACTGCTCAATGACATCATCGGCGCAGTATACCGCATCGGGCTGGACCCGACCATCGGCGTGTTCCACACGATTGATTACGGACGCCCCTCATTGGCGTTAGATTTGGAAGAGGAATTTCGCCCTGTCATCATAGATACCCTGGTACTGCGCCTGGTACGCCAGGCGATTCTAGATCCCACCGACTTCCGGCACACCGACGACCAGCCGGGCGTCCTCCTCAGTACCGATGCCCGCCGTTTCTTCCTCGAGCAATATGAAGAACGCTTGACCACGCGCGTGCGCCACCCGACATGGCAACAACACCTTACCTATCGTCAATGTCTCCAACGGCAAGTAGAACACCTGGCGCGCTGCATCCTGGGCCGTGACGAGGGGTATACACCGTTGTTGCTCAAGTAGTAAACGGCCAGTAGTCAACAGGTAGGGCTATCACATTTGGACCTTCCAGGAAGCTGTGAGTCCCTTACACCGGCTAAATACGTGAGATGGACGCCGGTTTGCTGCATGATCAAGCCATTCTAAGCTTCCTGGAAGGTTAAAGTAGCCCAAATGCGATAGCCCTAAGTCAACAGGAGGGATCCTATGTTTATCGTGATTGCCTATGATATTCCTAACGACAAACGCAGAACAAAAGTGATGAAGCTCTTGGAGGGCTATGGGGAACACGTCCAGGAGAGTGTGTTCGAGTGCAATTTAGAGGCAGGTACATATCGCCAATTAACGCAAAGACTGCACAAAGTCTTGAAATTAACGGAAGACAATGTCTGTTTTTACCATCTCTGCCAGGCGGATGTTAATCGCATAGAACATGTAGGAGTCGGACGGGAAGTGCAACTGATCAAGAATTTTAAGATTTTGTAATCATCCGGCCTAAATCCCGCTTGCGGATTACCAGTTTCTGACGTATACTTTTATAAAGGGTAAATTGAAGGATCTATCTCATCACGAAAGGAGCGCGAGATGACAACAAACAAACCACAACAAGTTTGGGGAAAACGATCTTCAGAATTCTTTGCCGAGTTGGAAAATCAACCGGTATTGGTAGCTGTGAACACCGGAAAGGTATTTAAAGGGACCCTGGTAGGCGTGGATGTGTACGATGTTATCATCCGCCAGGATAGTGGACTGGAGCTGTTGATTCCCAAGGGGAACATTACTTACATTCACAAAAAGACGGGGTAAGGTCTAAAAGTACACGATAGATTAACCCAAGTTGCCACCTTACCTAGATTGGGCCAGTCTGTCGCATATTTGAGTATAATTTAGGCTACGGTAGCTCAAACTATAGACATTGGGTTAGCACAGGAGACTGGCCCAATCTCTGGAGAAGAAATCAGGGCTTCAGGGTTTTTACAATTTGCGATTTGCCAATTTGCAATTTTCAGAAAGAGAGGAAGCTGGATGCAAATTGCCCATATTGAAGTTATCCCGGTGGAGTTGAAACTGCGGGTACCCTATCGCACGGCTTATCATATTGGTGATGCCGTGACACACACCACGGCAGTTTTTGTGCGCATCGAGACCCGCCAAGGCGACGTGGCATGGGGGTGTGGAGCCTTCGATCCGCACCTCACAGGGGAGACCCTTGACGGTGTCCTCAAAGCGTGTTACGCCTGCGCCGACCGCGCTTATGATCTCAATCCGCTTAACACAGCATACACGCTCTCTGAACTGGCACCCTTGACCGAGGGGACGCCGGCGGCACAGTGTGCCTTTGATATCGCTTTCCACGATCTGTTAGGATTGGCGGCCGGGCTACCCTTGCATCGCTTGTTGGGGGGTTTTCGCGGGCGCATTCAGACCTCGATTACGGTCAGCGTAGCCCCGGTCAAGGAGACCGTAGAAATGGCCCAGGACCGGGTGCGGCAGGGATTTCGCATCCTCAAAATCAAAGGCGGAGTCAATCCCGAAGAGGATGTACTGCGGATACGTGCTATCCACGATGCGCTGCCCGGTATCACGGTGCGCCTGGATGCCGATCAGGGATATACCGTGCAGCAGGCCATAGATGTAGCCCGCGCGTTGGAAGGCAAGTTGGAGATGTTAGAGCAGCCCGTTCCCGTGGCAGAGGGGGTAGACGCGCTGCGGAAGACGACAGAGCAAAGCCCGGTGCCTATCCTGGCCGATCAAAGTGTGGTTGGACCAGGCTCCGCCCTGGAGATTGCCAGCCGCCGCGCGGCCAACGGCCTCAGCATCAAACTGGCGACGTGCGGCGGTCTGAGCTGCGCGCGGGAAATGGACGCCATCGCCCGCGCCGCGCGAATGACAACGATGGTCGGTTGTGTCCACGAACCCGCGCTGCTCATTGCTGCTGAATTAGCCTTCGCTTTAAGCAGCCCCAGCGTCCGCTACGGCGACCTGGACGGCTACTTCGACTTGATAGGCGATCCTACCCGGGCCAGCTTTATCTTTGAAAATGGCTGGTTGACGGCGACGGATGTGCCGGGAGTGGGCTGTACCGTAGACCTGTAACCTAATGAGCGGAGCTTACGCTCAACCTATCACTTCCCGATCTCCCCCACGTCGCCAGGTCGTACATCGCCGAAACTTCAACAGGCAGCGCGACAAAATCACCGGTGTGGGTGGCGCGGGCGTAGTAGGTAAAGGTGTATGTACCCTTGCGCATTTCGGTGATGAAGAAAGCAACCCGGTCACCGTAAACCTCCTTATGATTGTAGCCATATTGCCGCCAGTAGTAGTAGGGGTCATCATAAGGACCGGCGACAACGTGGCTGGTGGTATTAAGCCGCTCATTAAGGGCCTCCAGGCCGCCGGGCAAATGATCCTCAACAATCAAGTAAGTACCATCTTCCGGCAATGTCACGGTGATCTGAACCTCGACCAGTTGGCCGGGTCCGGCGCGCTCGATGGGTGTCTTTTTGAGATCGACATAGGCGCGCTCAATCTGCACCTTTCCCGCCGGTAAAATTTCAGCTTGCGCCAGATAGACGCGGGTATTCAGCACGTAGTAAAGCAAGCCTTCCCCACTCTGCACGAGGGTCAAAGTATTTTCCCCCGTCTGTAGATATTCGGCAGGCAGGACCAGACTGATCGCCGGCTCCCCCGCGCCGAGATTGCTTCCGGTAATAGTATCGCCGTTAAGAAGCACTGTATACGTCGTAGCGGTGGCGTCCTCGGAAAAACTGGTTGCCAACAGGTGATCGGTGAGCGCGATAATCGCGTGGGCCGTCTCGTTGGTACTCCCCCACCCCTGCTGTTTCCGTTGGCTCATCAGCCAGCGCACAATATCGGGGATGAAGGGATGATCGGGCTGCACTTTCACCAGCGCGCTGAGGGCCAGGGCCGTGTTGCGCGTGTCCGATGCCATCGTTTTTTGGTAGTAATGCCCATCTTCGATATCACCCGTCCAGTATATCAGGCCCTCCGCAATCGTCGCGGTCTGCGTCAACACGTCGATGACGTTATGGGCTGCATCCGGTTCACCCGCCGCGTGCAGGGCCAGTGCCAGTCCGGCGCGGCTAAACGTATCAAGATCGTCCTGCCCTTGCACTAAGGCTAGAGTCTCGGTGAGATTGGGCGATCCGGCAACCGCAATACTGTAGAGCGCGTAGGCACGTGTGCGGGGATCCATCTCGGCGAAGTGCTGGTTGATCCAATCAACACCCCGCTGGATCACGCCGGCATCCACTTCGTAACCCGCCTCCCGCGTCGTCGCCAGGCCAAAAACTACCCACGCGGTCTGGTAAGGATGTGTCTCATCATCGTACCACCAACCCCATCCCCCATCATTATGCTGGTAACCGTAAAGCCGTTGCAAGCTGGCATTGATTTTGGGCGGCAAATCCGCCGCGAGCTGCGGGTCGCTTACCCCCAATTGCGCCAGCGCGCGCCCGACAACGGCGTTGGGCAGCGCGCGGCTCATTGTCTGCTCAACACAACCGTACGGAAAGCCGGTAAGATATTCCAGTCCTTCCAGGACCGTGCCCGCGATAGAGCGGCTAAGTTCAATGTGCAACGTACTCATCGGGAGAGCGCCGGGGGGGAGAAGGACGGTGGTCGTCAGTGCCTCGCGGAACTGGCCGACCTGTGTGGCAACATCCGGCACAGCCAATGGCCGGATAGTAAGAGGCAGTTGGACGGCCTCCTGCACCGCGTCCCCGACGCCGACGGTAACCAAGATTTGCGCCTCACCCGCCGCCGCCACACTCACCGGCCACCCGACGATCTGTTGCCCGCCGGGGGGTAGTGTGAGGGTTTGCGTGAGTTCAGCGGCAGAGGAAAACGTGAGCAAGGGTGAAGCAGCCAGTGACACCGCAAGGGTCTGGCTCTCTTCCGCGTAGTTGTGAATAAGGGCGGAGAGGGTCGTCTGATCGCCCACCGTCAACACGCGGGGTAGAATGGGACGCGCGACAATGGGTTGGTGAGTAATGACATTCACCTGCGTCTCCCCCACTTTCGTATCGGCAGCCGTGGTGGCTTTCGCCGTCAGCCGCCAACGGGTGAGGGTATCGGGCAATGTAAAAGTGATAATCGCCTCGCCGTTGACATTCGTGCGCAGCGCGGGAATCCAGGCCGCCGTATCGGGGAAATCACTGCGCGGGTTGGCCGCAATCCCATCTCCGCCGCCGCCGCCCCCCATCCCATCCATCATCAACACACGACGAAGCGCCAGCGCGTCATAGGTACGCACCACATGGGCGCGTTCGGCATAAAAAGCACCGGCAATGGGGCCGGCCAACTCCTCACTCAAAGCAAAAATAGCTTCATCCACCAGGGCTAACGAGAGTTCAGCGACAACCGGACGGCTTAAATAATCGGTAACCCGCGCGGTAAAGGTTGCCTCCTCGCGCGGCGCGTAAGTCGCCTTATCCGGAGTCAACGTGATCGTAAGCTGTTTATCGGTTGTGGGCACGCTAAGGTTGATACTTGCCGTATGCAATTGGGCATCCGGTATACTGTTGTAGCTGTACGGATCAAATTCCTGGGGCTGCTCCTGCCAGATGTTGACGGTGACATAGATATTGGGCACATCATCGGGCAAGATAGGCACGTCAATCAACGTGGTGGGCGTGATCAGCTCAATGAGCTGCTCGCGACGGGTAGTCGCGCGTTCAAACGTGAGCAGCGCGGGGCCGGCATATTGGGATTCGACGATGAGGCGGGCGGTATCACCGGGCGCGTAGCTCTCCTTATCTGCAATGAGGGTCAAGGCTTCGTCGCGCCCGTACCACGCTACATAGCGCTCGCCGAAGATATAAAGATAAGTTTTATACGTGATCTCTTTACCCCCGCCGTCCCTCGCAGCACCCTGCATCGTGGCTTGAAGCTGATAATACCCCGGTTCTTCTACCGTGAGACTGAACATGGTCCGTCCCTGATCACCGGTGGTGATAGGCAAGGTTTGAAGTACCTGCGTATAATCATGGCTGGTTCGATCCCAACGGCGCAGGGTAACTTCAACATCACGCCCCGCGATGGGCACATCCTGTAAGATGTTATGCGCCTCAGCCTGCACAATGAACGCCTCACCCGGCGCGTGGAGATACCCGCCGGGATTGAGATACACGCGCTCTGCCACATTATAGACCTTGAGTACTGTAAAACCACTGACGGTCTGGTGACTGCCATCGTCCACCGTTGCCTCAATACCCCAGGTAGCCTCCTGAACATTGCTGCCCCAGTAGAGATTGCGGGTGTAATCGCGCAATTCAGCCTTCATCTCAAAGGTAAAGCGTCCTTGCGCATCGGTACGCCCCTTGATAGGATCGCGATAGCTGGAGAACCAAAGGTATTCGTCATCCGGCTGCACATCATCCCACCACCAGTAACGCGTGCCAAGCATAAAGAGATTGACCTCTACACCGGCGTTGGGGATCGGTTCACCGAAAAAATAGCTGCTCTCAACCGCAACCTGAATTGCCCCCCCCTCCAGGTAGCGCGTCCCCTCCGCCGCCGTCACTTTAACCTGATAATCGGGCTTGCGATAGTCCTCCACCTTGAAGGTCTGCCGGTGACGCTCTTCCCCCAGTGCCACCTCCACCGCGTAATCCCCCAACATTGCGCCCTCGGCCAGTTGGAACTCACCATTGACGGTACCGAAGTCGTTGGTGGCCAGCACAAACGTCTGCACAACGTTATTGCGGGCATCGCGAATACGCGCCGTGACGGGCGACCCTGCCGGCATCAAGCTAAGCAAGGCATCATCATCCCGGCGCACAATAACCTTGAAGAACACACTCTGGCCGGGACGGTAGATAGGACGATCCGTATAAATGTAGGCCGCGTAATCCTGGGCAGTGGGCTGCGGGCGCCACCATCCCCACCAGCGCGTATAGTCAGTGCGCCATTCATTGCTTAACCCGCTGGCCGTGATGTCTTCCCCGTTACGGACGATCACAATGAGTGGCTGAGGGCCGCCGCGTTCCCTGACATCGGGGGGGAGATCGGCACGGAAAACGCCGTTGGCATCAGACAGTCCCTGTGCCAGGAGCGTCCCGTCGCGGGCGTAGACACCGACCTCAATGCCGGGAATATGAGAGCCGGTAGCACTAGCTATGCTGCCCGTGACCCCATCGTTACTCTGTACCGTGCCACCGGCAATATCGGTGACCCACGCGACGATCTGTAATTCAGATTGCTTGACCATCAACGTGTTGCGCGTCAACAACAAAATGAGCTGATCGTTGATGTTCCCTACCCGCATATTTAACACATAGAGACCCGGTGGAACATCATCAGGAATCTGTACTTCCTGGATAAGTTGGTAGTTATCCCCTGTCCCCTCTGTTTCAACCCACCAGCGTTTCGCCAAAGATGTATCCACTAAACTGATGGGCCGGTTTTCATATCCCGCGACGCCCTTAAATCCTGAAGCGTAGCGGTCCAAAAATTGTTCCAGTGTGAGTTGGTAAAGTTCAAATGTGAGGGTCCCTGCTTCGCGCAATGTAAGCACATATTGCACCGCGCGGCGACCCTCCACATCCAACACCTGCGCATTGGGGCCATCCCCAAAACTGGCGACATACGCGAACTCGCGAGTCTGGAAGGTCCAGGTATAGGGACGGCTGAGCAGTTCCTGTCCATCACTGCTCTTCAATAGGGGAGTCAGGGTAACAGTATAGAGCGTATGTTGCTCAAAATAACCGGCCTCTGGTTGGAAGGTAAGCGTCGTCTCCTCCCACATAAAAGTCCCGCTTAGCGGCGGCGTGATCTGAAAGGCAGCGGTAGTGGCGGCTTCGTCCACCGGGCGATCAAATGTCACCCGGAGGGGAGCCACCGGTGACACCCCGTCTCCCTGGGGTTCAAATGCCACAATAGGCGGCGGTGTGGTAAAGTGGAACAGATCGGGGGGATGAAGGCTGTCACCGTTAGCGTCAAGAAAATTTCCCGTGAAACGCAGCGTGAATTCCGTGTAAGGGGGGAGCGGTTCATCGGGGGTAAAAGTGAGCAAAGTATTGTCTCCATCCCAGCTCCATGTGCCCGCCAGCTCAGGTTCCAGGCGCAGCACCTTCTCAACATTGCCGGGGTTCTGCGTATAGTTAAAATGAATCGTAACAGGCTGTTCGCGATTATGCTCAACAGGAACGGTATAATAGGCAATCAGGGGCTTAACCTTTACCGACCAATCATAGGCCTGCGACAGGGGAATACCGTTACGCGCCACGGCCCTTGCGTCCAGTGCAAAATCATAGACAGCACCCGGTTGCAGGGCTTCATCCAACTTGATGACCAGCACATTCTCCTGCCAGCTCAACGTGCGCGCGATACGGGGGGTGATCTGCAAGCTTTTGGCGACACTATCCTGGTCCATCGGCTGGTCAAAAGTGAGTTGGATAACCGGATGGCGCGTCGTCACTTCGGAGAACGCCGGCAAAGCTTTATCTCCATCTAGGAGACGGCGCAGCATCACCCTGGGCGCGGTATGCGTCTGCACGAACCAACGGGGCTGGGTCTCAAACGTGCGCCCATCTTGCGCTGCTAACGCGGGAGCAAGGGCAAATGTATAGCGGTTGCCCGGCTGGAGATCGCGAGGCACAAAAACCAGGATAGTGTGTGTATCATCCCACGTGTATAGTCCCTCGGCTGCGGGGCTGATATGTAAGGGCAAGGGCGCACTATCCGGATTCATGGGTTGTGCGAAATGTACAATAAAGGGGGCAGCGGGGATCAAAGCATCCACATCCACACGCTCATCCACACGCACCGAAAGCGGGGCCGGTGTAGGCGTCCAGGTAGGCAACGGCGTGCGCGTTGGAAAGGGCGTCGGTGTAGCGGTAGGGGGCAACATGGTCGGTGAGGGCAATGGCGTAGATGTCGGCAGTGGGGCTGGCGGCATCGGCAAACGGCAGGCCAACAACAGCAATGCCACAGCAACAACAATCACCATACATTTCCATTTCATGGGTACCCTCCCTTGAAAATAGCGAATAGCGAATTACGAATAACGGATTCAATTTTCATCCAACTGCTGGTGAACGCACCGCGTTAATGAGTAATTCCCTTGAAGATCGCAAATTGGCAAATTTAAAATTGACAAATTGTGAAAACCCTTGAAAACTTAGTTTCGTCTTAAATTTTCATCCTACTGCTGGTGAACACATCGCGTTAATGAGTAATCCTTTGAAAAATCAGCCGCTAAAGCGGGAGGACAAAGTGATATTGTCGCGGGGTACCGCCCGCGACAATATCACTTTCATTCTCGGCCTTTTTATGCCTGATAAGGCATAAAGTGTAAAGGTAACTTGAACCATCCCCAAATGAAGCCATAAGTTGGAATGGGACTTTTTCACGCCTTGTGCTTCACCCAATAACGCACGCCGACAAGAATAGCCAGTGGGGGGATCAGGAAGGGCAAAACCACGATAACCAACCAGATCGTCATATCCACCAGGATTTGCAAAATAGAGGTTAAGGTTTCCCAGGCAGACCGGATAGTTGGCGCGGGACTCCAGGGAGGGATAGGCGTGGGGGCCGGCGTCGGCGTCGGGGTCGGTGTTTCCGGTAAAGGAGGCAGTTCCGGCTCAACCTGTACTGTAATCGTGGAGAAGGCCGCGCGGTCAAACAGGTAGTTCATCCGGCCCTGCACCTGCTCGATTTCTGCCTCCACCTCGGCCAGTTGCGCGTTCACCTTTAATGCCTCATCCACACTCTGCGCCTGATCCAGGAATTCGCGGATGCGATCGCGCGTAGCCTCCAAGTTACCCAGACGGGATTGCAGGTCCACATACTCATCCGTTACATCCTGCCCGGACGCCGTTTCATCCACCACGCGCATAGCCAGATTCCGCAATCGCCGCATGGCCGTCTCAAATTGATCTACGGGCACCCCCAGTGTGATCGTCGCGTATTTGTAGTTCTCTGCCTGCCATTCCTGGTACCATACGCGGGAACTGATAATGTATCCATCCACATCCCCCACAATCTGCGCTACGCCATCTATCGTGAGATCAGTATCCCCTACCAGCAACTTAAGTTCCGCGTTCTTCACAATCAAGCGATTGCTTCGTTGCGAGACCTCGGGCAACGCATGCCCACTCGTCTGATTCAACCCCGCCGTAGGGGCCGCCGTGGGCTGCGGCTCCGGCGTAGGCATTGCGGGAGCTTCAACTTCGACTGCCGCTTCTTTCACTACTGGTTCCGGTGCCGGTTCTGGCGCTCTCGCCGCCGAACACCCCGACAACACCCATCCTAAGACCACCATTCCCATCCCGATCCAACGCATATAAGTCTTCATCAGTTTCCTCCTGATATTTGAGATAGACTGTTGAGGATTTCTTTTCTCTACCCGTTATATGCGGAATGTATGTAAAAAGTTCATGAGAATCCCCCGCATTGCTATTTCTATCATACCCCAAACATCGAAGAAAGTCTATCTTTTCCCACTCTCAGCCTGTTTTCGACACCCAAATTGGTGCCGGGAGAAACGACATTGCGCCCGGTACTTGAGACTTTTGAACCTTAACAAGTGAACCACAAAGTCCGCGCTTACGTGCAAGTATAGACTGACAACCAGCGCGGGCGTCAACGCCCGCGCTACAACACCACGCCCGCTCAAGCGGGCTTCCGGAAGCCCCGTTATGAA
>JAFGFI010000469.1 GCA_016931185.1 Anaerolineae bacterium
ACTTGGACTGCATTAAGATTCCTTGATGATTATTAGCACTTTTTTTCATTTATCAATAGTGGCACTCAACAATTAGAGATTAAAGATTAGAGGTTAGAAATCAGAAGATAGAGAGATTATCACTAAATTCTAATTTTTAATCTCTAATTTCTAAATTTATAACAATCCGGGTACGCCGTTGACCTGGCCAATAAGGGCCAGACGTAGAAAATCCATCACCCCCACGATGGTCAGAGCAAAGACGAGGCCCCAGACCAGGGGAACCCAGGCCTCGCGCCACCGGGCGAAGGCAGTATCTTTGCCCAGGAGCATGACGAAGATCATCGCGCCAAGCAGGATAAACATTATGAGTACACCTATCACGCTGTAGAGCGTGATGGGATAGAGCAAGGCCGGTTCCAGCAAATAAATCAATCCGGCGACGGCCAATTCCACCCCGATCAAAAAGCCAAATTCTTGCCAGGTTCGCAAGGCGCGGGTCTGCGTGCCGTCGCGCCACATCGTCAAATTGAAAGCGGGAACGAGAAGCACACTCATCCCCATCCCCATCAGGATACCGGTGAGCAAACGCAGCCAGGGTTGAGGAGCGTAACCCAACACACCTTCCGGCCCGCCCGTGAAGAACGTCGTGTACGAATTAAAACCATCCAGGCCCCAGATACTCGCCAACCCCGCCAACAGCAGTGACACCGGCCAGGGGGGAAACTTCTGCGCGCGCCGCCTTCGCCACAGCCCCCACTGCACCAGGACGCCCGTGAGCGCGCCGGGGAAAGTACCCGTGCAGCGCTGGCAAAGGGGCAATTGGTGTCCATCAATAAAGAACGAGTGCGAAGGAATGCGATGGCAGACCGCCGCCGCGATATAGTTAGCTTTGGCCAATACCCCCGGGGGCGTCAGCCATAGAAAGACAGCACTGCCTATAACAGCCAGCCCCACACCTGACCACACCCAGAAAGGTGAAAAAACAGCGCGCTTTTCCGGTGTTATCCCAGAAACCTGGGGACTATCCGAGAGCATCTCCGTGGCCTCTGCGTCTCTGTGGTGCTCTAAAACTGAATCGAATGGTTCGGTCATACTGTTCTCATCGCCGGAGGTAGATATTCAACATTATTAAACGCGCGCAGGCTCCATTTTCCCGCAGACGCCGGATCGTGCCATTCGATTTCCGTGAGCGCGGCATTGTAGAGCCACAGGCCAAAAGCGTCCGCCCCGAACAACCATCTGAGCTGTGTACCGATGGTGCCCCGGTGCGCGACGATCAACAGCGTGGATTCCGGAGGATGCACTTCCACCGTCCGGCGCGTGGCAGCGGCCACCTGCGCGCGAAATCGGGCGTAGCCCGGCGCAAATTCGGGTGTTGTCGGAGCGGCATCCCACATTGAGCGCGGCAGCGGCGCCCAGCCGGCTTCCCATTCCTCAAACTCCCGGAAACCCGCGTCAAAAGTGACAGGCAAATCCAAATACTCCCCCACAATCTCCGCCGTGCGCCGCGCGCGGCGCAGGTCACTGGCAATTATTGCATCAATATGCAATGGACTTAACGGAACCTCTATGGATGGCGTCTGCGGCATCCCGTTCCCCCCATCGCGTAAATACGCGCCCAGGCGGTGCGCTTGCAATTCGCCAAGCTGCGTCAGCGCGGGATCGAGACCCGCGCTATCGCCCTCCACCTGCCACACAGATTGTCCATGACGTGCCAATAGTAGTTTCATAATACAGACTGGATTATAATGGGGATAATAAGAAAAGGCAATTGAGGTCATACATTGCGAGTTGCGACTTAGGAGTTAGGAGGTAAGCTTTAAAAACTAAGGACAAAATACACTTTTCACAGTAACAGCTTTAGGCGTCTTGCTACATAACGCGAGCTGCTACCTCGTGGTAGCGGAAGAGAAAAGGGTGTTTTTTTCCCTTCTCTTTTTCGCCCCGTACGGGGCGAAAAAGAGAAATTCACGTGATAGGTAGCAACTTAGGTTACATAACACGCGCAAGCGGTTACTGTAAATCTATGTATCAGGGCTATCGCATTTGACTTCAATTGTGTTTGCGTCAAACGTCAAACGTCAGACGGGAGCGCATTTTGACGTTTGACGCTTGACGTTTGACGCTTGACGTTTGACGTCCCCACTAACCTAGATTGGGCCAGTCTGTTGCATATTTGAGTATAATTTAGGCTACGGTAGCTCAAACTATAGACCCTGGGTTGGCACTAGAGACTGGTCCAATTTCTGATACTATTTACGAAGGAGCATAATATGAGTGTAATAGATGATTTACTTTTAGAGGTGACGGCGCGGACAGAACGAGCGCAAGTGAAAGATGTGCGGATCGGAGCACACTGGACGGGGGTCATGGTGGAGTTAAACGGAAAGATATACGGAGGACTATCCTCAAACCTGGGCGGATCGGATGACCACCACCACGGGGGCCGGATGCCGGTACAGGATGCGGGACAGCTATTGGTGGACTACAGCGCGCGCGAATTGGCCGGCATGGCCCACTCGACCAGTGTAGCAGAAGCCAGTGTGGGATTCGCGGTCATTAACGCGCTGCTGGATGTAGACGAGGCCGCGTGCGTAGAAGTCAATGCCGCCGATGTGCTTGCAGAAAAAGGGGCGGGGAAGCGGGTTGCCGTAGTGGGGCATTTTCCCTTCATTCCCCAATTACGGGGTATCACCGAGAGTCTATGGGTGTTGGAGCTACATCCACGCGCGGGTGATTTGCCCGCGTCCCAGGCCGTGGAGGTATTACCGCAGGCAGATGTCATCGCGCTCACCGGCACATCGTTGCTCAACCATACCTTCGACGAACTAATCGCGCGGTGCCGCCCGGACGCGTTTGTGGTGATGCTCGGCGGTACCACACCGCTGTCACCGGTCCTTTTCAACTACGGTGTGGATGCCGTCGCGGGCACAGTGTTGGTGGATCCCGAACCCGCGCTTCGCGCCATCAGCCAG
>JAFGFI010000036.1 GCA_016931185.1 Anaerolineae bacterium
AAATCAAAAAATACCCTCTTTTCCGGCGGCTTTAGCCGCATAATCCGGCTCAAAGCGTAACTTTTGGGGTAGATACGTCACCCTAATAAAAAGTGTCCGGTAACTAGAATTTTGGTTAACTTTCGGAAAAATCTTGACTGTTATATTTTTTTATTGTATCTAGGATTGAGGGAGGAGGCGTTACGACCGTGTTACAGAAGCATCATATCTCGAATTCAGCCACAACAAAGGTATGATCTGAGGGCAGGTCGGCTTTGCGTGCTTCCACATCAATCCAAGCTGCAGTCGATTTGGCAGATAGTATTTTTGTCGCCCAGATATGATCGATCCGCCAGCCGATGCCGCGCTCGATGGGATTGCGCGCGCGATAATCCCAGTAGGAATAGTGTTGCGGAACATTAGGATGATGCTGGCGATACACATCCACAAATCCCCATTGCCGCACTGTTTCCAGGGCCGCCTGGGCGTCGGGATGAAAGTCTACGTGCCCGCGCAATCCTTTTGGATCGTATACATCAATATCCTCTGTCGCAACGTTGAAATCTCCGACCCAGATGAGCGGTTGCGTGGGGGTGTAATGTTGATTGAGAAAATTTTGCAGTCGCTCAAACCAGGCCAGTTTGTATTGGAAATGTTCGGATTCTGGCGCGCGTCCCTGCGGCACATAAGTGTTAATCACCGCAATTCCTTGATAGGTTGCACTGAGTAAGCGCGTGGTATCTGGTGGCCCATCATCTTCAAATCCGGCATGGATGGCTGTAGGCGCGAGCTTACTTATGATGGCAACGCCTTCATAGGATTTCTTGCCTCGGAAGATCACGTGAAATCCGGCTTCCTCGATGGTTTGATCGGGAAAATCCTTATCCTGAACTTTGGTTTCCTGGACACAGAGCACGTCGGGTTGCTCGCGCTCTAACCACGCGAGCAACTGCGTGATCCGCATACGAATAGAATTGGCATTGTAGGTAGCGATTTTGAAATAGGACATTATTAACTGTTAGCTCTCTATATCACCAATTGCCTCTTCAGGCGTTTGTGCATTGTACATAACACGCATCAACCCTGCCAGATAGCGGTCCATAGTTTGGACTGCCGGATAAATGGTATTCCGAATGAGGTTAGAAGTGAGTGCCTCATCCTCAAAATCCAGACTGCTTTTGTAACGGATTTCACCGTCGCTGTAATCCATCTCGAAGTTACCAATGCGCAGCCCGTAATTGGCGCGCGTGAGGTATTCGGCTACATTCGTCCGGCTTTCTTCTGGCGCGTTGACAGGAGCGATAGCATAAAAGAGGAACTGTTCTAATTCAACACGGATTTGAGCATAACAACGTAGTTCCCCATTATCTCCTTTGTAGTACATTCGATAAATAGTTTTGTTTTCAAGCTGTTGGGGGTACCAACCATCATCGGTTAGATACTGTCCTAAGGTTGTGAATGCGCGCCAACCATTAGCGTTTTCTTCTTGTTCCTCATTGGGCAGGGGTTCATCCGTATGTCCGTTAGGTGCGATTTCTGTCATAGTTAACTCCTTTTATCCTTTTTAATTTAAGTGTTACTTATACATTAGCTGTGGGCCAAAACTCAAACAGTGCGCCGATAGACTCGCCTAACACATTGCGTCGAATGACTTCACCAAAGATGTGCGCAACGGAAAGCGTTTTCAGGCGTGCTGGGCGTCGTGATTCTGGAATGTGAATTGTGTTGCTGACTATGATTTCATCAATTTCCGGGATAGCGTTCAGTCGTTCTGCCGCCGGGCCGGTAAACAGTCCGTGGGTACAGACCAGGGTGACCCGTTGCACATCCTGTGCGCGCAAATGGCGCATCACTTCTATGATGGTGCCGGCAGTTGCGATTTCATCATCGACCAAGATAATATCTTTTCCAACAACGTTGCCCATAATGCCTTCAATAGCTACCGTCTCGTCTGTCAATCGCATTTTCTCAGCAGCCGCGACAGGCAATTTTAGTGCGCGGGCTAGTTTGGAGGCGCGTTTGGCATGTCCAATGTCAGGTGAGAAGACGACACTGTTACTTAAGTCTTTCTTTTTCAGGTAATCTACAAAAACGGAATGTGAGGTCAGGTGATCGGTGGGAACGCTGAAGAAGCCGTGGACTTGTGGGGAATGAAGCGTCATCGTGATGATATGCTGTGCTCCGGCTGTGACCATCAGATCTGCCATTAATCGTCCCGCAATGGAAATGCGGGGGGCATCTTTCTTATCGGAGCGGGCATACGAATAATAGGGAATAACCGCGTGAATACACTTGGCGCCCGCCCCGCGCGCGATATCCATCATCAAAAGGAGTTCAAGAAGGGCGTCACTGCAATTGGGTGGGGCTAGGGATTGTACGATAAAAACTTCTTTGGCGCGCACACTGACACCTAAGTGAACGTCAAGATTGTCATTTGAAAATTTTTTAACTACAGTCGGACTGCATTGTAATCCTAAATAAGCTGCAATCTCCGCAGTTAAGGCTGGATGTGCTGAGCCGCTGAAAATTAAAGTATTCTGTATCTTGGGCGGTTTGAGTGTTTCCATAGGTTGTACTTTACAATTAGTCAAGTTTCTGCCTCCATAACCAAAAATTATGTCATTATAAGTTTTCTATCGCGACCGGGGTAATATCTTCCGTTAATGCAAAACCAAAGATGCGTGCATAGAAGTAAAGTTCACTATCCATCGCCTTTTTGATATGTTCAGCTTGCCGGAACCCATGTTGTTCCCCTTCAAATGGAACATAGGCAACAGGTATACCTTTTTCTTTCAGGGCTGCTACCATCATTTCTGCTTGGTTGGGGGGAACAACCCGATCTTCTAGTCCTTGAAAGAAAATTACCGGACAGTTGAGCCCCGCGATGTGATGAATAGGAGAACGGGCAATATACAAGTCACGACATTCAGGGTAGGGACCAACTATGCGATTTAGATAGCGGGACTCGAATTTGTGGGTTTCCTTTGCCAGTGCTTCCAGATCGCCTATGCCATAATAGCTGGCGCCTGCTTTGAAGATATCCCGGAAAGTCAGGGCGCTGAGCGTCGTGTAGCCGCCTGCACTGCCGCCACGGATGGTGAGACGTTCTCCGTCTACCCATCCGTGTTGTACGAGGTATTTTGCCCCGTTGACACAGTCATCAATATCGACAATTCCCCATTGCCCATTAAGCCGTTCCCGGTACGCGCGGCCATATCCCGTGCTACCGCCGTAATTCACATCAAGCACCGCAAACCCCCGGCTGATCCAATATTGAAGGTTCAGGCTAAGGACGCTGTTGGTGGCGCCTGTCGGGCCACCATGACTGACGACCAAGAGTGGAGGTTTCTCGCCAACTGGCGCGGTGAAATCCTTGTTTTTAGGAGGATAGAACAAAGCATGCGCGGTAAGATTATGTTCGGTGGGAAATTCGATGGGTTGAGCGATGGAAAGGTAACCGGGATCAAGGACAAGATCGCTGCTGCGTTTTAGTATTTTGAGGGTATCAGTTGTTAGATCCAGTAGTACAATTGCACCGAATTCGGTAGGTGATCCGGCATAAAACAGCGCGTGTGTTGATGTAACAGATATGTCGTGAATATGGGTGTAGGGTGTCTCTATAAGCGTGAGTGAGCGGGTTGTTATATTCACACGTCCCAGATACCAGCGACCATGCTGCGTATACGTGCAGATAATCTGATCCTCTGCTGCGAATCCATAAGTGCGCATATTAAAAACCCATTGTGGAACACCAAATTCCGCTTCCATCTCGATAAGCGGTTCAACCCCGCCATTGTCTAATGGCGCGCCATTAGACAATGGCGGGCTGCTTTGCCAACGGTACAAATTCCACCAATTGTTCCGGTCGGAGATAAAATAGAGTATTCCCGAGGGTGACCACTCTGGCTGGAAGATAGATTCTTCAGGCCCGCCTGCAATTTTGATTGCTGTACCTAACTTGCCATCGCTTTGAAACTCAGCTACCCATAATTCGGTACCATCCCAGGGCATATTGGGATGATTCCACGTAAGCCATGCTAATTTTTCCCCGTCTGGGCTGAGGCGGGGAGAGGCGTAGAAATCATTGCCGGTGACGAGTACAGTTTGTGTTCCATCCTGTGTTAGCGCGGTGATGGTATTGATAGCTTCAGTACCTGTGGAAGGATGCTCTTCGCGCACGCAAATAATCCGCTCCCGCGCGCGATCCATAATGAGATCGGCGTAGCGGAGTGCATTTTCACTTTCTGGAGTAATAGGAACGGGTTCCGCGCCAGGCGTGACGCGGTAAAGCCGTTGATCGGCGAAATTGGCAAAATAAACAATCCCTTGATCGACCAACATCTCCCCCCCTCCATACTCATGTACGCGGGTACGAGCATTGAACGGGATCGGGGTGATGTCACCGGGAGTACCATCCACAGCTTGTTTGACGATGACATTGCGTCCTTTCTCTGAGGGACGGCTTTCCACCCAATACACAGTATTTCCTTCGAGGGTTCGCGGTCCCAATCGAATTGATTTTGACACAATCAATTCTGAGGTGATGGGCGACTTCCATGAACCGTAAGGTGCTATTTGGGACATAAGTTTATCCTCCTCATTAGATTATTATGTAAGTTTACTCTAATTTTGTGGACTGTCTACTGGCGGCTGATTCTTGACTTTTAATACACTGTAAGTTATAGTAGGGTTAGTTTTGATAAACTTTACCATTTTAGATGTTATTTGGACGTCACGAGAGTAATGGATAACTTAGAGAATTCAGAACCTAAAATCAAGAACCGCGCATCAACGGATATAGACGAAGATGTAAGTATAATTTGTTTAGATAAAGGCATGTTGTTGGAAATTTTAGATGCTTGTTTGATGGATGAGGATGTGCATATACTTCGGGGACGGGTTATAGCGTTACAGTCATCGCTAGATGTGTCGCCTGTTGGGAATGGGGAGCAGGTCATATTCCGGGCAGATGTGTTGCAGGCTGATTTGCAGCAAATTCTTGAGGCCCGCACTTTACAGCGGGCGCAGTATTATATTTCTCGTTTGCGACGCGCGGCCATTGAAGTGCGCACTAACCAAGTTAACGACATTAATTTAAATCGTTGGAAAGAATATGATGATATTCTGACGGATAGTCTATGGGTGATGGAACGTCGTGATAACTCAGGTTCGCACAAAGCGTGGTATTGGGGCAACTTTATTCCCCAAATTCCTCATCAGATGATCGCGCGTTATACCCAACGTGGTGATTGGGTGCTGGATACCTTTGTTGGCAGTGGGACGACATTAATTGAATGTCGTCGTTTGGGACGCAATGGTATTGGAATTGAGTTAAATGCCGAGGTTGCAAGCTGCGCCCGGGCGATAGTGGCGCAGGAACCAAACCGCGAACAAGTGGAGACGGAGATTGTACAGGGCGATAGTAGTTCTCTGGAGTATGAGGCCTTGTTGCGCGCGCGTGGGATTGACCATATTCAATTGCTTATTATGCATCCTCCATATCACGATATTATTCAATTTAGTGAGGATCCACATGATTTATCTAATGCTGTCTCGGTAGATGCATTTGTAGATATGTTCTCTACCGTTGTGGCGCGTACCTATCCGGTGTTAGCGCATGGACGGTATCTGGTTGTAGTCATCGGAGATAAGTATATCCAGGGGGAATGGATTCCATTAGGATTCCGTTTGATGCAGGCGACAATAGAACAGGGGTATACTCTCAAGAGTATCATTGTGAAGAACTTTGACGAGACCCGTGCTAAGCGGGAACAAAAAGCGTTGTGGCGTTACCGGGCATTGGTGGGGGGCTTTTACGTCTTTAAACACGAATATATCTTTTTATTTCAAAAGTGAATGAGATAACGAATTGTTGTCACCTTGTCATCGGCTGTTCGTCAAGATTTTCGCAACGTCTATAATTGAAATCACTCGCGCGTGGTAGCCGCGCTTTCCATAGCGCGTGATCGATTGATCGATTTGCAGGCTTTGAAAATCCGTACTATACTAAATATAGAAACGCACACATTTTAAAATATCATCCAGGCGTTTTTATTAGGGAGGGACAAGTATGACATTCCCGGTAAGTGAAGCGCAGCCCCGCCAGGCGCAGCATCCTTGTGTTTTGGTGATGGAAGATGACGCTTATTTGTTACGCTTGTATGAAAAAGCATTGACCAAATCTGGTTTTTGCGTCCACAAGGCAGAGACCGTGGATGCCGCGCGTCTCTTCTTGCAAGAAAACCACTACGGTGTCTTCATTTCAGACATTCACTTGGGCGAGGAAGAGAGTGTTAGTTTACTACGTCAGGAGATTGAGAAATTGCGTCAAGAGGGGACGGAAGTCATCATTGTTTCGGGGAGTGCAGAATACCAGTATTTAATACAGGATATGCAGATTGACTTTTTCCTCGAAAAACCGGTTGCAGTTCCTGATTTGGTGACGTTAGTGCAGCGTCTTATTTAAACTTAGAAGTGTGATAAACCTGTCACAAAGTTGCTATGTTCTCGCAACCTTTTAATAGTTATAATAAGGTTAATTGGCATGGATGGGTTTTGGCCTCTTTGTTACTGAAGGGTAACTTCTTTAAGGAGGGGTAAGCTATGAAAGATGAGTATTTAACCGCACAGTCGTCAGCGCACGCCCCAAATCTCTGTGCATTTTTCCCGCGAGATGTAGGTATTGAAGGAGATTAGAACTATGAAGTACAAACTCGTAGATTTAATTGATGTTCCTAAGCTTCAAGAATTGATGGATGTTTTCTATTCTGTCACAGAAGCCCCCACTGCGATTTTGGATGCTGATGGCACAGTGTTGACGGCCACTGCATGGCAGCCAATATGTACGCAGTTTCACCGTGTGTGTCCAGATTTGGCTGCCCGTTGTACGGAGAGTGATCTTTACATTGCCGCGCATCTTGCAGAAGGTGAGAAGTATGTGTTATATGAATGTGCCAACGGGTTAGTAGATGTCGCGGCTCCGATTATTGTCAATGGCGAACACATAGGTACGCTTTTTACGGGACAATTCTTGTTGGATCGACCTGATGTAGAACGTTTCCGGCAACAGGCCCAGGAATTTGATCTTGATGAAGAAGGATACTTGGCGGCGTTAGCTGAAGTCCCGGTACTTTCGAGGAAGAGTATTGAACCTCTGCTGAATTATTTGTCCAAACTTGCTGAACTGTTGGCCGATATGGGACTAGAGCGGTTAGAACAACTTGAAACTCAGCGCGCATTGAGCGACTCCGAAGCACAGTATCGCGCGCTGGTGAGCAATATTCAGGATGGTGTTTTTCTTATCCAAGATGGCAAGATGGTTTTTGTGAATGAGACTTTTGCCAATATTGTGGATTACAAGGTTGAAGAAGTTATTGGGATGGATTTCACCAAGTTTATTGCTCCAGAAGACTTGTCCTTGGTCTCGGAAAATTACCGCAGGCGTCAGTCGGGCGAGTCGCTGCCGGATTCTTATGAATGGCGGATGCTTAAGAAAGATGGCAAGACGCGCGTCGATGTAAAGATGACGGTGAGTGTGATTGAGTATCAGGGCAAACCCACCAGTCTAGGGATGATTAAGGATGTTACAGAACTCCATCGTGTAGAGCAGGTACTCCGTTTGGATGAAGTTCGCACGCGCGCGCTCTTGGAATTAAATCAGATGACCGGCGCCTCAATCAAGGAAATTACTGATTTTGCGTTGGAAGCTGCGCTTGAATTGACCGCCAGCGAGATCGGCTATTTGGCGTTTGCCAACGAGGACGAATCGGTGCTGACGATGTATTCGTGGTCGCAGAGCGCGATGGCCGAATGTGCTATTACGGACAAACCGGTGGATTATCCTATTGAGACAACCGGTTTGTGGGGAGAGGCTGTCCGGCAGCGCCAACCCGTGATCACCAACGACTATGATGCTCCCCATCCTTATAAGCGTGGGTATCCAGCCGGGCACGTGCATCTGGCGCGCCATATGAATATCCCTGTGTTTGATGGGGATCATATTGTGGCAGTGGCCGGGGTGGGTAACAAGGCTGAGGACTATAGAGACGATGATGTGCAACAATTGACATTGCTGATGCAGGGTATGTGGCGGTTGATCCAACGGCAGCAGGCGGCGGTGGAACGGGCACGCTTCACTGCTCGTTTGAGCACAGCAGCCGATATTGCCGGACAGGTAGCCTCAATTCTTGCTCCGGATGAGTTGCTCAAGACGGTTATTCCCTTGATCAAGGAACGTTTTGGTTTGTATTATGTTCATGTTTATACATTGGACGTGGAAAACAATACATTAAATCTGCGCGCCGGATATGGTGAACCGGGGCGTGTGATGTTAGCGCAGGGCCACAGTATTCCATTAGATCGAGAGGCATCACTGGTTGCAACGGCGGCGCGGACTAAGGAACCGGTGCTGGTCAATGATGTGCGGGCGGACCCCCATTTTATGTCCAACCCTCTGTTGCCACAGACGAAATCTGAGGTAGCGGTGCCGGCAATTGCCGGAGGACGGGTGTTCGGGGTTTTCGATGTGCAGCACGATGAGGTGAACTATTTTACCCAGGCGGATCTAGATGCCTTCCAGACCCTCGCCGGACAGATCGCTACCACATTCCAGAATGCACAATTGTTTGAGACCCAACAGCGGATTGAGGAAGCTCTCCAACGCCGGCTTATCGCGTTAACGCAGCCGTGGATGGATAGTGGTGAGCTAGGGTTTTCTGACCTGTTCAACGTCGAGGAGATCCAACAGTTGCAGGATGCTTTTGCAGAAGCGACTGGGGTGGCTTCAATTATCACGGATACTGAGGGCGTGCCGATCACGGTGGCCAGCAATTTTTGCCAGATGTGCCAGTTGGTGCGCAGCACGGATTTAGGTCGCGCGAATTGCTACAAATCTGATGCCGAATTGGGAAAGCCCCATCCTGATGGTCTTGCCATGCAGCCCTGCCTCAGTGGCGGCCTGTGGGATGCTGGCGTGAGTATTTATCTGGGCGACCGGCATATTGCTAACTGGCTCATTGGACAGGTATTGACGGATGAGTCAGAAGTTGAGCGGGTAGTTAATTACGGCACAGAAATAGGGCTAGATGAGGATGAATTCCGTTCAGCAGTGGACGAGGTTACCCGGATGCCGTTAGCGCAATTTAAGCAGGTAGGCCGCGCGCTTTTAATTCTGGCAAACCAACTGTCTACGATGGCTTATCAAAATGTGCAGCAGGCGCGTGACATTACCGCCCGCCAGCGGGCACAGGCGGAAGCTGAGGAAGCACGTAGTTTCTCGGAAACCTTGACAAATAGTTTGCCGGGTATCTTCTACGTCTACGATGCTCAGAATCGGCTTGTCCGTTGGAATAAAAACTTTGAGATCGTGACAGGCTATTCGGCGGAAGAGCTATTACATAAGTCCCCATTGGATTTTCTTGTGGAAGAAGAGAGAACCATAATGGTTGAAAGTATGCAGCAGGCTGTTACCGAGGGAGAGGTAGCCATAGAAACGCAGCTTATGCTCAAGGATGGAACCCAAATCCCCTATTACTTAACCGCGTTCCGCGCAACTATCGCAGGGGCATCTTATCTAGTAGGTACAGGCATGGATCTCTCAGAGCGTAAGCAGACTCAGGCTCTTCTTGAGGCCGAGCGACAGCAATTGCTCTCAATGTTCGATAGCATTGATGAGGTTATCTATATCAGTGATCCGGAGACTTATGAGCTATTGTACGCTAATGGAGCGCTCCGGAGAATGTTGGGCGATAACCTTGTGGGACAACAATGTTACAAAGCGTTGCAGGGTTTTGACGAGCCTTGTCCCTTCTGTACCAATAATCGCATTTTTGGGGAGCATAAGGGAGAAACTTACATTTGGGAATTCCAAAACACAATTACAAAAGAGTGGTTCCGCTGTATTGATAAGGCTATCCGCTGGTCGGATGGCCGCATGGTACGGTATGAGATGGCAATTAATATTACAGCCAGCAAGCAAGTGGAGATAGAACGCGAACGCTTTACAACCCGCCTGAATACGGCAGCACAGATTTCCGAGCAGGTGGGATCGATTCTCGATCCAGATGCGCTCTTGCAAACTGTGATCCCGCTGATCAAAGAGCGATTTGGTGTGTATTATGTCCATGTATATACGTTGGATGAGGAAGCCGGTGTGCTGAACTTACGGGCAGGATATGGAGAACCGGGACGTTTGATGCTGGAACAGGGCCATAGTATTCCCCTGGATCGGGAAGCGTCGCTGGTGGCGACGGCCGCTCGGTCCAAAGATGTGGTTCTGGTGGAGGATGTAACGGAAAATCCGAATTTCATGCCCAACCCGCTATTACCGGATACCAAGACCGAGGTGGCCGTGCCGGTGATTGCGGGTGGGCGAGTGTTGGGTGTCTTCGATGTGCAGCACGATGAAACTAATTACTTTACACAAGCGGACCTGGATGTGTTCCAGACCCTGGCGGCGCAGGTCGCCAATGTCTTACAGAATGCGCGCCTGTTTGCGCAGGTTGAACTTTCGGAGGCACGTTTCCGCGATGTTGTTGGAAGTACTACAGATTGGATCTGGGAGGTCGATACACAGGGGTGTTATGTGTATGTCTCCGAGAATGTTGAACCGGTTTTAGGCTATACTCCGGACGAAATGGTAGGAAAGATGCCGTTTGACTTTATGCTTCCCGAGGAGGTTGAGCGTATCGTCCCTCTCTTTGGTGAAATTGTAGCTAATAAACACCCAATGAAGGAACTTGAGAACTGGAATTATCATAAGGATGGGCACAGGGTTTGTTTGGTGACCAATGGGGTTCCTATCTTGGATGCGGATGGAAATTTGTTGGGGTATCGTGGCGTTGATAAGGATGTGACCGCGAGCAAGATGGCAGAAGAGGTCATTCGTGCCAGTGAGGCGCAGCAGCGGGCGATTTTGGAGACAACGCCGGTGGGGATTGCTATTACGAAAGTATCCGACAACACGGTGTTATATGTGAATCCGGAATTTAGTGCAATCTTGGGATACACGGAACAGGAGTTGCTGGACAAGACGGTGCCGGATTTCTATTACAATGAGGAAGATAGTGAAAAGGCGTATGCGTTACTGCAAGCGCAGCAGGGAGTGCTGGAGAACTACGAAATTTACGCCCGGCGGATGGATAGATCTCCAGTATGGCTCTCGTTGTCGATCAAGCCCATCATGTATGGCAACCAACCCGCGGCGCTGACGGCGTTTGTGGATATCACCGAGCGTAAGCAGGCCGAACTTGAAATGAGACGGATGGTGGCAGTGCTGGATAACACAACAGATGCTGTGGCGTTGACGGATCTAGAGGGGGGTATCTTCTACGGTAATAGTGCGTTAATGACTTTGATCGGTCGAGAAGGTGAAGATCCTACAACACTGGGTATTTCTGATTTTCACACTCCGGCAGTAGCCAAGCGCACGCTGGCTGAGCATGTTGCGGCGGTGATGGAAGCGGGGACACATTCTTGGGAAAGTATGGTGCTTCATACGGATGGATATGAGATCCCGGTTTCTCAGGTAACGGTGTTAATTAAGGATATTGCGGGCAATCCGGTTGGGTTGGGCACGGTGATGCGCGATCTTACTGAGAGTAAGCGGGCACAGGCGGAACTTAACCGCCAGGTAAGTATCCTTAATAACTCAGGTGACTATATCGCTGCGGTTGATATGCAGGGGAAACAAATTTATATCAACCCGGCGGGGACACGTATGCTCGGCTATGATGATCCTAACGAGTTGATTGGCAAGGAAATTAAGGATATGCATTTACCTGAAGGCACATTGCTTGTGGAACAAGAGGGGATTCCCACAGCTATGCGCGAGGGGATATGGCGTGGAGAAAACCGTTTACTGCGTCCGGATGGTACGTTGGTACCGGTAGATCAGACAATCTTCGTGATTCGTGATGCCCAAGGGCAACCGCAGGCTGTTGCTACAATTATGGTGGATGTCACTGAACGGAAGCAAGCGGAGGCGGAACGGGAGCGCTTTACAACGCGACTTAATACCGCGGCGCAGATCTCGGAGCGGGTGGGGGCGATTCTTGACCCGGACGAACTGTTGCAGACGGTGGTCCCGCTGATCAAGGAGCGGTTTGGTCTCTACTACGCACATGTCTACACCCTGGATGAGGCATCCGGAATGTTGAACTTGCGTGCGGGTTACGGCGAGGCTGGTGAACAGATGTTGGCGAAAGGTCATAGCATCCCGTTGGACCGGGAAGCCTCACTGGTGGCGATGGCGGCGCGTACAAAAGAGGTGGTGCTGGTGGATGATGTAACCGAGAACCCGAACTTCATGCCCAACCCGCTGCTCCCCGATACGAGGTCGGAGATAGCGGTACCGGCTATCGCGGGTGGGCGGGTATTGGGGGTCTTCGATGTGCAGCACGATGAGGCTCACTATTTCACGCAAGCTGATCTGGATGTGTTCCAGACGCTGGCGGCGCAGATTGCGAATGCTTTCCAGAGCGCAGAGTTGTTTGAGCAAGTGGATCGCAACCTGCGTGAGACTGAGGTGCGTTTTGCGGTGAGCCAGGCTCTCGCCGGGGACCTGGATGAAGATGAAGTATTGGATACTTTGATGCTGAGGGCGGGTGTGTTCCCGAATTCCCGGGTGACGATCAATATACGCGATTCGCAGGCGGCGGAGTTGACGATGGTGCTGGTACGCGCACAGGCGTTTGATAGCGGTTTGGAAGCGAAGATTCCGCTAGGGACACGTTTTACGGCCAGGATGTTGTCGTTATTGCAGTACATTGGCCTGGACAAGGCATTTATTTCAGGGAATCTCGCTGAAGATGAACGTGTCGATGCGATGACGCGCCAGTTGACGGCGCAGCAGGGGACCGTGAGCATGGCGCTGATTCCTATTACTGTTGGAATGGATTGGCTGGGGGTATTGACAATTGCTTCATCCGAAGCCAACTACTTTGACGATTACAAATTGCATCTCTACCAGACCCTGGCTGACCAGGGGGCGATTGCATTGCGTACAGCGCAATTGCGCGCAGAAGCTGAACGCGTACATGCTGAGGTGGAGCGGCAGCGTGCCTTCTATGATGGCATTATCACAAATCTGCCGGTAGGTGTGTGGGCGGTGGATAATGAGTTCACGCCACTGTTGGTGAATCCGGCAGGACGCGCGATGATGGGCCGTGAAATTAAGGATAAAGATGGCGGCGCCTATGTGGAGAGCTACGAAGTGATCAACGTGGATACTGGGGAACCGTATGACAACGCGCAACTGCCGCTCGTCAAGGCGGTGACACAGGGCGGAACGCATACCGCGGTGGACGCGGGCGTGCGCCATCCCGATGGCACGGTGGTTCCGCAGCTTATCAATGCCGCACCTTTATACGATGCGGAAGGGAAACAAAGCGGTGGAGTGGTCATCTTTATTGATGCGACTGAACAACGGCAAGCACAGGCAGCAATTCGCGCAAGTGAAGAACGCCAGCGGCGCATCCTGGAGACAATTCCCACTAGCATTATTATTACACGCTCTGACGGCACTGTACTTTACGCTAACCAGGAATTTGCCGCATTGCTTGGCGCGTCGTCGTCGGAAGTGATGATTGGACAGGAAGCACCAGATATTTATTATGATCCGGCGGATCGTCAGGCGACTATAGGCAAAGTTGATGAACAAGGCTACCTGGATGGCTACGAGCTGCGCGTCCGGCGTCTTGATGGTACGATGTTATGGGCTTTGCTTTCGGTCCAACAAATTCAATTTGGTGATGAGCAAGCTCGGCTTTCGGCCCTCGTTGATATCACCGAGCGCAAGGCGGCAGAGGCGGAGCGAGAGCGCTTTACGGCGCGATTGAGTACCGCGGCGCAGATCTCGGAGCAGGTGGGGTCGATTCTTGACCCGGATGAGTTGCTGCGAACAGTAATCCCCCTGATCAAGGAGCAGTTTAGTCTCTATTACGTACACGTCTACACCCTGGATGAGGAATCCGGGATATTGAACTTGCGTGCGGGCTACGGCGAGGCGGGTGAGCAGATGTTGGCGAAAGGTCACAGTATTCCATTGTCCCGGGAAGCCTCGCTGGTGGCGACGTCCGTCCGCACCAAAGAACCGGTGCTGGTGCATGACGTAACGGAGAATCCGAACTTTATGCCCAACCCGTTGCTCCCCGATACGAGGTCGGAGATAGCGGTACCGGCTATCGCGGGTGGGCGGGTATTGGGTGTCTTTGATGTACAGCATGACGAGGCACACTATTTTACGCAGGCCGACCTGGATGTGTTCCAGACACTGGCAGCGCAGATTGCGAATGCGCTTCAAAGTGCGGAGTTGTTTGGGCAGGTGGAGTACAATTTGCTGGAGACTGGGGTGCGCTTGAATGTTAGCCAGGCACTGGCTGGAACTCGAACTGAGGATGAAGTGTTGGATGTTCTCATTCAGCAAGCGGGGATTTATCCTCAGGCCCGAGTCGCGATCTACACCTTCGATCCAGAAACAGAAAAACGTACCATGATCTTGCGCCGTGATAGGACCTTCGAGAGTGGCTTTGATACGCGTCCTGAAGGTTCACGTTTTACAGAAGAGCAGATTCCGATACTCCGCCTCTTTTCACCTAACGATCTTTTTGTGATATCCGATATATGTACTGACGAACGCGTTGATCCGGCGACCCGTGAGGTTATGGGACAGATTGGATACCGTAGCGCAGTCTCGGTATCACTCACCGTCGGGCGCGACTGGATGGGCTTTGTTATGGCATTCTCTGGTGAGGTGGCGTACTTTGATGAGCATAAGTTAGCGCTTTATGCGGCGTTATCGGCCCAAGGAGGGATCGCTTTGCAGTCTGCGCGCCTACGTGATGAGGCGGAGCGGGCGCATACGGAGGCAGAGCGCCAGCGGGCGTTGTACGATGGTATTTTGCAAAATTTGCCGGTTGGTGTATGGGCGGTGGATAATCAGTTTATACCTTTGCACGTTAACGAAGCCGGCCGCACGATGATGGGCCGCGAGATTTTGGATCGAGATGGCGGTTCCTACGTCGAAAGTTATGATGTGGTGAACATTGAGACCGGGGAAATGTATGATAATATGCAACTGCCTTTGGTTAAGGCTGTAACTCAAGGGGGGGCGCACACGGCATTGGACGCCGGTGTGCGTTGGCCGGATGGAAGTGTTGTTCCAATGATGATCAATGCGGCGCCGCTGTTTGACCCGCAAGGTGTGCAGATGGGAGGGGTAGTGGTATTCTCCGATGTCACCGCCCAGCGACAGGCACAGCAGGAGATCGAGCGACTTCTTGAGGAGACCCGCATGCGGTTGCGAGTAAGTCAAGCATTGGCAGGGGCGCAGACTGAGGATGATGTGTTAGATGCGATGGTCCAGGTTGCCAACTTTTACCCTCAAGCGCAGGTTTTGATCTCTTTGCTTGAGGAAGTGGAGGGGGATCATGTCTTTATAGCAGTGCGTAGTGAGCTTTTCGAGAGTGGTATTCCACCCGTGCTTCAAGCTGGGATGCGATTCACAGTTGCGCAATTTCCCATGCTTCAATATGTTTCGTCCGATATGGAACTTGTGAGCAACGATGTGTTTAATGATGAACGGTTTGATCCGGCTAGCCTGGCACTGGGTGAACAGATGAAAGCGACCAGCTTTGCGATTTTCCCTGTTGTGATTAGAGAGGAATTGGTAGCTACGCTGACGGTTGTTGCCAAGCAAGAGGGATTCTTTAACGAGCGCAAATTATATCTTTATCGTTCGTTAGCCGAGCAGGGTGCAGTGGCATTACAATCCGCCCGTTTGCGTGATCAATTGACAACCAATGAGGAGCGGTTGACGTTGGCGTTGGAATCCGGTCATGTGGGGATCTGGGAGTTGTGGCCGCAACGCAATGAAGTATATTACAGCGTCACATGGTACACGATGTTAGGTTATGAGCCGTATGAATTGCCGCAAGAATTGAGTACTTGGTCGGGATTGCTACATCCTGATGATGCGGAGCGCGCGAATACAGCCGTGATGAGCAGTATTCAGGCAGGCAAAGACTTTGAATTGCAGTTTAGGATGAAAACGAAGGACGGCGGTTGGCGCTGGATTCAGGCATACGGGTATGTAACGCAACGAACAGCGGAAGGGACAGTGGAACGGTTTATTGGCACACACACGGATATCACCGAGCGATTGCTGGCGCAACAGGCTGTGCTTGAAGAGCGTGACCGGGTGCAGCGTTATCTGGAAACGGTGGGATCGATTGTTGTGGTCCTAGATGATCAGTGCGAGATCACACTGGTGAACCGGGCGTGTTGTGAGGCGATGGGGTACACTGAGCAAGAATTGGTGGGGCAGAATTGGTTTGAGGTCACACTACCGGAGGCCGGTCAGGATACGGCTAAAGATGGCTTTGCGCAGGTGATGTCCGGGGAGATTGAGGCAACTGAGTATTATGAGAATGAGATCTTGACTAAGAGTGGCAAGGCACGTGTGGTAGCCTGGCATAATGCACTGTTGCACGACGAAGCCGGTAAGATTATAGGTACACTGAGTTCGGGTGAGGATATCACAGAACGGTTGGCTGCAGAAGCAGAGCGTGCCCGGTTGAGCGCGGTTCTGGAGGCTACTAACGACTTCGTCGGAATTGCAAATTTCTCTGGTGTAGGTGTTTACTTCAACCGCGCGGGCCGGGAGATGATAGGGATTCCGCCGGATGTAGATCCCTCTCATTACAATATTTCGATGTTGACACCTGATTATGAATCATCCAGGACGAGGGAAGAAATTATACCGGCGGCGATCAGGGAGGGTATCTGGAGTGGTGAAAGTGTGCTGAAAACATTCACTGGCCGCGAGATCCCGGTGTTGATGACAGTCGTCTCAATAAAAGACCCCCAGGGAAATGTGCAATACCTGGCGAATGTCTCTCGCGATATCAGTGACTTGCGAGCGGCAGATGCTGAACGCGCGCGCTTTACTACGCAGCTCAGTACAGCGGCGGAAATCTCGCAGCGCGTGGGCGCGATTCTTGATACGGATGAACTCTTGGGTACAGTAATCCCGTTATTGAAAGAGCGTTTTGGTCTTTACCATGCTCATGTCTATGTGCTGGATAAAACGGCAAGTGTGTTGCGACTGCGCGTGGGATATGGTCAGGTCGGAAAGATTATGCAGCAACAGGGACATCAAATTACGTTGGATAACGAACGCAGTCTGGTGGCGCGGGCCGCGCGTACCAAGAATGCCGTAATTTCTAATGATGTGACACAAGACCCGGATTTTATGCCTAACTTGTTGTTGCCCGAAACGTTGGCTGAAGTTGCAGTGCCGTTTATGATCGGGGATGAAGTGTTGGGGGTTTTTGATGTTCAAGCTGACCAGGCTAACTTCTTTACTGAAGCAGATTTGAATGTTTTCCGCACGTTGGCAGGTCAGATTGCCAATGCTTTCCAGAGCGCGCGACTCTTTGAGCAGCAGCGTGAGGCAGAGGCGGCCCAACGCGAGGCGGCAGAACGTATCCGGGCGATCTTTGAGGCAATGACGGAAGGGATTACAGTTACAAACACCTTAGGACAAATCGAAGACTTGAACGAAGCCACATTGAACTTGCACGCTTATGATAATCGTGAGGAACTCCTGGAGCGCAGTCAAATGGAGTTGTTTGCGCGTACTCACTGGTCCAATGCTTCCAGGGGAATCCGGCAGGCACTGGAGACCGGTCGCAGCGAGACGGCGGAGTACAAGATGCAGCGTAAGGATGGTACGATATTCGATGCGGAGCAGAACTCCGCGCTGTTACGCGATGCCGATGGCAATCCGGCGGGTTTTGTATCTATTACACGCGATATTACCGAGCGTAAGCTGGCCGAAGCGGCGTTGCATGAAAATGAAGAGCGATTGGGTTTGGCCTTGGGGGCGTCGAATACGGGCATCTGGGAGTTCTGGCCCCAGGAGGGCAGGGTTTACTTTAATGAGCAGTGGTTTGCAATGTTGGGATATGCGCCGGACGAATTATCGCAGTCGTTCGAGACGTGGACGATGCTATTGCATCCAGAAGACCGGGAACGTGCCTCTCAGGAAGTGCAAGACTATATGCGGCGGGGCGAGGATTACGAAATCGAATTTAGGATGAAATACAAAACAGGCGGGTGGCGCTGGATTCGCGCCATCGGACATGTTACAGACCGGGATAAGAATAGGGCGGCTATCCGAACAGTGGGCACACACTCAGATATTACAGAACGGGTGGAGCGTGAGGTAGAACGCGAGCGATTTACCACGCAGTTGAGTACGGCGGCCGAAGTTTCAGCGCAAGTGAATACTATCCTTGATCCACAAAAACTGTTGGAAGTGGTAGTGCCTCTGATAGCCGAACGCTTTGGTTTGTATCATGTGCATGTATACACACTAGATGCCGAAAGCAAGAAGTTGACTATGCGGGTGGGAAGTGGTGAAGCGGGGCGCGTGATGCAGGATCAGGGTCATACGATCTCACTCGAACGCGCTAAAAGCCTGGTAGCACAAGCGGCGCGGGATAAGAAGTCAGTCGTGGTGAATGATGTGACACAAGAAGCCGGCTTTATGCCGAACCCATTGCTTCCTGATACGAGATCGGAGCTGGCGGTTCCATTGATTGTAAGTGATGAGGTGTTGGGTGTGCTTGACGTGCAAGACGATGAACCCCATCGTTTTACTCAGGGCGACCTGGATGTGTTTACCACCCTGGCCGGACAAATCGCGGCAGCTTTCCAGACGGCTATGTCTTATGAGCGTGCCCTGGAAGTAGATCGCCTTAAGAGTGAATTCTTGGCGAATATGAGCCATGAACTGCGCACCCCACTTAACTCTATTCTTGGCTACACGGAAGTGTTGCTAATGGGGATTGACGGGGATTTGACCTCGGATATGACCGAAGATGTACAGGCTATCTATGAAAATGGGCAGAACCTGCTACGCTTAATTAACGATATCCTGGATTTGACCAAAATTGAGGCGGGGCGGATGATTCTCACGATGGAAGAGGTTTACATACCGGTTTTGTTGGAGGAGGTCAAGACAAATAATCTTGGCCTGTTCCATAAGAAAAAGGCTCCCGTTGAATTCCTGGTAGAATCGGATGAAGACTTGCCTATCTTGCGGGCCGACCGCGTGCGCATCGGACAGGTTTTGAATAATCTGGTTTCCAATGCCTGGAAATTCACCGATCAGGGCTATGTCAAGATTCATGCGTACCGGCACGGCAGTAAGTGGGTGTGTATTGCAATAGAAGATACTGGAATTGGCATTGATAAGGAGCATATCACCAAACTTTTTGAGCGATTCCGCCAGGTGGATGGTTCTAGTACGCGCCGTGCCGAGGGTACCGGGTTAGGGTTGGCTATCAGCCGTCACTTAGTCCAGATGCACGGCGGCCGTCTGGAGGTAGAAAGTGAGTCGGGTAAGGGGAGTGTGTTCACAGTGTGGTTGCCGGTTCCCCTGGATGAGGATGAGGGCGAATCTGGTGTGGGATAGCTTTTTGTAGCTTCTGAGATGTGATAAATGCCCGACACTTAATTCTGTCAGTGTCGGGCATTTGGGAGATAATAACCGTGTGGATTATCATTGCGACTTCGTTATGCTATGGTATAGTATACAGCACTTTGGATAGTGGATGGCTTTTGAATGAGTGAGGAAATAAAACTCTCGCGGATTTTGGTTGTGGATGATAAGATCCATAATGTGAAGCTGCTCAATTCTATTTTATCCTCTAAAGGGTACGATGTGTTGACGGCGGATAATGGGAAATTGGCGCTTGAGATTGCCTATGATGTTCTGCCTGATTTGGTAATCCTGGATGTGTTGATGCCGGGTATGGACGGCTTCCAGGTGGCTGAGGCATTACGGGCAAATCCTGATACCCGCCCTATTCCTATTTTGATGTTAACCGCGTTGCGTGAATTGGGTGATAAGGTTCGTGGCCTGGAGGCCGGGGCCGATGATTTTTTGAGTAAACCTTTTAATACGGTAGAATTACTCGCGCGGGTGCGATCTCTATTGCGTATAAAGACACTCCATGATGAATTGGAGATGAAGAACGCGCTTTTGGAGCGTGTTTTGACGCATTATGTATCTAAGGAAATTGCTCGTGAGGTCATGAGTAACCCTGACAAAAATTTGCAGCTTGGGGGCACAAGTAGCGTGGTCAGTGTGCTGTTTGCCGATATACGTGGTTTTACCTCTTTTTCTGAACGCCATGAGGCTTCACAGGTTACTGAGGCTCTTAACTGCATTTTTGATGATTTAGCTCCTGTTGTCTTTGCTCATAATGGCACCCTGGATAAATATCTTGGGGATGCGATTATGGCTTTTTATGGTGCTCCGATTCCTAGTTCTGATAATGCAGTGCAGGCGATACAGACTGCGTGTGAGATGCGCAATCGGTTTATTGAATTGCGCGAGAGAACTCCACTCTTAAAAGAATTAGGGATGGGAATTGGGGTATGTACCGGAGAGGCTGTAGTGGGGAATGTGGGATCGAGCCAGATGATGAATTATACAGTTATTGGTAATACACCCAACACGGCTAAACGTTTGCAGGAGAATGCGAAAGCAGGACAGATTTTGATTGATGAACAGACTTATGAGACCTGCAAGGGCGAAATTGAGGCTGTGGCAGTATCTCCTTTGGCACTTAAGGGGCGTAGTGGTTTGATTACAGCGTATGAAGTGGTGTCTGTGAAAGGTGTATAAACCTGTGAAGTAAGGATCTTTGCGGCGGGAGAAAAACATGATTTCACTATTTAGCTCAGTACGTTGTCTGGAATGTGGGCACACGATGCCTCCCGATAGTTATGCGTTTCAATGTGGTGCGTGTGGCGGCTTTTGGCTGGATGCACAGTATGATTGCGCCAGTTTGCCTAATGATTGGGCGGCACAACTGAAGGAACGTTCCTACGACTTGTGGCGGTATCAAGAATTATTTCCCTTTCCCGATGATTGGCGTAAGGTCTCTATGGGAGAGGGGTGGACGCCTTTACTGCGGGCTGAGGGAATGGAGCGTGAGACAGGACATAGTGGAATTTGGATTAAGGATGAGCGACAACATGCTACGGGTTCTTTCAAGGATCGACAGGCCGCAGTTGCTGTCAGTGCGTTGAAAAATCAAGGTGTTGATGAGATTGTCCTTGCTTCTACCGGGAATGCTGCTGCTGCTTATGCAGCTTATTGCGCGCGTGCCGGGATCAAACTGTGGGTTTTTGTGACGGGTAGTGTGCCTGCCGAGAAAATGCGCGAACTTGCACTCTATGGGGCTGAAGTTATCAAAATTACCGGAACTTACGATCAGGCGAAAACGGTGGCTGCTGATTTCGCGGCGCGGCGGAATATTTATCTTGACCGGGGGGCGAAGTCAATTCCTTGTAAAGAAAGTATGAAGACTATCGCATTTGAGATCGCCGAACAAATGCCCCGGACGACGGACGGGCGTTGGCAGGCTCCTGATTGGTATGTACAGGCGGTGTCTGGCGGGATTGGGCCGCTAGGTGTACTTAAGGGATTTGTTGAGTTGAAGGCGGCTGGTATCATCGATCGTATTCCTAAAATCGCTGTTGTGCAGACTGAGGGCTGTTCGCCTATGGTGCGTTCCTGGGAAAAGGGATTGGCAAAAGCAGAAATTGTTGAACAGCCGGATAGCCTAATCACTGTGTTGGCGACAGGCAGGCCGGGCATGGCGTACGAGATTCTCAAACGCGCCAGCGATGAGTATGGCGGTGCGATGGTTGCTGTGAGTGATGGGGAAGCCTTCCGTGCCATGCGGCACATTGCGCGATTGGAGGGATTGTCTATGGAGCCGGCGGCCAGTGTTGCTTTCGCCGGATTTGATAAATTGTTAGGAGCGGGCTATATCCATTCCGATGAGCAAGTGGTCATTAATTGCTCCGGGCATACGTTTAGTGCTGAAAAGTATACGTTAGAGGATCGCTATATCTTCAATTTAACGATAGATAGCCCGGCAGAGATGCGGCCAATGGAGGGGTTGACGACGGCGCTTGAGGAACTTGATGAGCAGATTACGACAATTGTGTTGATTGATGATAATCCTTACGATAGTCGTTTGATTCGTCGTCTGTTGAAAAACCATAAACATTATCGTGTATTTGAAGCACATAGTGGGACAGATGGGCTGGATTTAGTGCGTCAAAGGCGTCCTGACTTGGTAGTTTTGGATCTGATGATGCCGGGGATGGATGGCTTTGGAGTACTGGATGAGTTGAAAGGTGACCCGCGTACTGCAAAAATACCGGTGATCATTGTCTCAGCCAAAACTTTGACGAAGCACGATTCTGCACGTCTCAAACGTCATGCTGAATCTGTGTGGCAGAAGGGTAACTTTAGTGCGCGCCAACTTGTTGAGCATGTTGTTGATGTCGTGGAACACGATGACCGTGAGCTAATACAAGCCCCCGAGGAATATCCCTCAACCGCTATTGATGAACAGCCGTTGGCATCGTTCGGAAAAAAAGATCGCCTGCGAATTTTAGTTGTGGATGATTACGTTCCTGAAGCGCGTCTGATACGTCGTTTGCTTGAGACGCGGCAGCGATTCGAGGTTGTAGAGGCACACTCTGGGACAGAAGCATTGGACTTGATCGAGAAGATACCCCCTGATCTGATCATCTTAGATTTGATGTTGCCGGATATCAGTGGAGAGGAGTTATTGATCGGCTTCCGTGTGTCCGAAGTAACTACGAAAACTCCGGTTATTGTTGTGACCTCTAAAGAGATTGACCCGGATATGCGTGCAAGATTGGCACCCAATATTGATTCTATTTGGTCTAAGGCTATGCTAGATCGAAGTAGTTTTCTGGCTCATGTGGAATACATTCTGCCGGAGTAGGACATGGACAAAATAATCTTATACATCGAGGATAATTTTCACAATCGCCGTATTGTAAATAAGGTCCTCTCGTCCCATGGATATACGGTGATGGAAGCTGTAGATGGTTTAGAGGGTTGGGATAGGGTTCAAGTGCTTAGGCCCCCCCTGGTGTTGTTGGATATTAGTTTGCCGGGTAGTATTGATGGACTTGAAGTGGTCAAGCGGATTAAGGAACGGGATGATTTGAAGAATATATGGGTGATAGCACTCACGGCTTCTGCGATGCGTGGGGATCGCGAGCGTTTTTTAGAGGCCGGTTGTGATGATTATCTTTCTAAACCATTGAAGGTGACCGAACTATTAGAAAAGGTCGAGAATTTCTTTGCGCCGTGAATTTGAATTTCTGGCTGTTAAATTGAAGAGTATGGGCTTACGAGCGTCATAATGTGGGGAGTCGTTAATGAAAACAATTCTTCTTATGGAGGATGATCCTCAGCAAGCACGATTGATGCAACGTCTGTTGGAATATGCGGGACATAAGGTGCTTCACGCTCCTGATGGTGAGAGTGGATTGCGAACTGCCTTAATGTCTAAACCGGATTTGATCCTTCTCGATCTTGGCTTACCAGATCTAGATGGACAGACGGTCGCGGGATTAATAAAAGGCTCTACAGAATTGTTCAAAGTTCCTCTGGTAGCTGTGACCGCCTGGCCACGTGATACAGCATTACAGATGGCACGCGCTTATGGGTGTGATGGTTGTATTCCTAAGCCTATTCGTGCCCGTGAATTTGCTCATGAGGTCGAATCTTATTTTGCGGCTGAAGCTGATCAATCTGATGATGTGTAGTGCGTGTCATGAGAACGGAAGGGATATTTTAATTGAATATCTGTATCCGTTGCATAGTGTTGTGAATCTTTTATCCCTAGAGTGAGGTGCGGCCTTGTCTGGTCCTTCTATTTCTGTTCGAGATTTTCCGATTTCCCAAACGCCTCATATTGAAGAAGAAGATTCTACTATACAGTTATTATCGGCCACGGAGTTTACCGTTGCTGAGTTGACCGATATCTATAACCGCGCGCGGGTAGACTATATTGTTCCTATGCCGATGAGTGTGGCGCGGATGCAGGAATATATTGATAAATATGATGTACAATTGGCGCGTTCGGCGGTGGCGGTAGCCGAGGGGCAACCGCTTGGCGTGGCGATGCTAGGAGTGCGTCCCGGCCACGTTTGGATTACGCGCTTGGGTGTTATTCCCGTTACCCGGCGGCGCGGCGCGGGCAGCAGTTTGATGAAATATATGATTGCTCAGGCCCGTGACTTAAATGTGGGTTATGTGGATCTGGAGGTGATTCGGAATAATCTACCTGCCCAGACACTCTTTAAAAAACTGGGATTTTATGAGACACGCGAGTTACTGATTATGCGTCGTCCTCCCGGCCCCCCTGATATTGAAGTTGCTCCCTATAATTTGCAATTTTTAGGGCATAATAGCGCGGTTGATTTCTTGCGACAACGTCGCAGTATTCCTTCCTGGATCGATGAGTTACCCTCTTTACTTAATACTGGAACTCTTTCTGCTATACAAGTAGAATTGCAAGATGGGAGCGTGGGATGGTTAGTTTATCACAGCACAGTCTTTCAACTGAGTTATCTGGTTTTCCAGACGGAATTTGGCGACCCGCGTGAAGTGGCGTGTGTGCTGGCGCATGCTTTACACACGCGCCATCCAGCCCAGGATACGAAGACGGAAAATGTGCCCGCTGATGATCCTCATTTATCGGGAATGATGGATATGGGATACATTGAGTCTTTCCGGCGTATTGAGATGCATCTCGATTTTGGCTAATGTAAACTTTTAACTATTTTTAAGGAGGCACAAGTTTAATGTCAGATACACAAATTCCTCGTCCAGAATACCCACGCCCGCAATTTGAACGGGATACATGGGTGAATTTAAATGGAACCTGGACCTGCGTTTTCGATTTTGGAAAGTCGGGCCACCAGCGCGGCTATGCTGCGAGTAAGGGCTTTGCGGATTCGGCCTTTGGGGGGGAGATCTCCGTTCCCTTCTGCCCGGAGAGCAAATTATCCGGTGTACAATATACCGACTTCATTGAAAGTATGTGGTACCACCGTACCCTGGAAATCCCGGCAGACTGGGCCGGACAACGTATTCTGTTACATTTTGGCGCTGTAGATTACGAGAGTGAGGTGTTTATTAACGGTACCTCGGTCGGGCGACACTGGGGGGGGACGACCGCGTTTAGTTTCGATATCACCTCCCATGTTACCCCTGGCGCGACACATCACCTGGTTGTCCATGTGCAGGATGAGACCCGCTCCGGTGTACAGCCTGGTGGTAAGCAGTGTCCCGATTACAAGTCACGTGGCTGCCATTATACCCGTACTACAGGGATTTGGCAGACTGTGTGGCTGGAAGCCGTACCTCAATTCGGGTTGAAGGATGTGCAGATTGTGGCAGACCTGGATAAGGCCCGCTTCGTTATCCTCCCTCGCTTTTACGCGCTCAAGACTGGATTGCGCCTACGGGCCACGCTCAAGGATGGCGACATTACTATTAGCCAGGTTGTAGTGAGCGCAATTAATGGCATCCCGCTGGAACTTCCAATTGTAGAGCCGAAACTGTGGGCGCCGGGACATCCGTTCCTGTATGATCTTACTTTTGAAGTATTGGACGGTGATACTGTCGTTGATACTGTCACCGGCTACGCGGGTCTGCGCAAAGTTCATATTGAGGGGAACCAGATTTTCCTCAATAATGAACCCTTCTACCTGCGCCTGGTGCTTGACCAGGGTTTTTATCCCGATGGCATCTGGACCGCGCCTACTGATGAAGCCCTTAAATACGATATCGAACTGTCGCTGGCGGCAGGTTTCAATGGCGCGCGGTTGCATCAGAAAGTTTTCGAGCCGCGCTTCCATTATTGGGCCGACCGGCTTGGCTATCTGACATGGGGGGAATCATCCAGTTGGGGCATAGATGTGAAGGACGTGGTCAGCGCGCGTAACTTTATCACCGAGTGGCGCGAGATTGTAATGCGCGACCGCAACCATCCTTCCATCATTGCCTGGACGCCTTTTAATGAGACGCACGATGTAGGTGATAGACGGCAGCATCACCGTCTGCACAGCGACGCGGCACAACTCACCCGCGACCTGGATCCCACGCGTCCGGTCAATGATGCTAGCGGTTACGTTCACGTCGATACCGATATTTGGACCGTCCATACCTACCAGCAAGATCCTGATCTGCTGCGCCAGCAACTCACGCCCGATCCCGAAAAAGGGCTTTTCCGCAACTTCTTCGATATTGAGCCGGAGTACAGTGGACAGCCCTACATTGTGGATGAGTACGGCGGCATCAAGTGGATTCCTCGTGAAGACCTGGTCTATGCCGATAATTCCTGGGGGTATGGCGATGATCCCAAAACACTGGAAGAGTTCTATATTCGGTTGGAGGGACTAACCGATGTTATCCTAGGCCTTGATCACATCTGTGGCTTCTGCTACACGCAGCTCACCGACATCGAGCAGGAGCAAAACGGTATTTATAACTATGACCGGTCGGAAAAATTCGATATGGAGCGTATCAAGCGTATTTTTAGTAAGTCGTGAATGTTTGTGAAGTATTTTGATGAAGTGCAGTAGAAGGTAGATAGCAGAGGGGGCGCTGATTCCCCCTCTGTAAGGTTATCGCATTTGAAACCACAGACTACAAAAGTCTCGGCAGGCGATTGCATTTTGTATGCTTTTTCTTCAACGCAGGCGCTTGGTGAACCAGTGAACTTATTAGGGCTATCGCATTTGGGCTGCTTTAACCTTCCAGGAAGCTTAAAGCGGCTTGAGCATGCAGCAAACCGGTGTCCATCCCACATATTTAGCCTGTGTAAGGGACTCACAGCTTCCTGGAAGATCCAAATGCGATAGCCCTAGTGAACTCATAAGACTTTTGTAGTCTGGCTTATAATGTATGTTATACTGATGTGAAATGTGGACCCTGGAATTTTTATGCGTTATACGGGAGTGTAAAGTAAAAACAACATCCTTTTCCCTCAATACATTCAACCCCGACGTTACCACCGAGTTTTTCAATAATGCGTTGTACAATGGATAAGCCTAGTCCATGCCCTTTGGCGCGAGTTTGGTCGAGGCGTGTGAAGGGGGAGAACAGGCGCGCCTGTTCTTTAGGGGTGAGGCCGATGCCGTTATCCCAGACCCAAAAGGTAATCTGTTCCGGATGTTGAATTTTAGATTTTAACATTGCAATATCAGCGGGCGAATCGCTCTGTGAGGTATCTGGAATAGGCAATTCACAATTTGAATTCGAGCTACCAAGTTCTATCCGTGGAGCGATACCGGCTTCTGGTTGTCCGCCATATTTGATGGCGTTGCTGATATAATTGACCCATACTTCCACAATCCAGGGCCCGTAACCGGTGGCGGTAGGCCAGGCGGGCGGGTGTACGACTTCGGCGTGGGCTTCTCTGATCATATCCGCGAGTCGTTCTTGCGCTTCTGTCACAATATCCGTCATATCCAATGGGCCGGTTTTAATGTCCTCCATTGTGCGGACACTGGCAAATAAAAGCAGTTCGTTAATGATGTTGGTCATCCGCCGTGAATTGCGCGCGATGGTATGCAGATTTGCATGTACTTTTTCCGAGGGCATTTGCATAAAACGCCTTTCCAATAGTTCACTGTATCCTACCAGCGCGGTGAGTGGCGTTTTGAGATCATGGGCGACAGTATGTGCGAAAGCATCCAACTCTGCATTACTCTTTTCGAGTTCGGCGGCATATTGCTTGAGTTGATCTTCAGCGCGTTTGCGCTCGGCAAGATCCTGTTGTACGGTTGCGTACAGCTCTGCGTTCTCTATTGCAGTGGCGATCTGAGTCGCGACTGTTTGGGCTAATTCAATCTCCGTGGTTTCAAAAGTGTGCATGTCGTTGAGGGTATCCAGACTGACGGTGCCGATGAAATGTCCCTTGACGAGTAGCGGCACGACGAGGGACGAGCGTATCCCTGCTACTCGCAGCCCCTTCCATGCCAGTTCAGTTCGCGGATCGTGTTGCGCATCATAAATTGCCAGCGGCTTATAGTTTTGCGTCACATAATCGCTATATCCGCTTCCTTTAAGTTGGATGCACATTCCAACTGCACCGCGAGTGGGATATTCTGCCACCACCTTTCCTAATACTTCGTGTGCTTCGTAACGTAATATCGCGCTGTGATCGCAATTGGGAAAGTGTTTTACCAATTCCTTGCATCCTGCCGTTAGGATGTCGGTTAGGTTGAGGGAAGAGTTAAGGGCCGTGGAAACTTCATGCAACAGCGTAAGACGTTGGGTATGCTCGTGGATTTCGGTATAGAGTTGTGCGTTGCGCACAGCAATCGCGACCTGGGTGGCAAAGGAAAAGACCGCTTCGGTATCCTCTGAAGTATAAGCTTTGCCGCTTCGTTTTCCTACTGCAAGTAACCCGATGGGTTGTCCTTGCACTAACAGCGGCGCATTTATAAAAGATTGGATGTCGGCCATCGCGTTGGAGGTTTCCCAGCGATCTTCTTGTGTAACGTCGGGAACAAGTATAGGGAGTTTGGTATCCAGAACTATAGCGTTGAGAAGATAGTGTGTGGCCGGGATGGTGAAAGGCTCAATGGCATAAGCGTCCGTGTCACGCCCCGCAACCATAGTAAGTTTTCCCTCGGCCAACAGTAAAACAAGTGCCCGGTGATAGGCAACCACCGGTTCCAACTGGGTGAGGATAACCTTGAGTACTTTTTCAAGTTCCAGAGTACTGCTGACGATTTGGGACAACATACGTAGCGCGTCTGAAAGCTGCCGTTGCCTTTGTTCCCGCGCGTAAGCCGCCGCCAGCCGCTCATATTGTATCCGGCTGGTCTTTTGTTTAGCCAGCTCACGACGGAGTTCCTCTATATCATGGAGTAACTCGACATGTGTTTTTTCAAAATCTTTTTTGTTCATGTTGTGTCATTCCAGATTACGAAAATACGTAAGCAGTCTTCTAAAAGGTTATGATTCGTAATTCGCTATTCTTTTTTGCAAAAGATCCATAATCACATCAAAACGGAAGTTGGTAACAAGATCCGCGAATGCATCGGACAGTGCTATGTTTTGCCCGCGGATTTGATCTAATAATGTATGGAGCGATTCACTTTCAGCCTGCATCGCCGCATCATAAGCTCGTGTAACCCATTCATCAGGTAGGGTCGCGATAGCCTCTGGCGTGAGAACATCCTCTGTCGATATCGGGACTCGGAGAGGGGAGGTATCATCTTCATAATAGATAAAACGTACCCCCAAATGCTTGGTCAGCATCTCAAATATCTCAGCTTCACGGAAAGGTTTGCGCATAAAGTCATCACAGCCACCGGAGAGGATCATCGCGCGATCTTCTTCAAATGCGCTGGCCGTCAATGCAATAATGACGGTTGCCTGTCCCTGTAGGGTAGATTTGATATGTTGCGTAGCTTCATAGCCATCCATAATGGGCATACGCATATCCATCCAGATCAAATGAGGATTCCATGCTTCCCAGATCTCTATGGCTTCTTTGCCGTTGATGGCTTCACGAACCTCGAAATTGAGATTTTCTAGGAGCTTTCGTAACAGCTTGCGATTTGCGTCACGATCCTCGACGACCAGTAGCCGGTAGGTAGGTTGATCGGGTTGGAGTCCCACAACCTTGCGTGTTGCACGTTTGGTAGCAATTTCACTTACGCTTGTCGCTTCGATCTGAATATCGAACTTGAAGATACTGCCCTTTCCTACTTCGCTGTTGACTGAAAGTTCTCCGCCCATTAACTTGACATATTCTTGACTGATAGATAACCCTAATCCTGTTCCTTCCTGGGAGAGTTGTCCACTTTCAGTCTGCACAAAAGGATCAAAGATGCGATTCATATCTTCTGGCGTAATTCCTACCCCTGTGTCTTCTACTTCAAAATGCAGCCAGGAAGTAGAAGAGCAGGAGAACAAAGGGGTTGTTCCCCTGCTCCCTTGCCCTCCTGCTCCCTTGCTTTCTTGTTCCCTTGTTCTGACCCGTAGTGTTACGCCCCCTTCTTCTGTGAATTTGACTGCATTGCTGATCAGGTTCATTAAAACCTGGCGGAGTTTACTTTCATCGGTGCGCACGTAGCGCGGGAGGTCGGGGGCCTGATCTAGAAGCAATTGTAACCCTTTGTTTGTGGCGCGCAGATAGAACATATCCTTGACTGTATCGAGTAACTCGTATAGATCAAACCCCTGCTTGTATAACATTGTCCGTCCGGCCTCAATCTTAGACATTTCCAGGATGTCGTTAATCAAGGTGAGTAAATGCTGCCCGCTGCGATTGATGGTTTCCAGGTTTTCTTTTTGTTCATCGGTCAGCACGGGGTCACGGTACATCAGTTCTGAGAAACCCATAATGGCATTGAGTGGGGTGCGTAATTCGTGGCTCATATTGGCCAGGAAGACACTTTTGGCACGGTTGGCGGCTTCGGCTGCGCGCGCGTTCTCTTCAGCGGTTTCTTTGGCTTGACGTAATGCAAGTTCTGCCTCGATTCTCCCGGTGATGTCGTGGAGGAGCAACAATTGTCCCGCGAGAACTTCCTTACGAGCGTGAAGGGGGGACAGACGTACTTCATAATGCCGTTTTTGGGACCGGTGGTCCAGCGTAATTTCCGTTTGAATGAGTGCTGGGTGCGTTGTGTTATCAGGGAACTCCGGCCATACCGGCAGCAAATGTGTGATTGCCATTCCCTTGGCTTGTTCCTGGCCAGTAGCTGTGATTTGTTGCGCGGCAGGGTTAAGATTAACGATCTTATTGCTTGTATCCAGGATGATGACTCCGTCACTGATGCTCTCAATCACAGTGCTGAGTGCTACAGGCATAATATCAAAAACACGATGTCGTACAATTCCCCTGGTTCCCAGCATACCCCCTACTGCAAACGCGAGTGGAATCAAATTAAAGTCAGAGAGGGAGATAATGTTGAATGTGTCCAGCATTGCAAATATCCATGGTAATAGTACACCCAGAAAGATGGTGATAAACTGTTCACGATACATGGGTGCTTGGAGCATTTTTTTGACGAGCAAACTGCTCCCTATCACCATTAACAGAAAGGCATAGAGCAACGTGAATTCTGTTGTGTTTTCAAGAAAGGTGCTGGAGATGTACAGCTCACCCTCTCTGATGAGGGTAATGAGTTGTCGTAGGAGATGTATGCTGCGTAGTAATAAAACGATACAGGGCACGCTCACGATCATAAGCCAGAAACGGATGTGGAATCCGGGGGAGCCCGTGTATTTAAGAACGAACAATAACCATACGATGGGCAATATCGCAATGCATATCAGTGTAATGGTATCCCAATAAACTTGGAACAGTACACGATTGCTCAAGAATGAAAGCAACATACTGACCGACCAAACTACAGCGATCAACATATAGAGTGAAAAGTGTTTTGCACCTGGAACAGCGCGGCGTTTCCAGGTGTAATGTGCTGTGCTTAAAGCAATCAATGCTCCCAAGAAGAGTGGAATCACGAAGAATAAGAAGGGGAGCATAAACAACAGATTTTGCCAACTCATCAATTTTCTCGCTTATTCTAACACTTGACATTCACACGGCAGGGTGAAACTGAAGGTGCTGCCATGCCCTACTTGACTTTCGACGCCTACGTGTCCGCCTAGTTTTTCGGCAATGCGTTGGACGATGGACAGTCCTAACCCGTGACCTTCGGCACGCACTTGGCTGAGACGTTCAAATGGGGTAAATAATCGGGCTTGATCTGCCGGGGTTAGGCCTTGCCCATTATCACGTACCCAGAAACGTATGCAAGTGGGGTCGGGGAGGGGAGAGATCCTGTGTAGCGTGTCGCCCTTACTATATCCCAATTCCACACGTGGGGGGATGTCTTTATCGGGAAGTCCCCCATACTTGATCGCATTGCTTATGTAATTAGCCCAAATCTCTTCGACCCAGGGTCCGTGTCCCAGGGCCGCCGGCCAATTTTCCGGGATTATAATCTCAGCCTGGTATTCCTCGACAAGATCGGACAACCGATTTGCGGCTTCTTTTACGATAGCGCCCATATCCAGCGCTTCCATCTGTACCTCGTCCATTTTACGCACGCTGGCGAGCAGTAGCAATTCGTCAATAATATTGGTCATCTTGTGCCCGCTCTGGGCGATCATGTGGAGTCTATCTCCCAGATCTTCTTCTGACATTTTGGTGAAGCGCGTTTCCAACATACTGCTAAATCCAATCATAGCCGTCAAGGGATTTTTTAGGTCATGCGCTACGGTATGAGCATAAGCATCTAACTCCGCGATCAACTTGTCGCGTTGGATAATTTCCTGTTCTAGTTCCTGTTGTAGTCTTCGCAATGCCAGGTGGGTTTCCACGCGCGCCAGGACCTCTTCAAATTGAAAAGGTTTGGTGATGTAATCTACCCCTCCGACGGTGAATGCTTTGACTTTGCCCTGCGTTTCATCCAGGGCACTAATAAAGATGATGGGGATATCGTGGGTCGTTTCATCGGCCTTTAACTTGCCACAGACTTCGTAACCATTCATCCCCGGCATGTTGATGTCGAGCAATATCAGATCTGGGGGAGCTGCATGGGTAACAGTGAGTGCCATCTGGCCGTTGATGACCGAGCGCACTTTATATCCCTGTTCTTTCAGCATATTGGAAAGTAGCCGCAAATTGGCGGGTGTATCATCCACAAGTAAGATATTGCCCTTTGTAAGAATATCCATGTATTATCCTCCCTAGCTGATAACCATCAGTTGGTTAATTCCATAATAACATCAAAACGAAAATCGTGTACTAGATTCTCTAGTGCGTCTGCTAGATTTTGTCGCTCAGGCGATTTCTCTCTAAACTGCGCGAGTAAAGTCAAAATGAGAGCATCATCGGCTTCCATTGCGGCATGGTGGATAGCTGCTACCCATTCTGGATCGTTCGTGGCCAGATTGGCCGGGGTCAGGACATCGGCTGCCGTTGTCATGCCGTCCTTAAATAGGGCTTTGTCTTGTGCGGGTTTCTCATAAATGAAGCGTATACCTAAGTGTTTAGCCAATTTTTCGACGATCTCAGCCTCGCGGAATGGTTTGCGCACGAAATCGTCACAGCCTTCCGAGAGGATAACGGCGCGATCCTCCTCAAATGCGCTGGCCGTCAATGCGATGATGACGGTGGCCTGTCCTTTGGTCGTTGTCTTAATGCGCTGGGTCGCTTCATGACCATCCATCACGGGCATTCGCATATCCATCCATATTAAATGGGGTGACCAGGTGTCCCAAATCTCTAATACTTCCTGTCCGTTGATGGCTTCCTTGATCTCTGTGAATCCCAATTGGCGCAACAGTTTGACGAGTAATTTGCGGTTAGCCTCGCGATCTTCGGCAACCAACAACCGGTAGGAGGGTTGTCCCGGAACTAAACCCAGAACTTGTCGGGCAAGTTGTGTTTCTTGAATGTCAGACGCCTGCGCGGGTTCGAATTGTACATTAAATTTAAAGATGCTGCCCTGCCCGACGATACTGCTGACCGTCAGATCCCCTCCCATCATTCGCACAAACTGGCGGCTGATGGGGATACCGAGCCCTGTTCCCTGGTGGGATCGCTGCCCGCTGCTTGTTTGCACAAAGGCATCGAAAACCGCGTCTAGCTCTGTATCTGCAATTCCTACCCCTGTATCTTCCACCTCGAAAACTAGAAGAGAAGTACTAGCAGTTAGGAGTTGCGAGTTAGGAGTTGCGATTTGTAGCTCAGAGACGGAGGGATTTTCTAATGCTTCACTCCGCACTCGCAACGTAATTCCCCCTTCTTCCGTAAACTTTACCGCGTTGCTCAATAAGTTGATGAGTACTTGCCGTAACTTATTTTTGTCCATCTTCACATATTGGGGAACGGTGCTGGAGCGCTCAAAAATTAAGGAAAGATTTTTACTGGCAGCGCGCAGGCGGAACATTTCTTCCAATCCTTGCAATAAGTGATAAAGATCGAAGCTCTCAATTTGTATGACGACTCGACCTGCTTCAATTTTGGAAAGTTCGAGTATGTCGTTAATGAGAGCCAACAAATGTTCGCCACTACGCCCGATGGTCTCCAGGTTTTCACGCTGTTCATCGTTTAATGTTGAATCATGGGTCATCAACTCGGAGAAACCAAGAATGGCATTCAATGGGGTGCGTAGTTCGTGACTCATATTTGCCAGGAAAACACTTTTGCTACGGTTGGCAGTCTCTGCGGCTTGCGCGTTATGCTCTGCCACGCGGCGCGCCGCTTCTGCTGCTTGCCGCGCCTCTTCTGCCGCTAATGCATTGATTTCCGCGGCCTCTTTGGCCTGTTGTAGGGCGGCCTCAGTCTGTTTGCGTTCCGTGATATCGTATAGAAGAATTAATTGGCCCGCCAGGTTTTTTTGACGGTTATATAAGGGTGAAATACGTGCTTCGTAATGGCGTTGTGTCTTTTCTGCTGTATCACGGACAATTTCAGCGTGGCTTAGACCCTGTTCCAGGCTTGCCAGGAGTGCCGTCCACTCCGGTAGGATCTGTGCAATGGGTATTCCTATATTGGCTTCTGGATCGACATGGGTCATCTGCCGCGCGGCAGGGTTCATATCAAGCAGCCGGTGGCGCATATCCAGGATGATAACCCCCGCGCTTATGCTGGCTACTACGGTGTCCAGTGCGATAGGTAGGGTAATAAAGGTCTGATAACGATAGATGCCCCAGGCAAATAGTACCCCTCCGGCAGCAAAGGCGATAGCAGTGGATTCTGTTTCGGGTAACGGAAGCAGGTTCCACGTAGTTCCTAATGCAAATACCCACGGAAGCAGGGCGCCTATCAACAAGGTGATATATTGTCCTCGAAACACTCTGGGGGCGCGCACAATTTCGCGTCCAATAAAAATCGCGCCAACGAGCAACAACAGCGTTAAATACGACATATTGAGCCATTGCAGGGCCACGTTGACTTGTTTAAGGAGTGTCATTAACAAACTAAGGCTGCTCAAACGCCAGCCCGACATCATATAGATAGAAACGTACGTATCATATCCGATATTGACCAACATGGTGATGACTGGCAGCGTTGCAAGCCAGAGCCATAACCGGCGCGTCAGGCGTTTCTCGTGACCCGTATACTTAAAGGTGAAAGCCAGCCACGCAATGGGCATACTTGATGTTCCAATCATCCCTATATGTTCCCAGATTTTTTGAGTGACAGGGGACTGGGTCATCAAGACCATAATCATACTGAGCGACCATTCCGTAGCACAAAGCATGTAGAGGACAAAGTATTCCGTGCCCGGAAGTGCGCGACGCTTCCAGGCATAGAGTGCGATGCCGAGTGATATGACAGTCCCGACCATCAGCGGTAAAATAGAGTAGGCAATTGTTTGCCAATTCATAACATAGCTCCTGATTTTGCCCCTTGACTTTTTGGCAGGGTTTCAGAAATCCTGCTTGTCAAATCGATACTTTTCTACGCCGTCAGATCCGTTGAGATCTCAGAAATTTTAGCCTGTATCTGGGGACGGTTTGAGTTACACTTACACTTTATGCCCTATCAAGCGTAAAAGTGTAAGTGTAAAAAGCAAGGTTACTGAACCTTGCCTACGTCTGGTATATACGAAATTTTTACACGCTAAGTTTCATCCCCTTGCGCCGCCGGTAGCGTGAAGAAGAAAGTGCTGCCATAATCGGGATGACTTTCGACACCGACTTCTCCACCGAGTTTTTCTATAATACGCCGTACCACAGACAACCCCAATCCGTGCCCCTCAATTTGTGTTTGTCCTAACCGTTCAAATGGCATAAACAGATATGCTTGTTGGGCTGAGGATAACCCTTTTCCATTATCCTGTACCCAAAAGCGTATTTGTACCTGCTGCTCAGGGTTTTCTGGAGTGCTGGAAGTCTGTTCTGATATGTAAGTTGCAGTCGATTCGCACTGCTCGTGTATATCCCCCGGTTGCCATTCTCCAACGCGCCGCTTTGTTGCCTTATCAAATCCTAGCGTTATTTGTGGCGCAAGTCCTTCATCTTTCCGGCCCCCATACTTGAGTGCGTTGCTGATATAATTTGTCCACACTGCTTCAATCCACGGAGCATATCCCAATGCTACCGGCCAGACTTCAGGCACTATGATATTAGCTTGATGTGCTTTGCGCATATTATCCAGGTGTTTGAGAGCTTCAGTTACAATGTTACCCATTTCCAAAGGCTCTGCTTTAATATCTTCTTGACGCACGCTGGCCAGTAACAATAATTCGCGGATAATGCTGTCCATTTTGCGCTCACTTTGCATAATGATCTGTGCATAGTGCTGTATTTTGTCCGGCGTGAGTTGATAACTCTGTTGTTCCAATATTGTGCTGTAAATTATGGCTACAGACAGGGGATTTTTCAAGTCGTGGGCGACGGTATGGGCAAAAGCATCTAGTTCCTCATTGCGTCTCTTAAGTTGTTTGTTGGTGTGTGCCAGTTGTGCGTTAGCATGGGCCAAATCTGCCAGAGATTGGGTCAGTTCCAAATTTGTGGCCTGTAATTCCGTCTGTAATTTCCGCAAAGATAGCTGCGTTCTGACCCGTGCTAACACTTCTTCAACATTAAAGGGCTTGGTAATATAATCAACGCCGCCAATGGTCAGCGCGCGTACTTTGTCATGGATCGCGTCTAGTGCGCTGAGAAAGATGATGGGGATATCGCGCGTTCGTACATCCTTCTGTAAGTGTTCGCAAACCTCATAACCGGTCATTTCTGGCATGTTGATATCCAATAAAATCAAATCGGGAGATGTAGTTGTAACGATTTTCAGTGCATCAACACCACTTTCTGCGGATAAAGTTTTGTATCCCTCGGCACTAAGCATCATGACGAGTAAATTCAAGTTGTGTAACGTATCATCCACTATCAACACGGTTTCTGGTGTATCACTGCTTACGGTACTCTTTTTTGGTTCCATCATTCATGCTCCCCATTGAATAGAAATGATCCTTCAGGTTATCCGCAACTTTAACCATTCCAGGATAATATCAAAACGGAAGTTATGCACCAGATTTGTCAGGACAGTGGCTAATTGCCGGCCTTCATCCGTAAGTTGTTCGAGCAATTCAAGGACGATTTCTATGTCGGCCTGAATGGTAGCTTCGTATAAGTGCGTGACCCAATCGACCGGCAGGGCGGCCAGGGATTCGCCTGTAAGTACACTTTCTATGAATGTGCTTTCCTCAATTCCCTCTGTTGGCAGAGATGGGATATCTTCATAGATAAAACGAATTCCCAAATGTTTTTCCAATTTTTGGAATAGTTCCTGTTCACGGAAAGGCTTGCGGATAAAATCATCACATCCTTCTGACAGAATCATACGCCGATCCTCTTCAAATGCACTGGCTGTCAATGCGATGATGACCGTCGCCTGTCCTTTCGTGGTCGCCTTGATGTGTTTTGTGGCTTCATGCCCATCCAGCACCGGCATTCGCATATCCATCCAGATGAGATGGGGGTCCCAGCTTTCCCAAATTTGAATTGCTTCTTGTCCATTGATGGCCTCGCGGATCTCGAAGTAGCCACCATACAGGAGAGCGTCATCTAGGTGGTCGTTATGAGGTAACGTTCCCAGGCGCGTGAGAAACTTGACCAATAACTGCCGGTTAATTTCATTGTCTTCTACAACAAGGAGACGGTAAGGCCTGCCATCGGCAGCACACTGTCCCGGCTCTAGCCCTATGACGCGACGTTTTTGTTGTTCAACCGGGATTATCGCTGCAACGGCATCTGCTTTCGCAGGCTTAATTTGTATGTCAAAGGCAAAGATACTGCCTTGTCCCGGATGACTCTTGACGGTGATATCACCGCCCATAAGTTGCACAAATTTCTGGCTGATGGGTAGGCCTAATCCTGTGCCTTCCTTTGCCTCTTGTCCGCTGGGCGTCTGCACAAACGGATCGAATAATTTATCCAAGTCCTGTGCGGCAATGCCCACCCCCGTATCTTCCACCTCAAAATGTAAGGAATGGTGAGTTGCGAGTTGTGAGTTTGGAATATCCTCAACAGCGATATTTTCCGGTTCATAACTCTTAACTCTTAGCTCTTCATTTGTTTTTATGCGTACGGTCACGCTTCCCACTTCTGTGAACTTAATAGCGTTGCTCAATAAGTTAATCAATACCTGCCGCAGTTTTCCCTCATCAGTTTGGATGTACTGTGGTATATTGGGCATATATTCAAAGCTAAGTGTTAATCCTTTGTTCGCGGCGCGTAGACGGAACATGCTCTCCAAATCCTTCAACATCCGGTGCAGATCGAAATTATCCTCATATAGGAGGGTCTGTCCCGCTTCGATTTTGGACATCTCCAAGACGTCATTAATCAAATTGAGCAGATGCTGACCACTGCGGTTGATAGTTTCAATGTTTTCATGTTGCTCAGTACTGAGTGCAACATCACGTGCCATCAACTGGGTGAAGCCCAAGATCGCGTTCAGTGGCGTGCGGAGTTCGTGACTCATATTCGCCAGGAAAACACTTTTAGCCCGGTTGGCCGCCTCAGCGGCTTGTGCATTGTACTCTGCCTCTCTACGCGCCGTTTCGGCTGCATCCCTGGCCCGGAGTAAAGCTTCCTCCGCTTCTTTGCGCTCTGTGACGTCGCGTATTAACGCCAGGACCTGGTTTTCGCCACTCAAGGACATCCGTACTTCAAAACTGAGTATTCGATCTCCGAGTTGAGAAGGGAGTTGATATTCATAACTGTGGACCTTACCGGTCTGCAACACTTGTTTAATGTAAGTCCGGGCCTGTTGAGCGATTTCTGGGGGGGTAATATCTACAATGTTTTTGCCAAGGAAAAACTCAGAATGAGCCAACATCTCCGGGCGGTTTTCTGCCTTGTAATCCAATAAAACACCCTCTTGATCCATCACAAGGATTAGATCTGGGATGGCTTCCAAGAGCGCGCGATTTTGAGCTTCGCTGGCTTGCAGCGCTTTATCTGCTCGTTTGCGTCCGATATAGGCCCCGATCATAATGGCAGCAGTCTGGAGTAAGCGTATATCTTCTTCATCCCACCGGCGCGCTTCATAGGTGTTATCGAAGCCTATAAAGCCGTACCATTGCCCTTCTACCTGTATCGGCAGGGCGAGAAGCGATTGGATTCCCGCGGCCTCTAATATCTGGCGTTCGCTTATTGGAAAGTGCGCTACGGTTCCTCTTAAAGCCCTGCCCTGGGATAGTATCGCTTGCCAGCGCTGAAACCCGGCTTGATAAGGCAGATATCGCAAGTGCGGATTGTCTAGTTCTGGTTTGACGTTTGGAGTACATACTTCATAAAGCTGGCGGGCACAGAAACCATCTTTTACATCTTCAAAATTCTCAAATATGTGGACCCGGCAAGCGTCTGAGGCATGGCGCAATTGGTGTAATGTCTCCCGCAGTGCATCAGGGGCATCTATAAGCAAGGTCTGCGCGCACGCAGCTAATCCTATTTCGTAGCGCAGTCTGTGGGTGATACTGGCTTCAGCGCGTCTCCGTTCCGCTAACTCTGCCTCTGTTTGTGCATAGAGCCGGGCATTCTCCAGTCCCATCCCGATTTGCTGGCCTACGGAAGCTAACAATGATAATTCTTGGGGTGGGAAGTAGCGGACTTTGCGCGTGCCCAGGGATAATGCACCCAAGGGGCGTCCTTTATAGGTGATGGGCGTACTGATTAACGTCTGGAGTTTTTCTTTAATCAAGAAGGGAGCCAGACGTTGGGTAGGATAGTCTCGTATGTTCAGCGCCACAGGACGATTTTGCGCTACGGCCTTTCCCGCAATTCCCTCGCCGATCTGTAGATAGCGAATAACTTCCAAATATTCTTTAGATAGACCGCGGTGTACCTGGACGGTCATGGCGGTGCCGTTTGAATCAATGAGATGGATGTTCCCTAAATCCATAGCTAACACAGATAAAGTTTCATCCAATGCCGCGCCGAGGATTTCATTCATATCCAACGAACGATTGACGACAGAGGAAATCGCGTTAAGGGTTGCCAATTCTCTGGTACGATCCGCTACCTTCTGCTCAAGCGTAGTATAGGAATCGCGTAACTTGGCAGCCATTGTATTAAACTGGTTAGCTAATGCTTCGATTTCATCTCCTGTCTCTACACTGGCAATTTGATTGAAATTTCCCCTGGCGATTTCTTGAGTGGCCGCCATTAACTCGGTAATAGGTTTAGTGATGCGTTTGACGCCAAAATTGACGAGTAGATCGGGGATAACGACGCCTAAAACCAACAACAGAATCAAAAATTGCTGGTAGTCTTGGCTATCGCGGGTCAGAGTCTCCCAGGTTTCTTCGGTTACCAATCCCCACGGCGTCCCCGGTACAGGAGTGTAGCCGGCGATGATACTTTCTCCTTTGATATTATGGGTGTGCATGGCGCCTATTTTATCCTGTAATACCTGTTGAACTGCCTCTTGCTGCTCAAAACGCGCGCCGGTGTATGCCGGGTTGGTATGGTAGATGACTTGTCCATAGCCATCGACTATATAAATGTTGCCATCTTCACCAAACCCTAATATTTCCGAACTTTCATGGAAATAAACAGCCATACTTTCAAGTGGATGTTTTCCGACCAACACGCCCTGAAATTCCCCTTGTTCTGCCAGGATGGGGATGGCATTGGCGACAAAGTATGATGGGTCCACTCTGAGAGGCGCGCTATGATTGTCGGCGATAATATTGGTGACGATCATCGCCGCCGATCCCCGGTTCCATGCATCAACCACTTCCCGGTAATAGACTTGATCTGAGAAATCCTGGTCTACATAATCGGATGGCTCAGGAGCCATAGCCACAATTTCGCCGGATGCATTGAGTATAATGACCCCGGCAGTGAAAACTTCCATCAATGTGTCGGCCTGCTTGAGTACGTCACGTTGTGTCTCTGGATCGCTCTGGGAGATGTTGACCGTGCGCGCGAAAGTTTCCAGTACTTCTTCGTAATATCCTAGCTTTGAGGCGAATTCTCTCGCAGAGACATAGGCCAATGCCTGATCGCGTTCTATCGCCAGAACCTCAGTCACATGTTGAAAGGCAAAGAACGCGACCAGTGCCACCGTAAACAAGATAATCGTGGTGGGGACAAAGGACCATATAATGATTTTAGAGCGTATCGTTTTTAAAGGAATCTTAAATTTCAAAATATAATTCCCCATTTCCCAATCTTGGTTTCCTATCCATCTTTATTATAGGGGCACTTTATCACGCTGCAAACGCACACCGGGTATTTTGATCCCCATTTATCGGCCCCTTATCATCATTTTGCCACAAAACCTCTTTACCTTGTGTTGAGTTTCTGTTACAATCTAAGGAAGTGACAACTTGATTCTCTCTGGGAGTGCTTATGTCTGCGAAAATTCTAATTGTAGATGACGAAGCGCCGATTATAGATGTGCTTTCTTATAATCTTAACCGGGCCAACTATAAGGTCTATGTTGCCTGGGATGGACAACAGGCGCTTGATTTAGCGCGCCGCGAACAGCCCGATTTGATCATTCTCGACCTCATGTTGCCCAAATTGGATGGTATTGAGGTTTGCCGTATTTTGCGCCGCGAGTGTGACGTGCCCATCATTATGCTCACCGCCCGCGACGAGGAAGTTGATCGCGTAGTGGGGCTGGAATTGGGAGCGGATGATTATGTGGTTAAACCCTTTAGCGTGCGTGAATTGCTGGCCCGTGTGAAAAATGTATTACGCCGTGTGTACCGTCCGCCAGAACCTCCGCTTGATGCGGCTTCTTTGATTCGTATCGGCGATCTGGTCATTGATGCCGCGCGCTACGAAGTCCGCTTGGGCACTGTGTTGCTCGATTTGACTGCGCTGGAGTTCAAGTTGTTGCACACTTTGGCACAACACGCGGGCCTTGTCCTCAGCCGTGAGCAACTTCTTGACTTTGTTTGGGGCTACGACTATCACGATGATCTGCGTGTGGTAGATGCCGTCGTTAAACGCCTGCGCGCAAAACTCCGCGATGTCGATCCTGATGCAGGTGAGAGGGTGTATACCGTGCGGGGCGTCGGCTACAAGTTAATAAGAGCGTGAAAAAAGGATGAGATTTTAACATGCACTTTACACTTCGTTTGAAATTACTTCTGACCCATCTCGCCGTGATTGTGCTGGCAATGGGATTATCGGGGATATTGCTTACCTCATTCCTGGAGCGCTACTTCTTGCAGGCCACCGAGGAGAGCTTGATCGCGCAGGCCCAGATTATAGTGCAGACCTTAATTCCAGGCGCAGTAGCGATTGGCCCCCAGGGGGAAGTAGATGAACAACAGTTGCAGACCGTGCAATCGCGCGCGCCGTCTGCTAATCTCCTCAACCAGCGGCAGTTCAGTAATATTGCGGTGCAGACCGATCTGGAGCAACTCCCTGCGGAGCTACCCTTGGGAGAATTAGATCTGAGCTATCTGACGTATAGCTCTGTACAATTAGGCACGCAATTGGAAACCCACATCCGCCTGTTGAATACGCAGGGGGAGGTGTTGGTGGATTCTGCGGATGCGGATCTCACAGATACGGGCAGCACGGATGTAAACATCCGCACGGATGAGGAACTTGATTTGAGCACCATCCCTGGTGTTGCCGAGGCGTTGCAGGGACAGTATGCTTGCCACACGACCTCGGAAGCGCGCAAATCCTCACTCATCGTGGCTTTGCCGGTACTGCTCACGGGACAACGGGTAGGTGTGATTGTCTTGAGCCAGCCCCTGCGCGATGTGACGGCGGTATTGCGTGATTTACGTCTCCGTTTGTTGCTGTCTACTGCTATTGCGCTGGTCTTCTCGACGGGAGTAGGGCTATGGCTTTCGAGTGTTATTACGCGCCCGCTCAAGCGGCTCACGGCTGCCGCCGACCAGATTGCAGCCGGGACAACTGCGGGGAGTCCCTTCGACGTGCAGGTCCCTGTGCGTTCCCAAGATGAGCTAGGATATCTTAGCCGGGCCTTTAATGACATGACGGCCCGTTTGCGCGCCGCGCGCCAGATGCAGACCGATTTCGTCGCCAATGTCTCCCACGAGTTGCGGACGCCGCTTACATCTATAAAAGGAATGGTGGAGACGTTGCGCGATGGGGCAGTGGATGATCTCGAGGTGCGCGATCGTTTCCTGGAGACTGCGGAGACTGAAACGGATCGTCTGATACGCCTGGTGAATGATTTATTGGTGCTTTCTCGCGCCGACTCCGATGCACTCAACTTGCGCCGTAAACCTGTGGATGTGGGGCAGTTGGCGCGCACTGTCGCCGGCCGTTTTTTGCCACAAGCCGATACGTGTAAATTAACGCTTCGCGTCGATTCTGCGCCGGATACGCCCCTCGCCTGGGCCGATGCTGACCGGGTTTCGCAGGTGTTGGTCAACTTGCTGGATAACGCGCTTAAATATTCGCGGGCGGGGGGGACTGTTTTAGTACGTGTGGAAGCCGGTGCAGATAAAGACATTCAAGTTACAGTGCGCGATGAGGGTATTGGAATTCCGGCTGCCGATCTCTCGCGCATCGGGCAGCGTTTTTACCGTCCGGATAAATCCCGCGCGCGCGAGCGGGGCCGTGGTGGCACAGGATTGGGCCTTGCCATCGCGCGTGCCCTGGTCGAGGGCCATGGTGGCATTTTGTGGATAGAAAGTAAGGAAGGCGTCGGTACAACGGTCGGATTTACATTACTCGCAGCTTGAAGCTCTGTAAATAAAAACTAGCTACCGGACACTTTTTATTAGGGTAACGTATCTACTTCAAAAAATACCCTCTTAAAAGCGATTTTAATCGCAAAATCCAGCCCAATTGCGGCTAAATATTCTGCTGTGAAAAAGTGTCCGGTAGCTAGAATAAAAAAAGGCTGATGAGCACGCTCACCAGCCTTTTTTTATTATGAATGTGTTAGAACAACCCGCCCACTGCCACGATGATGGGGGCGAAGAGCGAAGAAACGAGGGACATCACGGTGATGAGGGTGTTCAGGGATGGCCCGGCGGTGTCTTTGAAGGGATCTCCTACAGTATCACCGACAACACCGGCCTTGTGAGCATCAGAGCCTTTGCCGCCGAAGAAGCCACTCTCGATGTATTTCTTGGCGTTGTCCCACAACCCACCTGCGTTCGCCATCAACAGCGCGAAGATAATGCCGGTGAAGATTGAACCGCCCAGGAACGCGCCCAGAGCCTCTGGTCCCATGATGAAACCGACGAGCAAGGGGAGTGCAACTGCCAGGAAAGCCGGGATAACGAGGGATTTCAGCGCGTCCTGGGAAGCCAGGGAAACACAGGTCACGTAGTCGGGTTCCACCGTGCCGGCCAAAATCCCCGGTTCCTCACGGAATTGCCGGCGGATCTCTTCGATCATATCAAAGGCGTTATGGGTGACGGAGAGCATCGTCAGCGCGCTGAAGAGGGGGGGGGTGCACGCGCCCAGGAAAATGGCGGCAATCACCATTGGGTTTGATAAACTCATCGTCATATCAATGGTTTTGCCGAGTTCTTGCGCGGCCAGCGTAATTTCGCTGGAGTAAGCGGAGAACAGTGCCAACACCGTCAGCGCGGCGGCACTGATGGCGAAGCCCTTGGTGATCGCCTTTGCCGTGTTACCGGCGGCGTCCATCACGTCTGCAACTTCGATGACCTCTTCCGGCATACCGGCCATCTCGGCAATACCCCGCGCATTGTCTACGATGGGGCCGTAAGCGTCAGAGGAGACGATCATCCCACTGATAGCCAACATCCCGACCGCGCTGATGCCAACGCCGTATACGCCGTTGATGACGGATGATTGTTCGGCCAGGTAGTAGGAAACCAGGGTGGCAATGACGATACCAATGACAGAGGGCACAATACTGATCAGACCATAGCTAAAGCCCGTGATGATGTTGACCGCAGCACCAGAACCGGACACTCTTGCGGTCTCGACCACAGGGGGGCGGTCGTCACCGGTGAAGAAGTCTGATGAGAAGCCGATAACCACACCTGTAATCAGGCCGGCCAGCGTTGACCATAGTGCAGCCAGGTCAATGCCGGCCACCAAAACGACCGCAATGACCATTACACCGAAGATAACACATGTATAGATAGTACCATTGTTGAGGGATGTACCGGGCTTGCCCCCTTCCTTTACCTGGACAAACTGCACACCGATAAGCGAGGCGAAACTGCCCAACATACACAGAATGAGCGGGAAAATGGTATACAGTACTAGCTGATCTCCACTTAGTCCGGTTAGCGCTGCGCCTAACAGCATTGCCGCCACTGAGCTGGCGACGTAGCTGTCGAAGATGTCCGCCCCCATACCGGCCACGTCACCTACGTTATCCCCCACATTGTCGGCGACAACGGCAGGGTTACGAGGATCATCCTCAGGAATCCCCACCTCAACCTTACCCACCAGGTCGGCGGCGATATCGGCAGTCTTCGTGTAAATGCCGCCGCCGGCTTTCGCCAGCAATGCCAACGTGGAAGCCCCAAAGCTAAAGCCCAGTACCACATTTGCATTTTGGGTGATAAGATAGACGAGGCTCATACCAATCAATGCCAATCCGACCATCGCTAACCCCATCACGCTGCCGGCTTTGAAAGCGACGTTAAAGGCAGGATTGAGGCCTTCATTGGCTGCCGTAGCACTGCGCACATTGGCTTCGACCGCAATGGCCATCCCCATATAACCGGCAATGGTGGAACATACTGCGCCCGCGATAAAGGCTATGGCCATGGTTAGCCCGTACCCAAAACCTTGCTGAATACTGAAAACTATGGCGATGATGACGGCCAGGATGCCGGCCAGTAACCCCAGGGCACCATAGAGCTTCCTAAGGTAGGACTCTGCACCATCCTTAATCCATTTGGCGACCCGCTGCGCGCGCTCAGTACCTGCATTTTGTTTCTTCACCCACTGAAAGTACCAAGCGGCAACCCCAACAGAGATAAGACCTGCAACAAAACTGACAACAACCCAAATGTTCATATACCTTCCTCCAAACCTCCGAAATATAGTAATAATATTCTCCACACACACAGGCCCAAGCTCTTATCAATGTTTGCTGAAAGCTAATGTAACCTGAAAGTTATGTCAGACTATGATTACCTTTGCCCCAAAATGATAAAAGCTATAAGCCCTGAGTGGTCCAATGAGTGGGTATGCTCGCGTCACTTTGCTGGAATCCATAAATGGAAAGCATACCGGGATGGGTTCGTAAAATCTTGTGAACCCCGTAGACCGCCTCTTACATATTTGCGGATCGCCACCAACGATAATGCTTCGCGCGGAGTTCTTCCTGCGACGGCAACGAGAAAAACGCGAGTTTTTCAGTGTTCCCAACGAAGATACCGTTTTTCAAGGTGCGATAAGGGAATACCGCCGGGCTAAGGCGGTCCACCATCTTTGTATGCACAGTTTTTGTGCGTAGGTCAACCAGACATTGGCGTAGATGGTCTATGTTGGCATAAGGTAAATCGCCAACGCTGCCGTATTCTGGGTTATCGGCTAACTCGCCTAGACGTAACTCGGTAAAGCAAACAGAGGGGAGTGTCAATAGGGAAGTGGGATTTTTGACGATCAGATCGTAGAATTCTTGTGTATTGAGATTGCTTACAATGAGTGGATGAACAGGGGCAATTTCTTGATATAAATGCAGCCCGCTGCTTTCCGCCGGGAATTCCTCGCTGGCTTCTATACCTAAAACCCGCCCATCTTGTGTGACCAGATACAACTTGCGGATAGCATCCAATGAGACCCTTTCCAGGGCGCGGTAGACTGTGATGTAAACAGAACGTTTAGGACTACCGTCTTCGTGAGGAATACAACGCTTAATCCCTTCTTCAATGAGGAGCTCTTCATGGCGGAATTCCGGATCTATTTCGAAGAAAATCGCCTGACCGCGCGCTTTCTTCTCAGTTCCCACCGCGTAGTAAACACCAAACTCCTCGGGAGTCAACATTGAAGCGATCAGAGCTTCGGGGATCATGGACAGATACAAGTGAATACCCATGTGTGGCCTCCTTTTTGTGGATAAAGCCGGATATGGACATCCAATCGGCTATCCCCTGCCGACCGGATGCGAACATCCGGTTGGGTACCTGCATCCGGTTGGATAGAGACACCCGCACTGTTAATGATAAAACCGCCTGAGATTTGATTGTTAGCCATTCACTAAACATTATACCACAATTGTCTAAAAAATATAGCAGAGTGCCCCGGTTTATAGGGCTATCGCATTTGGACCTTCCAGGAAGCTGTGAGTCCCTTACACCTGCTAGATACGTGGGATGGACGCCGGGTTGCTGCATGATCAAGCCATTCTAAGTTTCCTGGAAGGTTAAATCGCAAACGTCAAACGGAAGCGCATTTTGCCGTCTACCGTCTACCGTCCTCACTAACTCAAATTAAACACTCCCGTATCATTCGCGCGTGGATTTTTCCGAAATCTTTCTGAAATCTGGGGGAATTTGGATGTACAATGATGGATAGTGTCTAAAACAACAAGGAGATATCAGTGTAATATGGTAAGCTTATGCAAGCAGTATCGTCCGCTACATCGTTGGTTGAGTTTGTGGTTCAGTCTGGCGCTGTTGAGCCAGTCGCTGCTGCCGGTGCTGGCCGCTACCCAGCGGCCGGCCGCGCCGCAACCGGGGGCGCACACCCCGCAGTCTTGGCCGTATTTACCGCTGCTGTTACGCGCGGCTTCT
>JAFGFI010000470.1 GCA_016931185.1 Anaerolineae bacterium
GCGAAGGTGATGGCGTGGAAGTACAGGCCCTCCAAGATGCCCGTGATGCCAATGATCTGCTTGGCGGTCTCCTCGATGGTTGCCGCCGAGGTCTTGACCGTCTCGCGGGCCAGGTCGCGCCAGAATTCACGGGTTTCGTCTACGACGGATTGCGGATCGCGGGGGCGTTCCTGGTCGCTCATCGTCGCGTCTCCCCGGTCTTGACGTTGTATTGGAAGATGTGATCGCAGTGCGAGCAGGGTAAATCAAGCCATTGGTTGGCCTCAACGGTGGGAGAGGCTAACGCTTGTTGAATGAGCGTGATGATCTGCTCGACGAGGTCGCGCACGCCTTTGGTCGCAACCGTCTCGCCGATTTCGGCGATGTTGGCGGGGACTTCGGTTGTGCCTTCGCAGATGGGGCAAACTATCACCTGGGTAGCTGGGACCGCGCGAGTATCCGTTGAGCCGGACACAGCGCGCAGTTCTGGCGCTTTCATCCGATTGGCGCGGCGAATGACTTTGTTCCAGCCGGAGAGGGTAAATGCTTGCTTGTCATAGAACGGTGAGTAGCGCCTGGATGGGAAGTAAATAGAGAGGCCGTTGGCATTCTGCCGACCCATTCCGCGGAAGTTGGCGACAATTGGGCTTTGGGAAGCCTGGGGCATCAAATGCTCTACCAGGTTATTCGCTAACTCGCCGATTTCGAGGGCGCCGGCATATTCATCGCGCAGGCATTGTAGCCAGTGGCGAAGGTCTACGTAATCTGCATCCTGGAAGGTCTCAGTATCACGTTGGGCGCGGGTAACAGCCAGTTCAGTTTTGAGGTCGCTCTCGTAGACTTCCGCAAGGCGCTCAGATAGTGTCTTCATTTGGGCAAAAGTCTGTGGCATAGCCTGCAAATTAATGGCGGATTGGGTGTTGATTCCTCCTCCATTCCGACTACGGCTCAGATAGTATTCACCGAATTTTGCCACGATAAACTCACTCAACTCCAGCGGCGACATATCGGGCGCATCTACCAACTCTCGCAGGATCAACGCATACGGCCAGCCGGTGCCTTCTTCTATCTCCTGCGATCCCACCATATACCTTGCGCACTCGCGCGCCTGGTAGGCGACTTCGATCATACTCATCAGGCAGGCATCCATCCCCAACACGGAAAGTCGCTGCCCGGTTTGTTGTTCAGCAGCGGTGAAGGCGCGCACCAAGTCTTGGTTATCCAGGAAGTCCATCGAGGTATCATCGTAGCAGATGGCGCGTACTTCGTCATCTTGCACGGTCATAATCTGAGCTGCCGTCGGCAAGAAGAACGTGCGCTTTAACATACGCTTCCGCACTGGACCACGGCTGAGGTTGTCGCGGCGGACAGTTTTCTCCGCTTCTCGATAGCGGGCATAGATGTCATCCTCTTTCCAGCCCGTGCCGTGATTCCACAAGACCAGCGCGTACCTCTCGGCAGGATAGTTTTGAATACCCCAGACGATGAAGTCGGTCAGGTTCTTGGGATCGCCGGTGTTGACCGGCGGGACTTTCTCCACGGGTGTGCCGGTTTCAGTCTTCCCGTCAATAAAGAGGCGCGGCGTGTGCGTTGCGTCCAGCGTGTCATACTGCGCGACGATGGCAACCTGATCGGTAGAGCCGACGGATGACATTTCTTTGATGTCACCCCAACCATAACCTTCCAGGTTATGCATCAACTGCATCCCGTCTTTGAAGACGCGGCCGTTGTCGCCGGCCATGTAGACCATGAATGTCCATTTGCGGGTCATGTTATCCCTCCATTTCGTGATTGAGCCTGAATTGACTGATCCCCTGTGCCGTGCCGATCCATAATTCCTCCGGCGTGAGCGCTAACGCGTAGATGGGGACGTTATCGAGGCCACTATCTTCTGTTCGCCAAACTTTTACATCCTCTTCCTGGATACGGAGCAACCCCCGTGTCGTTCCTACCCAGACTGCACCATCGGGAGCAGCAGCCAAAGCCAGGATTTCAAGGGAAGGGAATTCCGAAGTATGCTCAAAGCTGTGCAATACACCTTCTTCAATAAACCACAACCCTTGCGATGTCCCCACCCATATTCTACCGCTGGCATCCTGAGCCAGGGCATTGACTTCTTCTTCCGCAAGAAGCATATCCCACGTAGCATTGGTATAAGAATACAACCCGGTCGTAGAACCACACCACACTATGCCTTGATCATCCACGAGCAGGCTTTGCACTAACCCGGCAGAGTTAGGAAAAGTCACGACTTCCTGTCCTTTGTAGCCCTCAAATGCCCAGAGCGTTTCCCCGGAAGCAAGCCATAACCGTCCGTCGCCGTCGAAGGTCAACGCATCCACAGAGACAGGATTGGCAAATGTTTCCGCCGGCCCCTTGAGAATCCGTAAACCGCCATTGTCGCCCGCTATCCAGGACCCTACCCGTATTTCTCCTTGAGGCGATATGGCAATATGCGTCACCCCTTCGATCTGGCAATCGAGTTCACAGTGCGGTTTACATCGTCGCCATTCGTTGTGCTCATATACCCACAACCCCGTCATTGTTCCGGCCCACACGCGATTTTGACGATCCACCGCTATTGCATTGACGCTGCCGTTAGGCGGGTCGGTGTCTTTTGAGGCGTCAAGTACGCGTGGGAATGGCGCGTATTGCACCAAGCCTGTATCAAATCCAGCCCATACACGACCATATGCATCAGACGCAATGACGCGCCCTGTGGACTGTTCGTCAAGTGGGGGCAATGGGCTGAGGGAGCGCCATTCGCTATCCATCTGCCGCCAGATTTTGCCATTGGCGACAACCCACGGGGCGCCGGTGACTGCATCTACAGCAATACTTTGCACCATGCCGGTAATCTCTGGCGCACAGGTAAGCCGTCCGTTGTTGAAAACACACAGCCCTTGTACCGTGCCAATCCAAAGATGGTTGTCATCATCCAGGTAGAGGGATGAGATGACATTGTCTGGCAACCCATCGCCGCGTTTGTACTGTGTCCACGTCTGCTCATTCGGTGCGTAATGGAACAGTCCCCATAGCGTCCCTAGCCACAGTTCACCCTTAGCGCCTACCGCCAACGCACGTATCTCTTGGCTAGGTAAATGGGCTTTGGAGAGATCGAAAGGCTGCCAATGTGGACGCCCATTGATCAAATGCATCTGCATCAGGCCATTGTCCGTTCCCACCCACACCAAGCCAGCGTTATCGGCGGCAAGGCAACGGATGTCCCGCGAAAACCAAGTCTCCTGGTCAACGCTGCACCAGTGGATGCCATCCAGGTAGCTCAAACCGACGCCTTGTCCGCCAGCCCAGGGGCGACCGTGACTATCCACAATAATATGCTCGAAATGACTCCCCACCAGACCGTTTTCGCTGCCGCAGCGTGTATATTTGACGCGCTGTTCATCCTCCCATCGCCACCGTACGATGCCGCCAGAGGTGGCTGCCCAAAGCGTGTCGCCATAGGTA
>JAFGFI010000471.1 GCA_016931185.1 Anaerolineae bacterium
CGCCACCCGGTCCGGTTGATCGAAGTGCGCTTTGGCCGGACGTGGCATCGTTATCTGACCAGTGTCCTTGACCCCAACCTTCTACCAGCCTGGGTGGTGGCTGATTTGTATCGGCGGCGTTGGCGGATCGAGGAAGCCTTCTTGATTGTCAAACGCTTGTTGAACCTGTCCTACCTGTGGACAGGCTCGCTCAATGGTATCCTGCTGCAAGTCTGGGCAACCTGGCTCTTTTTCGCGGCGACTGATCCCGTCAAGTATTTTGCCGCACCCGAAAATCAAGACTTGGGTATTGTCAAACGCTTACGTAAGAAATCCAACCAGACCGCTGCTCAACCTTTGACGAGCCTGGCGGGAGCTTAAGTTGTGAGGCATGACCAGGAGGTAACCATGTCCCCATTAAAATTTACAGCCTTTATGCACTTTAAGATTTTGATGATTTTCACTCTATTGTTTTTTAATCTGCCGCTTCAGAAAGTGACTGCGCAATCCACAGACGATCGCAAGCCTATAGATATGATGCTCATCGTGGATAACTCTTGCAGTATGTTCCCCCGCGACAAAATCGTGTCCGGCTGTGCAGCGTGGGGTAACGATCCTGATTTCCTACGTATTGATGGCGTGAACCTGTTTGTGGCGCGCCTGGGATTTGCCCAAGTCAACGAGTTGGAGTATCAAGTCGGTGTCATCAACCTGGGGAGAACCGCGACGTTGGTTGCGCCGCTGACCGGCTGCAGCGGTGCGCGGGATGCGATTTCTCGTCTCATCGCCAATCCGGTCCCGGAACTAGGGACAAATATGGTCGAAGCTATCAAAATGGCCTACAAGGAGCTGCGTACTTCTCCTGCCCGCCGTGCAACCAACCTTCCGGCCGTAGTGCTGATGACGGATGGTCGCCCTTATCCCGAAGATGGGCAGAGCGACGCTGAGATCGAACAACTGGTGAGCGCTAACCCCGATATTCCGTTCTTCATCATGCTGTTACAAGACCCGGACGACGCGGATTATGAAAAGTATGTGCGCTTTTGGGAGCAGTTACAAACGCGCTACGATCACATTTTTACTTACCGCATTACTGACCGCACCCAGATTGATAGCACGTACAATCGTATCATCGCCCAACTGCAAAACACCATCCCTGATGAGAGCGGCACGGTCGTTATGCCAGGTACTCCGTACCAATTCTTTGTCAGCAAATGTGTGCAAGGGATTGTAATAACGGTGCAACATGAACCGGGTGAGGACAAAGGTGTGATTACAGTGCAAGATCCCAAACTCAACGCCGTTGAACTGGACACGACGCCCGGGGTCAAACGTTTCCGGGGTACCGATAACCCGGTGGAAGTCATCTCTATCGGTGCGGCGCGGTTGACCGATGATTTGAAGAATGATGTATGGACGATTACTTCAGACAAGTCGGTGAAAGTGTATTTGGATCGCCGTGGCGCCTATGGCATTCATTTTGAGTTGCCCGAAGTAAGCCTGACCGATGTTACCAACACCTATCTGGCAACGGAACAGCAACCGCCCAGCCGTGAGTTTGTCATACGGCTTACTCTTACCAGTGATTGCTATGGTAGCGAGTCGCAGCCTATCTGGGGCGATGTGATTACTCCCGACGGTCAAAAAACTTCCTTGCGAATTTCTAAAGACCTGACGCCTGATAGTAGCGGTGGCTACGAAATCCGCTTTGATTTCGCCAACGCATATCCGGCAATTTTGGATGCGCCAGGCCGTTTTATCCTCATCCTAAATGCCGGCTCCGCTCTAGGCCCAGACGATTCAGGTATGCGTATCCCGATTGCCACCGCTCGCTTGATTGTGAATGTGGGTCGCGCACCGTACATCACTGACATTATGCCTTCTCCCTTGACGTGCGGCGGCGGCGCCAGCCCTAAAGTGACGGTGAATATCGCTGACTACGACTTGGCCGTGGCCGACACTATTCAGGTGCGCGCATTTGGCGGGGGGCAGGATGTCCAATTGACATCCACATCGCCGGGGATATTCAGCGGTGATCTCTCGGCGCTCTGCGCAGCCATCTCATCCGGGATTGCCTGCGACACTCGCACCGATATGACCCTGCGCTTGCGCCTGAGTGCGCAGCTCAAGGCGGGGTATATGACGCCAGTGGAACGAAACGTGCCGGTACAGGTGATGGCCCCCCCCTGTCCTCCAACGCCCACCGCTACACCTACCCCGACGCCCACTCCGATACCAACACCTACTCCGATACCAACACCCACGCCCTGCCCTGATCGTGATGGCGACGGCCTTGACGATTGCGGTGCGGACAAATGCCCCGATCAGCCTGGTATCCCGCAACTGCAAGGTTGTCCCTGGTGGCCGTATCTGCTGGGCGCGATTTTGGGATTGGCGCTATTGGCGTTTATCATTCTGTGGCTCATTCCGTGGATTATCGTTCACATTTTCCCGCCGCCCAAAGGGTATGTGCTGGTCTGCCGTGCGGGCAGAGCCGAAAAGGGGCCACTGTCTACATATACCTTGGGGATGTCGCGCCGCCAGCGTAAAATTACCATTGGTAGTAATCGTAAGAAGGTTGCCATTTATGTCAGGGATCTGAAGCCGATAGAGTTTTATATTATCCAAGATGGCAGTGATGTCAAAATCTTTGACGCCGAGAAAAATACACTTAAAGCCATCTTTCGGGATACCGCTGCAGATGTGACTACCAGCATTACAGATATCAAGTTACGCGTAGGGCTGGATCAGAAGCTCAAGTGTTAACTTTACACATTTAATTTGAAAGGGAGTATGAGAGATGCCAAAACGAGTCTTAGCCATTGGAGTTGGCGGTTCCGGTAAGGCCGCCCTAACCATCCTCAAAGAACGCCTTGAGGAAACCTATGGGCAAGTCCCAGAGAATGTAGTATTGCTATCGTTAGATACTGATGATTTGCGCGACGTGGATACGTTTGCCGGCACACAACTCGCGGGGCAGACCGATGACCGGGGCCGCGAACCGGAATTTCGTCACGTGGTCAGCCGGGCCGGCGTGACGATGGATACTATTTTTGGCGATATGGCGGCCGGACGTAGCTTATCTTATATGCATTGGCTGGAAAAGGAAAAGTTGGCAAAAGTGCTTGGCCCTTCCGAAAGGGACATCCGCGGCGGCGCGCAGCAACGCCGTCCGGTGGGGCGTGTAGCTCTCTTTCAGCGTTGGGATAGTCCGATTTATTCTTCCATTGTCAGCGCTATCCGTCAGATGTATGGGGATGAGACGGAAGAAGAAAGAGCCGTGGATGATATCAAAAGCGAACAAAGCAAACGTCAGATTTTCATCATCGGCTCGGTTGCTGGTGGCACGGGTTCCGGCTTTATCGTAGATGTTGCTAACCTGGTGGGGCACGCCAAGCAATCCAATTCCAAGTGGCAATCCCTGGATGTCTCTGCCATCATCGTGCTGCCCGATGCTTTTAGTTCCTACACCACCATGATGAACGATCCGACAAACCTCAAGCCCAACACTTACGCTGCGCTGCGCGAATTGGATCGCTTTGTGCGCACCCACAGCAACATGCTGCCCTACATGGTGCGCTACGGCGAAGATTTGCGTTCCATCACCTGGAGCACCAATCAGCCCGTGGATCATGTTTACCTGGTGGATACTACCTGCCCCAGCGCCGCTGGCGACATGGACTTGAGTGGCAATCCCATGCGCGGCGTCTTCCCGATCATTTCTGATTTCGTGATGGCGCACATTGACCAAACTCTGGGTGATGAATTGGCGAGTAAGCGCTCCAATGCCGGCCTGCACTATGATAAGGAAGAAGGCTGGCAATACAGCAGCTTCAACGTCTATACCTACATCTTGCCTGTGGATGACATCATCGAGAGCTTCTCCTACCGCTTTTTGCAAGAACTGCTACGCCGGCAATATCTTCCTATCCCAGACAAAAAGGCACAGGCGCAGGTTGATCTGGCTGCCTCCAAAGAAGTGGAACGTGTGTTTGCCGACACGAACGTAGGCGGGCGCGTCAACCCTGGCATAGTGCAAAAGGCCATTGTGGCCACCAAAAAGATAGACCCTGAAATGCCCGATATGAGCTGGTCCGGCTTGTTCAACATGATCGCGCTCTCTGAAGGGGCCTTTGCTGAAGACTACCAAACCATTCAACAGTGGATGGATTACCTCTATGGCGGTTTGATCCCCACGAAAGAGGGCGAATACAAACAGGAAAACTTTGACGACGGGTATACCCGCCTCCTCAATTTCAGCGAGCAATTTATGGATGATTGCCTGGGGCCGCAATATGACCCCGACGACGAGGAAGCCCGCGAGGGCGGGCAGTGGGATGTTATTTTGGCCCGTTACCGCGACGCGCTGCGCCTGCGCTTTTCCGAAGCATTGGATGCGGAATTGATGGACATTCTGAATCGCCGTGACCCACGTTCCAAGGTTTTGGTCGAGGCGCAATTACCCACCGCGCGCGCCGTCATCGCCGCACTAAAGGATCGTCTGGTTAGCTTCAAAACAATTCTTGAAGAAGAATATCGTCGTTCCGAGACCGAAACCCGGCTGCGGCAGGCTGGCGAGGAATTACGCGCCGCCATCAGCTGGATGCAGGATACTCGAAACGATTCTGGGGGAATGTTCCCCAAGAGATCTAAACCGCGCCAGGCGCAAGATTCCTACATCAGTTGGTTTAGCGAAAAGATGAACCTGCTGCTGCATCGCCGCATTTACCGCGTGGTATTAGACGTGCTGAATGCCCTCGGAGCGGGTGAGATGGATCAGAGCGGCAATTTGAGCGTGGTGGATCAGGCTGCGCAAGAGATGGAAGCCTGGCAGGGCACTTTGCAGGAAACCAGCAAAATTCTCCATGCCTGGTCGCGCATCCACGAAAACAACCGCCGTGAAAAGCGCCAGATCAAAGTCCGTCGCTATCTCACCAGCCCGGAGTTTGAGGATCAGTTGTACCGGCAACCGGAACACATGGATTTTGTGGCAATGCAGGTGTTGGGAGAGGTGCGCGGCGCTAAAGGCCTGACCTGGGAGCGCAAAGATGATACTGTGCCTTTGGATTACAAAATGATCAGCATGTGGGCGCAGGAAGCCCAAGGCCCGGAGGATATTGCCCGCAAATTCTTCTGCGGCGTCAAGGATCTGTTTCAGGTAGTGCGCGAGAGTGTTTCCATCGCCGACCGCATTGCCGTAGAATTCAAATCCCACTCCAGTTTCACCAATGTTGTAGGACAAGTTAACGAGCCATTCTTACGCTACAACCCTTCGAGCAACGGTAAAGCAATGGGACATGAGCGTTATGTTTCCTTTAGCATCGCCGGAGCCGTCACGGAAGAAGCCCGCGAATTCCTGGATCGCGCCCGGGTTATTTTAGGCGACCAGGGACGCACCGTGGATGTCGCGGCCGAAAGCCGTGTGGCCTGCACAGTCGTGGAAGTGGCCCGTGGCGTCAAACTGCGCGCGGTGGATCAATTCATTGCTTGCGAGAACGATTATCGCGTCAAACTGGATCGCGGCAAGGAGAGTATCCACCTCTTTCCCGAAGAGCAAATTGCTACCGATTATGAAAATTGGATCGAAAAACTGGGCGAGCCGGAGAACCGTATGCGTCCGCTGTCACCCGAACTGGTCATCGCAATGGGAAATGAGGACAAATTCAAGGTCTTTATCCTAGCCTGTGCGTATGGCCTGGTCAAAGAAGGACTGTACTATGATAGCGAAACCGCCGTCGAAACCACCGAAGTCTACCTTGACCTGCGCGCGCACGGAGGACGACAGATGCCGTTGAGTGAGAGCCGCCGCCTGCGCCAACTGGACAAGAACTTTGACGTGGTGCCACCTGAAGGCCAGACCGCACGGCGTTACTTGAACGCCTTGCAAAACTTTGTCCTCAAGGTTACCCAAAAGCCTGGCGTGCCGGACTCAATGATCACCATGTTAGTAGATACCTTGACTCGCCAGGGCGTTGACCTGGGTCACATCCAGAATCCCTTTTCCTTGACGCTGCGCACCGTCAGCGAGGCATTACGGAATGTAACAGATGCACTCGGTCCGGATACTGACACCGAATCTGACGATACTAAACGTCAGGCGCACAACGCCAAACGCCGTATCGAAAAACTCAAGGCCTTTTGTGATGGGCGTGTGGCCGAATTCAAAAAACAGGCTGCCACGCAGCGCGTTTACGACATGGGGACGGTGATGCATCTCATTCTCGACGACGAGATCGGACGGTTGACCGAAATCGCTCGAAAGGCAGGGAACTGAGTCATGCCCGCTCGCATCCAAGTTCGCAGATGGCTCCAGGTCTACCGCCCGGTCTACAGCGTCGCGCAATCGGGCGATGGACAGTACGTGGCGGTAGGCAGCGAAGTCGGATCCGCTGTCTTTAACCTGGGCGGTCACCGTCTGGGAAGTTACCCCGCTGATGGCGCCGAAACGCCAGTGCATCAAGTGCGTGCGTCTCTTGACTTTACGCGCCTGGTTCTGGCAACGCGCCTGGGCGATATTCTCGCCTGTGACTTGGAGCCGTCAGCAAGCCGTTTTGACATCCAACCCCGCACTCTGTATCACACCGACAATGGCATTCATGGGCTGGATTTTGTGGCAGAGCGGATTGTGTTGGGTCACTATGGCTTTGCTCTGACATCGCTCAATCTGGATGGCGACGCGGTCTGGCAGCAGCAAGACAGTGGCGAGGCTGCGCGCGGTTGCAACTGGTCGGTGAGCCTGACGGCGGATAGCAACACGCTCTATGCCGGCAGCGCGAGCAGCGGCACGAATTGGCTGCTCGCGCTGGACGCCGGCAGCGGCATGGCGCTGCGCCGGCGCGAGTGTGACGCCGCTGTGATGGCTGTCGCCGCGCTGTCCGACAACACCGGTGTCGCGGTTCTCACGCCGGAC
>JAFGFI010000472.1 GCA_016931185.1 Anaerolineae bacterium
ATTAGTGGCACTTGGACTGCATTAAGATTCCTTGATGATTATTAGCACTTTTTTTCATTTATCAATAGTGGCACTCAACAATTAGGAGTTAAGAGTAGTGTATGGTTCCTTATCACTCTTTGACTCCCGATTCCCCGGATTTTACTATATCCGGGACAACAAAAACGCTCTCGTCCTTGCCAGGACGAGAGCGTTGCTCCCGTGGTACCACCTCGCTTGCCCCGCACAAACGGAGCCTCTCGCCTCCACAGCTAAAAAAGCGATGGAGTGTCCCTGTAACGTAGGACTTACGGAGCCGCCTACTAATCTCGTAATATTGAGACATTAAGCGGTCAGCTCAGGGGCGAACTTCGGTGGGCTTCCACTGCGTGTGGCTCTCAGTCACTGACCTCACGTCCCTGTCAGCTTCCGACCACGTACTTTTCCCCGTCACAGCTTTTAGCAAGAATATGAATATATCTTTAATTATCACCAGGGATGATATTTTGTCAAGCGAACTTTTTAAATGCCCAGCGCCTCCCGCGCTTCCTTTTCCATCATGTCGGGCTTCCACATCTCGCGGCCCATAATAACTTCTACATTCTTGTCGGTTATCTCGGCAGCGCGCTCACGTACTTGCTGCATCATAAAGGACGCCATCGGACACATAGGCGACGTGAGGATCATGGTGATCTTTACGTCTTCATCAACTGCAACATCACGGATCATACCCAATGCGACTACGTCTAAGCCAATCTCAAAATCAATCACGTCTCGCAATGCATCTTTAATTTTTTGTGCTTCACCTTGCATGGTTTTGTCTCCTTATGTAACTAATGTAGGACAGGCTTTCTAGCCTGTCAGACAGAAACGGATGTCTGCATCCGCGATGACTGCATCCGCGATGTCTGCTCTACATTTTACATTATACCTGTATTTCCCGGTAAATGGGGGCAGATGTTCTTAGGGCTATTGCATTTGGGTGTGTTTCATTGGATTTAGTGGGGACGTCAGATGTCAAAGGTCAGACTTCAAGCGTCAAACGTCAAAATGTACTCCCGTCTGACGTTTGATGTTTGATGTAAAAATAATTTTCAGTATGATTCATTGAAGTCAAATGCGATAGCTCTGAGATGTTCTATTTTTACTGTGAAAGTTCTTCCTATAAAAGTACAAGGGTGCAAATAATTTCACACCCTTTGACTCTTAATTCGTAACCCATATCTATTATTCACATTGCGGTGCGTCTGCAAAGATCTTTGTAGATACTGTTTGCCCGTTGGAAATGACGGAGACGGTACCGACTACAGCAGTGCGCGACGCAATAGGTACTCTAAAAGTAATGCTGCCGGTGACGATATTGCTCTGAGGTTCATTTTCCCAATAATAGGTATATAGACAGTTTCCGCCTTGGGCTTCGACAAAGATGTTCGCATCCCAACCACTTCCCGGTTGACATATCTTTTCCACCACATAGGCCGTCAATACCAATTCTCCTCCTGTACATCCTATAGGAGTTGCCGGGGACGTAGGGGACGGTGTGATTTTTGGTGTTGAAGTTAAAGTGGGGACAGGAGTGAGTATGGGTAAATCTTCTAACTCTCGGTAAATTTCCAAATTCTTAATCTGTGTCCACCCCTCGACCTTGCCACCTTTCTCACGGACGTAGACCCAATCCGGGAAGTCTGGATTTGCACCCAACAATTCGATTTCCGTAGTGGCGGTTAGTATTTCACGCGCGCGCCACCAGGTGGTTGCGCCTGAGCGGAGTTCTGCGCCGTCTTCAAGTACCACCGCGTCTGCGGCCGGTGCCGGTGTAGAAGGGCGGGGCGTGCGCGTCGGTACTTTTGTGCGCGTCGGGCGTGGAGTCCGCGTCGGTGTTCCGCTAGGTGTGACGGTGGGAGTTGCAGTGGCGGTGGGACTGGAAGTTAATGTGGGATTGGCAGTCTCTGTAGGTACCGGAGTTTCCAGTGTCCCTGCTGGTGAAGATGTACAGCTTGTGAACAACAGTACTCCCATAAGACTGAGGGTAACGCATATTCTTGCTAACATTTCTTTGTTTATATACAGCACTGATATTGCTCCTTTCATATTTCATCATATAAACTCGGTTCTTGATGTTATCGTCGTACCTATTGGGTTCCTGGCTCTTTGCTTCACTACAGGCACAAAAACCGGGTTTATTCCAATTATATAAACCCGGTTTTTTTAAAGCCTAAATAGAGCCGGAATTTTCAACCCCATAGTAGCGATAACCCCCGGGTTAATTCCGTACAAACGTTTCTAGTATATCAGTGTGTACAAAGCTGTCCAGAGAAGTTGTTTTTACACTATCACCTGCTTATGTGGCGAAACGGTAAACAGATTTGTAAACGCGATCCAGGCGATCGCCACGTAAGCCAGGGTTTTGGGGATCATCAACATGCCCAACATCGGCATTTGCTGGACAAAGAGAATAACAGGTGTGTAAAAGGTATAGGAGACCAGGATCATAATGCCCACCCATTTGAAGGTTCGATCTTGGGTCACATCAGCATCCCGCAAAATGAGGTAAGCCACGCCTAAACCCTGTACCATTAGGGGAAGATTACGGTACATAGACCAATCCCAGGGGGGAAGTGTGCTGTTCCACGCATTTTGGGGAAATATCATAACGATGAGACGCACAACGGCTGCTGCAAACAACATATATCCAAATGCACCATAAGGTTTGTTAAACCGGCGTTGCCAGATGATCAATATCACGATGTAGAAAAATGTCACGGTGATCGCGGTAGAGAGTGCTCCCAGACCCACCAGTCCTACCTGCCGCCCCAAAAACTGAAAGCGTGTTTCCAAATCACCCAGGACATACGCTAATACACGGAACCCCACGTGTCCTGTATCGCCTAACGCCAACAACCCAAAGGCCCAGATAAAGGGAACGGCAACTGCGCGTGCTGCTTCAGGCAATGCTTTTCGCCGCCACAACATGGCTGCTACCAGTCCCCAGACAACAATGAGATAACTCATGTTGAATACTACTTCCACCCACATTTGTATTGCTTCTGTCATATTATTTCTCCTAAATTAGTGATCGTGAAGATTTACCAGGAGTGTTTCATGATCTAGATCCAACAGGTTACGATAAAGTCGAAGCAAGAAGGTTTGCAAAAGTTGCTTTTCTTGCGGGGAAAAATCGGTCAGGAGTTGCTTCTCAAATGCCTGCCATAGACTCTTGACATCTTTCTGAACACTACGGCCGGCGCTGGTGAGATAGACACGAGATACGCGCTCATCGTTTGTATCCTGCCGTCGCTCGACAAAGCCAGCTTTTTCCATACGCTTGATGGTATTGGAAATTGTCGCGGGACTGACATGCAGTCGCTCAGTCAACTCTTTGTGTGTTAGTCCTTCCTCTTGCCAGAGTACTTCCAACACAGAAGGCTGTCCCTGGTAAAGCCCCATTTCGCTCACGAGATTGTGCATAATACCTCGGTTGAGCCGGCAAATCTGCACCAGCAAATGACCGGCGGATTCCGTAGCAGGTGTTTCCAACATGTTCTTACTTCCTTTAGTTGACTAATATTTAGTTGACTAACTAATAAATCAGTTGTGAATTTTGTCAACCTGATATAATCTTGTTTATGGACATTCTGAAACGACTTCGAAAATTTTCGCCGGTCCTGGCATTAATCATTCTGAGCATAATTGCCGGGCAGCCGTTACTCTCGAAGCAGGTCAGTGGCGGGCACGATACATCCGTTCACTTTTGGCGCGCGGTGGAGGCGGGGCGACTGTTACAGGCAGGGATACTCTGGCCGCGCTGGTCGCCTACTATGGCCTGGGGGTATGGTTACCCACTTTTCATCTTCCAGGGCGCGCTTTCGGCACAGATAACCGCGCTACTCACTTTCGCCGGGTTGTCGTGGCCCCTGGCCCTCAATGGTGTGTATTTTTTGGGGTTGCTCGGTTCTGCCTTGAGCCTCTACTTGTTGGCCCGCGAGTTATGGGATAATTTTGGCGGTTGGTGTTCCGCTGCACTGGTACTTTTCATTCCCTATCATTTGTACGTCGTTTATTATCGCGCCAGTCTATCCGAAACGTTGGCTTTGGTTTTCCCTCCATGGGTATTATGGGGACTCACGCGTTGGATGCAAAGCTGCCAATCTGTTAATGCCCGCGGGCAGACTGGTTTGATCTGCGGCACTCTGGCGATGGCAGCCCTGGCAATGAGCCATCCGGTTTCGTTCTATCTCTTTATGCCTCTATTTGTGGCATGGGCAGTTGCCGAGGCATGGAGTACAAAAACGCAATCCTACTGGGGCAGTATCGGGCGCGCGGCTTTGTTCCTGGGACTAGGAACTCTGTTGAGTGCATTTGTGTGGCTCCCTGCCCTGTTGGAACGGGATTATGTGCAGCTTGCCCGCTCTACAATGGCCTGGGTTTTTACCTACGAAGCCAACTTTTTGCCCGTGGAGCAGCTTTTCGCGCTGCCACGTTACGCCGATCCTCTGTTAGTGAATGATTGGCCCGCGCGCGGGGTGGGGTTGTTAATCACACTGGCTGCTGTGGGGGGAATGGCGACCTGGCCCACACAATCCCGGCGCGGCCGCGCGCACCTGTGCATCCTGGGGCTGGCAACAGTCGCTTGTCTGTGGGTGAGTACCGCGTGGTCTCGACCGTTATGGGATGCATTACCTGTCCTGGGCGCATTCCAATTTCCGTGGCGTTTCCTTGCGCCGGCATCGTTGACCCTGGCATTGCTCGCGGGCGCGGGATTCCAGCGGCTTGTTTGTACCCGGCATAGATGGGGATTTCTCAGTGTGCTGGTGTTGGTGGGATTTCTCATTGTCGCGCATTGGGGATGGTTATACCCGCCTGAAGCTCATGCCCCTACTCCACCTACCGCCACCGGCATGTTAGCCTGGGAACAGAGTACAAATTTGATCGGCACAACGGCCAGCCAGGAATTGTTACCTCGCTGGGTTAAAGACCCGCCGGAGTGGGATACCGATGTGGTTGAAGCTATTGCCCAGGATGAAATTCCCACGCGCCTGGATAGTGGATGTTTGCCCAAGGATGCGCGGGTGCGCGAAGCCAACTATCGTTTGTTAGATGCTTCGGTTATTGTGGAATCTCCGATGGCATTTCAAGCGCGTTGGTACGCATTCTATTATCCGGGCTGGCAAGTGAAAATAGACGGTACTCCCGTTCCGGCAATGCCTGAAACTCAAACGGGCCTCATCACATTTTCCGTACCGGCAGGTATACATACTATTCAAGTGCGGTTCGGAGAAACCCTGTTGCGCCGGTTGGCGGATGGCCTTTCCGGCGTCGCGTTCATCGTTATTGCGATAGTGGCATGGCGAACGGCAACTGTAGATCGCTCAAAGTTGTCGAATGTGTGTACCGGCGAACCGGCGAACTATGAATTACGACGGGAACCGCAGGTTGTACCGGCTCACGAATCATCCAGCTACCCAACCCCCAATTCCCATCCATTAAAATCTGTTCAATCCGTTGATATGATTTATAAATGCCGTGCTATTCAGAAGTGGTACTTTATATTTGCTATTCTGTTATTGTTGCTTAAAATCGCCATTGTAGATTGGATTCCCACGCCACTGCGTTATAGCAGGTTGCGCGCCGATGTCACCGTGGCCGGCGTTGTGCGTCCGCTGGATGTGAACTTTGGCGGGCGGGCGCGGTTACTGGGGATAGATCCGCCTCCTATGGCCTTTCCTGCCGATGCCTCTCCACTCATCACGTTCTATTGGCGACGAGGGTCTCCCGAAGGACGCGATTGGCGAATGGGTGTCGCACTCACCGATGCCGACGGCGCACGCCGGTCACCGGAGGGTCTGCGCAGTACGCGCTGGGGACGCGCTCCTTCTTCAATAACCACGTGGCCGTCGGTAGGGTACGCGCAGATGACCTATTATCTGGATACCTTACCTGGCACTCCTCCCGGCCTGTATACACTTTCTCTCTCGCTATTTGACAAGGAAACACTCGCACCTGCTTCCGTGTTGGGGGCAGATGGGAACCCTATTGCGCCGGAGTGGGTAGTGGATACGGTGATGCTGACCCGCCCGCGTCAAGTGGCGTCCCTGGCGGAGTTAGGTGTTGCTGAGACCTCAACGATGCAGATTTGCGCGCCCCTGGGATTGTGGGATATGACGACGGATCGTGTGCAGGCTGCGCCCGGTGAAATTGTTGCATTGCGTTGGGTCTGGGAAACTGTGGAAACACCCTCTGTTTCCCTCACGGTAACGCTGGCAATGGCGGACGTTACCGGCCACACAGTGCGGACGTGGACGCTGCCGCCCGTTGCAACATGGTGGCCCACCGACCAATGGCAAGTGGGGGAACGTTGGGTGGGGCAACCGGTGATTCGCGTGCCCGGTTCAGTGGAAAGTGGCATGTATCACCTTCAATTATACCTGCCGGGATGTATGCCTTTGGCTTCAGTTCCTCTAAACGTGGTCGCACCGGAGCGTGTCTGGACGGTGCCGCCGGATTTCACGCGGCTGGATGCAATACTTGGCGGCACTATACAACTTTCCGGGTATCAGATTTCGACAGCGGAAGCAACTCCAGGAGAGCAGATCCAGATAGACCTGGCATGGCAGGCCCGCGCTGAAATAGAGATCGCGTATCGCGTTTTCGTCCATCTTACCGGGGAAGATGGACGATTGTGGGCACAGCATGATGGCGAACCGGCCAACTGGACCCGCCCAACTCCCGGTTGGGCAGTGGATGAGGTCATTGTAGATAGTCGAGTACTCCCTATTCCTGCGGATATCCCACCCGGCGCTTACCAGATCCGGGTGGGATTGTACTTGCTCAACGGGCCGCGTTTGACCACAGACGACGGTGAAGATGCTATCCAGGTGGAGACTTTACGTATACAGTAAAACTTATTTGAGGGTGTAGTAATGGCTTATTACATCGTAAATTAAGTTTTTCGGTATATTCCTCCTGGTAAAAATACATAAAAACTTATTTTACAATATAATTAGCCGTCCAGAAATTGTCGAAGCAGCTACTATAACAACACGGATTCGGGATCTACTGAGTCTGGATTATTATGCGAAACTTTGACGCCCATCCAACGGCAACCAGCGACTATGTCGCCCGGGCTATGCGCCACGCGCAGGATACAAATGTTGTTGCTTTTAGGATAGTTCTATCTCAAACCAAGCTAATACTTCGAGTACAGATAATGATTTACCCGGTACAACATTCGTTTCACTGCCAATATGACAATGATGAGGAAACCCAGCTACTCCTGGGTGATGTGGGGTGTTATCCCAACGGCGACGCAATGTAGTTCGCGCGTGATCCATCCATTGATAGCGATAGTCCTCAATTTGAACTTTATCTCCTTGGACAGTGAAGTACGCCGCCGCTTCAAGGAAATCGTTGTTGACTAAGATGGCACGAAAACGAATGTACCCATCATCAGTGTTCGCCCAGCGGGTGAGGAAGGTATACTCGGCAATTACCGGACTTGTCATTAGGGCGACTTCAACTTGAGCCAAATAGGCGCGGGGGTCAATCATCCGTGTTTTCACCCTGTAGGATACGCAGTCGCTCAAGAATGCGTTGGTACATTTTATAAAACGCATTCCATTCCAAGAAATCTTCGGAGTCATCGAGTTTTCCGGCTTGATATTGCGTCCAGAATTCTTCGGAACTCCAGAGATATTGTTCTTCAAAACACCGCAATCGTGTTATCACCTGTTCGAGATCGGCTTTGTCTTGCTCGATTTGATGCATGAGAATTTTGTGCAGTGCTTGATCTACCAAAGAAGTTTGATAGCCAGCCTGATAGAAACGTGTTAAACGTTCTAAAGTTTGTAATGGTATAGAAATGGTCATCGTTTTGCTTCCTCCTATGTTGATTATAGCACAGGTTGTATATATAATCTATTATTTGTGAAACTGGCGGTCTGGCGCACACTGCCCAGCGCGTCGGGCAGGATGAAGGGCCATGACCCGTCTGCGGTCCAGCCTAGCGTGTCGTGGTGGCCCACCAGGTAGCGGCGGTCGCTAGCGCACAGAAACTGTAGTTTGCCACCTTGAAAGCACTACCGCTTATGGAACTGCGCTTTGGACACAGCGGAATCCGACATCCCCCTTACGATTCTCTGGTAACCAGGCGCGCCGTGTGGTACTGCGGGTGATGTTCGGCGGGTCATACCACGAGCCACCTCGGAGCAGCCGCCGCGTGGCACCTGAAAAACGGGTGGTGGGCCGGTAGTAGGGGGAGAGTACATACGTCCCTTGGTAAGTGTCAGCTAACCACTCCCATACATTACCGGCCAAGTCCAATGCCCCACACCAACTTGCTCCCGCCGGATAACTCCCCACTGGTGCCGTGTAGACATAGCCGTCATTCACTGCACTGTCAGCCCAAGATTCCGCACAGTTAGCATCACAATAATTCAGCCGGGTGCCGTCAAATTCATCCCCCCACGGGAAACGCGCACTATCCCCGCCCCGGGCCGCGTATTCCCACTCTCTTTCCGTCGGCAACCGCGCGCCAGCCCATGCACAATACGCGCTGGCCGCATGCCAGGACACCTTAACTGCTGGATTGTTGGCATACCCAGCCAGCGCGCGAAACTGCCCAGCGCGCCACTCGATCTGCCGGTACGCACTTTCCAAATCCACCCACGCGGGAAAGTCATCGCTGGCACCGTAGGCATTCAAAAAGGAAGCGAACTGCGCGGTCGTCACCTCGGTACGGTCCATCCAAAAACTGTCTACCGTCGTGAACTGAATGAACTGCTCATGCGCAAACAGATTCGGGGTGCAGTTTTGTACATATTCTGGGCCAACATAGGCGCAGCACAATGCTAGTGCATAGTCGGCATCGGCGCGGGTGCTGCCCATCTGAAAGCGGCCTCCAGGCACATACACCATCGGCATCCCATCCGCAAAACGTATCTGTGTGTCACCGCGCGCCCACGGTGTCGCCGGTCCTGGTGGTGCAGTATTCTGGATGACATCTGCTGCCCGTTGGTCTACGGCTTGCACCACCTTTAGATAATCCGCTGTGGCAAACCACACATTTTCTGGTAAATACCCACGAATGATGACTATCATCCGCCCGTAACGGCTGACAGTATGGCATGTATGCTGAGGAATCTCATCGACTTGTCCCCAAATACAGGCGACCGTCATTTCATCCGCTTGGGGTTCAAACCCCAGTACCTCAATGCTCTGCCAGTTACGTTCGCCCCATTCGTTCTCAACATCGGGCACAATATTGTCTCTTACATATATGGGGTACTGGGTATAGGCGGTCTCTTCATCAGAATATACCCACGTCTCTTGACTGACAACCCCGCGCTCGAGATTCTTATCTGGTGTCCGGTGGTTAAACCATATATCTTCTCCTATTCGAGCATCAGACGTCCTTAACACTTCACTATGTTTGTAATTCGGCCAGTGCGGTGGTAAATCCTCATAACGGATACTGATAGCGTGGATTAACTGCCGGTCCGGGTCATCAGGCGTCGGGGTAACGGGTGAAGTATTCAGGCAACCGGCGACCACAAAGGTGAAGCAGCAACTGATCAGCATCCAGACGCTAATATGCAATTTTCGTTCTCGCATAACTCTATCCTCCTAAAAAGGTTCACACTTCTCCCGCAGGCGGAGAAATGTGAACCTTGGAAACTTGTGTACGCTGCGGGTAAGCAAGTAGCGTTACTTTAGCACCCGGTATCTAAAGATACGCGTGGCATTACCATAGCGCGATTGCTGGTTTTTGAGCCATAACCGATACTCTAACTGTGGCAAATTGGGCCAATATGACCAGGTCACCCTTCGTCCAGAAATACCTGCCTTTTGAATAACTTGGTCTATACCTTCCATTCCACCATGCTCGTTAATATACTTTTGTGAAGTGGCGATATAGAATTCCCCCGGGAATTGCACTTCAACTCCCCCCTCTATACCGAGTGCCAGCAGTCCTGTATAGGGTTCTTCAAACCCCGCACAGAACATAATGTCTTTTAGGCCTAGTGTGACCCCTACATCTATGTGTCCTTCGGGTATCAGATCGAAAGCCAAAGTCATATCGGGATAGACTTTTTCGAGTGGGATAGTTGCGCCTAAAGTGTTTTGTCCTTCCACGAGTGGCGTTTCAATGCCTATTTCTACCATATCAAACCAGGGCACCCCAATATCACGATGAATCACACTTTCTCCTGTGATGCGGCCCGCATTGATCCTATTAAAGTGTGTTTCAAGTAACTTGAGATCCAATACTACCTCAACTTGTGGATGTACATACCCCTCAAGGTCATATTCAATCAACACCCCTCTGTGGGGTGCTACATAGTCTGGTGCTTTTAGCACCGGTGGACTGTCTTGTCTGGGGGCACTTCGGATGGGGATAAAGGGTGGGTACTGATGATTGTACGGCCCGGTGGTCCCCCCATAACAAACGTCACCTAGTGGGCAGTCTCCTGGAATAGTTTGTAAACCAGCCGGGTCGAAGTAGTTAACTGGATCATTCCAGGCATAGATGTAGACGTGCAAACTCTGCGGTATATGGGTATATCCGTCTATTGGGTCCACCTGCATAAACCGCCCCACCTGTGCCGCATACCACCGCGCCCGCAGATAAAGCTGTTGTAGATAAACATCGTACCACTCGCCAGTATACCCCAAGCCTGTCTCCGTGCCTCCAATCTCCACGCCAAACGGCGACCACTCCCGGCTGCCCGTCACCGCGCCGGTGGCGTCGGTGGTCTGGCGCACGCTGCCTAGCGCGTCGGGCAGGATGAACGTCCATGACCCGTCTGCGGTCCAGCCTAGCGTGTCGTGACCGACCAGGTACACGTGGTCGCCGTCGCTCAACAACTCTGGCACCCCGGTGGCCCAGTCCCACACGGACCGGATTGGCACGCTGCCTTGGTTTTGTACTACCCGGCTGGACGCTGGCTAAGCGATTGGCGGCGTCGTAAGTGTAAGCGCTGATAGTAGTATATACACAACCAGGCCGGAGCAGAAAGCTCCGATCTGGTTATGTACATATACGCTTTGTCAATCGCGTAGTTTCAAGGATTCTGCAACGCGGCGATCCATAGCGGCCAACGCTGCCTCATAATCAACCATTGTCATCCATTGCTCTTCAAACACATCTGCTCTCAAAATGGACAGAGTATCTTCATATAACCCTACAGCTTCACAAGCATAATGTGCAATTCCATTGATGTAACCAGGTACACAAGCAATATATACACTATCTGCTTTCCCCTCAAAGGTTAGCCCTGGTAAAGAGACCCAACCAGGGCCAAAAGTTGAGATTTCTTCTTGATATGCCGTTTCGGCTGATTCCTCATTAGGATAAAGAATCAATTCATGACTAGTCTTCATCCAATCCTTATCTTGGATACCACTATATACAAGTATAGCAGCTAACAGAGAATCCGGTATATCTTCCGAATATTCACCGGTACGTTGCCATCCTGCTGGCAAATCTGCTAGTGTGATCTGAGCTGCCCGCAGGCGTGCCATTAATGGTGTCGGGGTTGGTAAATTCGCCTTCAAAGTCTGGATCACCATTGTTCCTACCAACAACCATACCCCACCTATTAGAGATAACCCAGCAATCAATGTCCCAACTAAAACAAGCATCTTTCTATTCTTCATAACTTTACGGAACCTCCTTGTATGGACGATTCGCCCACTGTGGGCCTAAGAACGTGCGGGCCACTTGCAAACCAGAAACCCAATTTCCAGTGGCATTACTCCAATATCCCTCGTAAATCCACCAATTTTCCAATTGTTTATCAGGCGCACGTTGCTTACCGAACTTAGCTAATCCTACAGTTCGCAAATACCCGCGCGACGTCAGAAAGACATCCACATCGTGTGCATACGTGACCCCAAACACCATACCCGGGCCAATATCTGGAACCATTCCCACTTCCACCACACTATCTTGCAAAGCAATTTCTACCATACTAAGCTCAACCTCCACTACGAATGCATTCTCTCCTGGCCCTGTACCGCGCGTACTGTGCTCATACCCGACGGTTACTCCTCCTAAAACGGGAAACGCGATCCCCGGTTTCACCCCACACGTCGTTTCCTGGTATACTTCCGCCGCTTCGCCATTCAGTAGTGGAAAAGTATACACGGTTTTGTATTCCGCACCGGTTTCTCCTACTAGCAAACTCCCTTCACCATGCATCTCGATCAATTCGATGTGGCCTTGCAACTTCCAGGGCGCAGCATAGCGCAACAACACACCATCGCTGTCGCTGAAGGGGAGATAGGAGTTTCCCAAGAGCAGTTGTTCAGTGGTGCGGAAATCCGGCGCGGACAAGCTGCGTGACGTTAATTGCATTTGGCCAGTTGGAGTAGTCGCACAAATCTGACCCAGCGCACACCCGGTGGCAAACGAAGGGTTACCCGTTGCTGCTGGCACCTCGGATTGGGGAGCCGGTTGGATAGGAGGTGGCTGAAAACTAGGGAAGCGTATCGTTTGCACGCCCGCGGTGCCCGTCCAGCAAACATCACTTGGCGCACATCTCTCAGTCACCGGCACTTGTAACCCACTAGGATCAATCAGATTGATGGGAGCATTCCATGCGTAAACGTAGATGTGTAGACTGCGGGGGATAGAGCTATAACCGGGCACCTTATCCTCAATTGTAAACCGTCCTGTTCTACTGTCATACCACCGCGCGCGCAGATAAAGCTGTTGCAGATAAACATCATACCACTCCCCAGTATATCCCAAGCCCGCCTGCGTGCCATCCACCTCCACGCCAAACGGCGACCACTCCCGGCTGCCCGTCACCGCGCCGGTGATGCTGGTGGTCTGGCGCACGCTGCCCAGCGCGTCGGGCAGGATGAACGTCCAGGCCCCGTCCGTGATCC
>JAFGFI010000473.1 GCA_016931185.1 Anaerolineae bacterium
CCGACGCCGTGGCCCAGGCCGTGGACGTAGCCTTCCAGCGTCGTCGGGTCGTCGCCGAGGGTGGGGTGGCCGCGCGTGTGGAAGAAGTCGCAGGCCATCTGCTGGTAGCTGCGCGCCAGTTCGCCCACACGGTAGGCGGCCCGGATGTGCGCCATCACGTCCTGCACGTCCTGGTGCAGGCGCAGCACCGGTTCCGGCGCGTAGCCCAGGCAGAACGTGCGCGTCATATCAAAGAAGTAGCCGTTAACCTCGCGTGGGTAGATGTCGAAGATGATGCTCTCGCCCAGGCGGATGGGCGCGTCGCGCGTTCCCTTGTTGTGGGGCACCGCCGCGTCGCGCCCGGTGGAGAAGATGAAGCCTTCCGGGGCTTCCAAGCCCTGCGCGGCGATGAGGCGCTGGATCTGCGCGTGGACGTCGCCGACCGTCAGCGTCGCGCCATCGGGGCGGCGCAGCACCTCGTCCGCGCCGACGGCGTGTTGTTGCAAGAATGCGAGCGTCTGCCGCACGACCTCGGCGGTGCGGCGGCCCACCTCGCGGATGCGGGCGACTTCCGCCGCATCCTTGGTGGCGCGCGCTTCCAGAAGCAGGGTCTTGCCGAACTCGCCCACCACTTCCCCATAGAGCATCGCCGCGTTCAGCGCGTGGAGGAAGACGTAACTCTCGCCCTGGTCGCGCGCGCCGTAGAAGCCAATGCGCCCGCGCACGTCCAGGTCTTCAAAGATGCGCTGCTGATACTCCGCCGTCGCCGCCAGGAGGTCCCCCTGGTACTCGGCGATCAGTTCATTAAGATTATACTGCGTGGTGAGGGTGAGCGGATAGCCGGCCGCCAGCGCTTCTTCGCGCTCGATGGGGCTGACGATGAGATGCGGGCTGCTGCCGCGCTTCTGGATGACCTGCGCGCTGGTCAGATGCACGCCGTTCAGCATGTAGATGAGCGAGGTATTGCCCAACACCTTCCCGGAAACGACAATGGCGTCCAGATCGCGGGCCGCCATCAGATGATCCAAATCTGCTTTCATCCTTCACCTCGTTGCATGGCTGAATTTGACACAACCGTATGACAATTATATCATGCATCCGAAACGTGAAACGTGAAACGTAAAACGTGATGCTTTTGCTATAGCAACCTCATGGTTGATGTTTCACGAATTTACTTCAACTTAATGTAAAGGGGTTTGAATAATGTCTGATCACTATCAAAATTTCAAAGTTGCCATCTATGCACGTGCGTATGAGGTGCAGAAAATGGCCGATCTGGACTGGCTCAAGCAGGGCTTCGAGATGATGCAACGCCACATCCGGGTGGACAAAGTCTACCTGGAAACGCACCGCGATTGGCTCGTGGCCGAGGAGTCCGCCGTGCGGCAGGCGCGGGATTACTTGTTAGGGCGCGGGGTGCAGGTGGCCGGCGGCATCACCGTGACGGTCAACGAGCCGAATCGCTTCCAGACGTACTGCTACACCAACCCGGAGCACCGGCAGAAACTCAAGGATGTCGTGACCACCACGGCCCGCCTCTTTGACGAAGTCATCCTCGACGACTTCTTCTTCACCAACTGCAAATGCCCTTCCTGTGTGGCCGCCAAAGGCGACCGAAGTTGGACGGAGTTCCGGCTGGGGCTGATGGCGGACGCGGCGCGCGATCTGGTGTTGGCGCCGGCCCGCGCTGCGAATCCCAACATCAAATTCGTCATCAAGTACCCGAACTGGTACGAACATTTCCAGGGTCTCGGCTTCAACCTGGAACTGGAGCCGCCCATGTTCGACGGCATCTACACCGGCACGGAAACCCGCGACGCGGTGCTCAGCAACCAGCACCTTCAGCCGTACACGGGCTACCTGATTTTCCGCTATTTCGAGGCCATCAAGCCGGGCGGCAACGGCGGCGGTTGGGTGGACCCTTTTGGCGCGCGGTATGCGGATCGGTACGCGGAACAACTCTGGCTGACGCTATTCGCCAAAGCGCCGGAAGTCACCCTCTTCGACTTCCGCCAGTTGCTGCGCCCCATCGAGATGGCGCAGCGCGGGCCGTGGCAGGGCAGCGGCGCCAGCTTCGACTTCGACGCGATGATCGCGTCGGTGCGGCGGGAGGGCGAGTTCTGGCCGGCGGACGCGACGATCGCGCTGGCTGCCGGGCGCGCCTTCGCGCAGGTGGACGAGGCGCTCGGCGCGCTGGGCAATCCCATCGGCGTGCGGAGCTACAAGCCCTTCCACTCCACCGGCGAAGACTTCTTGCACAACTACCTGGGGATGCTGGGGATTCCCATTGACCTGCGCCCGGACTTTCCAGCGGACGCTTCGACGATGCTGCTCACCGAAGCCGCCAAGCACGACCCGGCGATTGTGAGCAAGATCAAGCAATCGTTGCTGGGCGGGAAAACCGTCGTCATCACCTCCGGCCTGCTGCGCGCCCTGCAAGATCGCGGCCTGCGCGACATTGTCGAACTGGAAGTCACCGACCGCAAGGCCAGCGTGCAGGACTTCCTGATCGGCTGGGGCAACGTCTATCACGCTGACGCGCCCGTCCTCATTCCCCACATTTCCTACCTGACCAACGACTCGTGGGAAGAAGTCTCCGGCCTGACGCAGACGACCGGCCATCCCGTGTTCCACGTAGCCGACTACGGCGGCGGGAAGCTCTACGTGCTGACCATCCCTGACAACTTCGACGACCTCTACAGGCTGCCGGACGCTGTGCTGTCGCGCATCCGGGACGTGTTGCTGCGCGATTTGCCCGTGCGCCTAGATGCGCCGGCCCAGGTGATGCTGTTCGCCTACGACAACGACACCTGCATCGTCGCGTCTAACCTGCCGACGGCGGCGGCGGTGCGCGTCGTGGCGGATCGCGGCGTGCCGGCCCTGCGCGACGTGCAGACAGGCGAGACTCTCTCCGGCGGCGTGGAAGTCCGCGACTGGCGCGGGCAAGCCACCGGCAAGATCGCCCTGAATCTAGTCGTCAAGCCCCATTCCTACCGGGTGCTGCGGCTGGAGCGCGCGGCGTAGGCCAAAGACCAGATCGCGCAATCGAGATTTGTGCCGCAGCGTGCGCTGAGTTTGTGAAGAGCCGGCGGTTTAGCTACATTCTCCGCGCTCGCTGCGGCAGGGACTTTTATCATCAAGGAACATTTTGAACGCTGAGTTGTAAGGGCACAATGTTTTTAAGGTGGTGCTATGACCATGCATGAAATGACGCCTTCCCGTAGAGAGGACCTCCTTCTCGGTGGACTGAGCCTGCTCCTGACGCTCATTTTGATTGGATTGACCTTCTTTTGTGGCTGGGTCTTCTTGCAGCGCATGGAACGGTTATATCAGGGCCACATCTATCCCAACGTCTACGCACTGGGCGTTGCGTTGGGCGGGATGACGCCGTCTGAGGCTATTGCCGCCCTTGACCCGGTGGCGGCACAGGTGAGCACCGGGGAACTAATTTTGACCGACGGCGACAGAGGCTGGTCGTATGATTGGGCGGAGGCCGGGATGAGCGTGGATGCGAGCGCGACGGTGCAGGCCGCTTATGCGGTTGGCCGGGGAACGGGGTGGCGGGAGCAACTGAGTGTCTGGCTGGATTATCATGATGTGTGGCCGCGCTTTGCCTTCGACGCTGTGACCGCGCGGGGCCTGCTGGAGGCCCTCTCGCAGCGAATTTCCGTTCCGCCGGTGGAACCTACCTTGCAGCTCAACAATGGAGAGATCGTCATCGTCCCTGGCATGGTCGGGCGCGTGTTGGATGTCAGCAGTACCTTGGCGCAACTGCAAGCCGTGGGCGGCGACCTCTATCGCGTGGAACTGCCGCTGGTGTTCGCCGATGTTGCTCCGGCGGACCCGGACGCCGTAAACGTCAAGGCGCAGGTGGAGCCTTTGTTGGGGCGCAGCATGACCCTGATGGCTTATGATGTGTTGACCGAAGAAACATTGACATGGACGTTTGGTCGTGAGGATATTGCGCGATGGTTGTATCTGATACCCGGCCCGGACGGCAGTTCGTTGGTGGACATCAACAAGTACGCCATCCAGACCACCTTGGTGACTTTGGGGACGGAGATGGGGGACGGGCGCGGTTTTCGATTTGATGAAGCCGCACAACAAATTTTGGATGTTTTCGATGCGGGTGGGGGCAGCCTGCATGTATATCTAACCCACCCAGAAAGGGTTCATCAGGTGCGTTCGGGCGATACCGTGATGAAGCTTGGCGACCAGTACGGAATGCCGCCGGGCCTGATCGTCGCCGCCAATCCCGCGATTAACCCGGATCAATTAAGCGTGGGGCAGGCGATCACCATTCCCAGTCAGGATATTTTACTTCCCAACATGCCTATCATCGGCAAGAAAATCGTGGTGAGCCTGACCGAACAGCGCACGCGCGTTTACGAAAACGGCGCGCTGCTGTACGATTGGGTGGTTTCCACCGGCCTGCCGGACTCTCCTACCCATCGCGGCACGTTCCAAGTGTTGGGAAAACACGAGGAAGCTTATGCCAGCCAGTGGGATTTGTGGATGCCGTACTTCATCTCCGTGTACACGGCCGGCGGGGGCGTCGAAAACGGCTTTCACGAACTGCCGATCCTCGCCAACGGGCAGCGCCTCTGGGCCGGGTCGCTCGGCCATCCCGCATCGTTCGGTTGCATCATCCTGGGCATCCCCGACGCCGAGACGCTGTATAACTGGGCTGAGGTGGGGGTAACAGTGGTGATTGAGTGAGCAAAAAGCGAGTGTGCGGATCAGCGAATGAGCGGATCGGCGGATTCAGCGATTTGACAAATCCTTGGTTTAGGCTAAAATCTGCATCAGTTGCCGAGATAGCTCAGCACGGTAGAGCAGGGGACTGAAAATCCCTGTGTCCTGAGTTCAATTCTCAGTCTCGGCACACATTAACAGGCGCTAGGTGTAGGCTATAGCAGTGATGCAAAAGCAAACGCTGATTGTGTCTGTTAAGGTTCTCGAAGTGGGGTTGCGACAGCCGCCAAGCAAGGACGCAACCCCACTTTCCTTTCTATACTTCTTCTAACTCCGGCTTTTGAGCCGCTTTTTCCCGCCGTTCCGTTAACCACGCCTGGGCGATGTCGTCAGGAATGAACCAGGCTCCGGCGCGCTTTCGACCACTGAGCCGCCCCTCCATCAACAACTGCCGAATTCGGCTATCGGATACTCCGCCAGCCTCGGCCAATTCCATCACAGTCCATTCTCTTTCTGACATAGCTACCTAACACAAGCGTTAACGTATATAGGCCATTATACTAACAACTGCGTTAGTTGTCAATCTTTTTCCGACCTAAATTTCATTTCCCGTCGTCCTTTGTCTACTGACGCGCCGTATGCAATGTGCGCCAGTCCCAATCCCCTTCAATCATCGCTTCCAGGCTGGTCAGTTTGATGGTGGCGGTGGGCAGGCGGCGCAGACGAATTTCGCTGCGCAACAGACTTTCCTGGTGCTGGCGTTTTTCTTCGTTGAATAGGATGAGAACGAGTCGCTTTTTCAGCTCCAATGTCTTCACCCACTTGTCTAGCAGCCGTTCGGATACTTCCCGCTGAACTTCCACCGGCCAGTCACCATCAGATAACACAACGGTGAGATCAGGTTCCGCACGTTCTCCCCATCGTGATTGTGCATCGGCCAAGATTGGCTTTGGGGCATCGTTGACCTCATAGCCTGCCGCACACAATTCATCACGCGCTTCGAGAATGCCCACGGCGTGTGTCGCAGAGCTGTGTTTGGGGGTCATCACAAGAATTTCAGACTTAAGCGGCTCTGTTCCGAAGGCCTGGCGATAGAAAGTCTCCCCCAAATCATTCAGAAGTATCAAGGGACTGCCGCCACTGGCCTTGTATGCCCAGTAAACCGGCTGCTCGCGCTCCGTGTAGTAAGTAAGCAGCCTATGTTTGTTGCGCAAGTCGCGCAGGGCATTGCGAACACTGTTGGTGTTAGAGCCTGGGTTGGTAAGCATAAGCTGCTCGATGATGCGCCATTGTCGCGCCAATCCTGTGCTGCCGATGATACGCAAGGCCTCCATCTTCAGCGGGGAGTGGATTTCGATGGTCTGTGCGGGAACCACCAGTGTATGTGCTTGTGGGCGTTGCCCCTGGGTTTGTAATTCAGCAAGCTGCGCCTGTAAATCTTGGATTGTGGCGGTGAGCTCCGTAGCGTTTGCACGTTCAGTCAGCAATGCTTCCTGCGCCTGTCGTAACTCCTGAGTCAGGGCTATAACCTGCGGGGTGAATTCTGGGTCAGGTTGCAGGAGAATACTATATTGTACCGGGGCAATTGGGGGAGGCGATTTGGGGAGAAAATCCAGCAGCGGCAATACATCGTATTCAAGCACGAGCCTGGCGACGGTTGCCACGACTTCAGTAGCATATCGCCGTGCAGAGGGCTTGTAAACACTGTGTAGTAAACGGATGCGTTCATCGCGTATGCCGCGCCAAAGATCATGTTGTCGTGGATAGCGTTGTATCTGGCAGGTATAGACTCGATTGATGCAAACGGTAAGTGTTTCCAATTGTTCTGTCGTGATCATTTCCATCTTGACTCCTGATACCCATTTTTGGTAAAATATAATTGTTCGATTGTGGAAGGCCACTGGCCGCAGACGTACCAAGCCACATCTCATAGGCGGAGTCATCCGCCGAATATGGAGCAACTGTCAAGGCGCAGTTTCCGGCAAAGGCGGGAATCCCGCTGATGCTGTGTGTTTGTTTACTTTACTCCGAGTGGCCGAGTTGATTTCCAGCAGTTTAGGGTGTAGCAGCAGTAGCGCACTGTTGTCGCCTAGCGTCGGATGTATACAGTCCGGCGCTTCAAGATGTGACTTCGGGGTGACCACAACGAACAAGACAGCGGCCCTGGTTAACTTGCCAGGGCCGCTGTCTGTTCATTGATGAACCGCTGAATTTACCCCTATACTCAAGCCTCCATTCATCACTAATGATAGCAAAAATGAATGGCTGGTGTCAAGCCTCACTTTCAAAGATGGCCCCTCAATTCTGCGATTGCTTCTGTTGTTCCAATGCCTCTGATTACCAGTGATAATTGCGTTGTTCTATATCTCTATTTTATATTGACTATTATATAGAAAAATAGTAAAATAAGACATATATCGAAAGCGTGGCATTCAGTGAAACCATGAATATAAGTACGTCCCTAACCCTAGAAACTTTGAATAAAGAGGCGTTAGCCTTGCTTGTCAATGGTTTGACTTCACTGGAAGGGTCATTGAGGGCATTGGAAAAGCCTCTTCCTGAGCAAATAGATCAGCTCAGAGGGGTATTAAGGCAACGTATTGAAAAATTGGACAAACCACCCCAAGAAACAATGACCACCAAAGAGGTTGCTGAACAGCTCAACTGCACTGAAAGGCATGTTTTGTCACTAGGGAAAAAAGGAAAAATCGTACAGGTCAGGGCTGGTCGGCGAGGTCGGGGAAGTTCAGGGACATATTCAACGGATTCTGTGTTAGCCCACAAAGCAGACCGGCAAGGTAGTGTGGCCCCGGCAAGTGCTGAAGCGTCTGGCTCTGCGGTATAATACCCAATATTCGATAACGGGAGCATACAGTGACCATAGGTCAGAAATACTCAGACGTTTATGAAGAAATCCGTCAAGTGTATCTGAATTACCCTTATCCTTGGGTAATCGGCTACAGCGGCGGGAAAGATTCAACTGCGACCTTGCAGTTAATTTGGCGCGCCTTAGAGGGGTTGTCTCCCACAGAGCTTACCAAACCCGTTTATGTCATTTCTACTGACACATTGGTAGAAACGCCCCTGATCGTCAATTATGTGCGAGAAACGCTGGATTTGCTTGAGCGTCATATCACGCACTCCCAGTTGCCCATTAGTGTCCATCGGCTTGAACCGACACTGGAAGATCGGTTTTGGGTGAATCTCATTGGGCGTGGGTATCCGGCGCCTAACAGCCTTTTCCGTTGGTGTACTGAACGGCTAAAGATTCACCCTTCAAATCACTTCATATTGGACAAAGTTGCTGAACACGGTGAGGTTATTCTGGCTTTGGGGATGCGCCGGGGCGAGAGCGCGCGGCGTGACCGGGTAGTGAAAGAACATCATTACGACTGGCACACGCTGTCAAGGCACGGACAACTGCCTGGTGCGTGGGTTTACATGCCCATTGAGGATTTTTCGACCGAGGATGTGTGGAGTTACTTACTTCAAGTTCCTTCTCCGTGGGGCAGCGACAATCGGCGGCTGCGCGCTTTGTACAAATCAGCACAAGATGGCGAATGTCCCATGGTAGTAGATGACACAACGGCACCGTGTGGCAACAGTCGGTTCGGGTGCTGGGTCTGTACGGTAGTGGATCAGGATAAGGCAATGGAAGCTTTGATTGATGATGGTGCGGAATGGCTCATCCCACTGCTTGATTTTCGGGATTGGCTGGCCTCTACACAGGACCCAAGCGTGAAGCCCCAGCAAAGAGAGTACAAAGGTCGCAATGGGCATATCAGGATTACGCAACGTGGGTTGCTCTGGCGGAGCTATACGTTGGAGTTTTCTAAAGAGATGCTCAAGCGTTTATTGCTGGCACAGGGCCAGATTCAGAAACATAATCCTGACTTCACCATCATTGATGAGGCCGAACTGCGTGAGATTCGGCGTTTGTGGCTGACCGAACGCCAGGATTGGGAAGATGCTTTGCCGGGAATTTACACGGAGGTGACCGGTCATACGTTACGGTGGGATGTCAATGATGTGAGCAGGCCAGGAAAATTGGAGTTCGAGCTATTACAACGGATTGCGCAAGAGCGCGATTTGCCAGTCAATCTGCCACAAAAGCTGTTGGACGCGGAATGGCAGTATTATGGGATGCGCCGGCGTGGTTTGATTCATAAGAGCATCGAGAACATTCTCAATGAGGATTGGTTGACGTTGGAAGAGGCTCAAGCAAAGGCCCGGGAACAGCAGGCGGAAACAGTATGATTATTCGACAGCTTAAATTGGAAAATTTTGGCGTCTACAGGGGCGAGCAGATTTTTGACTTGACTCCCAGGCCCCTCAATGGTTACAACCGTCCCATCGTTCTGCTGCGCGGGAAAAATGGCGCCGGTAAAACCACATTGATGGAAGCCATCCGTTTGTGCCTGCATGGATCACTGGCATTAGGCAGCCGTGTCAGTCGCGCCAGCTATGAGAAACATCTGGTGAAATGTATTCATACAGCAGTGGACTCGAGCCAGCCTCTAACCTCAGCTAGGATTACCTTGCAAATAGACTATGTGAGCGCAGGGCGGAAACGGAGTTATGAGATTGAGCGCACCTGGCAAGTTGAACAAGGCAAAGTCGAAGAAACGCTGCAAGTTCGAGAAAACGATGTCCTCCTGTCTGATTTACATACCCTTGAAGAAGTAGAAAGTTTCTTGAGAGAGCTGATATTGCCCGGCGTTGCCGATCTGTTTTTCTTTGATGGGGAGAAACTCCATACGTTGGCGCAGAACAATACCATTATTGATACGCTGGCCGATACCATTAAAGCCTTGTTGGGATTGCATCAGGTGGAACAACTTCAAAAAGACCTGGACGTTTACCTGTTGCGGCAAAAGTCAGAACATAATGGGGAAGCCTTGCAACGCGCGTTATCTGAGGTGACTCAGAAAGTAATCCGGCTTGAAGAACAACGTGCATCCTTGCTCTTGCGCCAACAGCAAAACATCGCGGCGATGGCGCAGAAGCAGCATGAGATTGCACAACAAAAGCAACGCATCGCCAGCCAGGGCAGTTGGTTTGTCGAACGTTTAGACAATCTCCAGGCCACCCGGCAGCGCCTCGAGATAGAAATTGAAATGCTACAGCGCCGTGGTCAAGAGTTAGCCAATGGATTGTTGCCCTTCGCCATTGCCCCGCAATTAACTACGGCTGTCGCCAACCGATTACGGCTTGAAGCCGCACACGAGATGGCAACGGCAGCACAAACGATACTCGCTCAACAACTCACTTATCTCACCGATGTTCTGGCTTCGCCAGAAGTTTGGCAGAGATCGGGAATATCCGCCGATACAGAAAGCCGCGGGCGCATGATAGATGAAGTCAGTACCATTCTGAAACAGAAATCGCAGTCATCTGACCTTGCAGACAACGAGGTAATCCATCGGGTCTCGGCAGAAGAACGCCAAACGTTGTTGCATTGGATCGAACAATCCCAGACTGAGGCGCCACGAGCGTTCTGCCAAACCATTCAACAATTGCAGACCATAGAGGCGCAACTCGCTCAGGTCAAGCAGGAAATTGCGCTGGTCCCTGATGATGCCCTGCTCAGTCCCCTGGTTGAAACCCTACAGACGCTTAACCAGGAACTAGGCGCATTGCAAGAGATGGCAGATAATCTGACAGAGCAACTACGCCGTCTGGAGTATGAGGTCAAACGCTGCGCGCTCCAAAACGAACAGCTACGCAAACAAATTGCGACGCAGGAAAGACATAATCAACGCCTTCAGTTAGCGGCAAAAACGCAGGCTGTGTTAGCGTCTTACGTGCGGGAATTGAGCCAGAAAAAGACGGGGTTGCTGGCCGATCAACTGGTGGAGTGCTTCAACGTGCTATGTCGCAAAGAGGATTTAGTCCATGCCGCTACGATTAACGCAGAGACTCTTGAGATCACCCTTTACCGTCACGGTCAACCTATGGCTTTTAGCCAACTTTCTGCCGGCGAGCGGCAACTATTGGCAATGGCGTTAATGTGGGCTTTGCGCCAGGTCGCCGATGTGCCGTTGCCCGTGATGGTGGACACCCCTCTGGGCCGCCTGGACAGCGACCATCGCCTCAGCGTCATCCACAACTACTTCCCCCGCGTTAGCCACCAGGTCATTTTGCTGGCGACGGATACGGAAGTGGATGACAGCCTGTTATCCGAATTGACGCCCGCAATTTCGCACGCTTATCATTTGGAGTATGACGCGAAGCAGGGGCGAACGGTGGTTAACGAGGGCTTTCCTGTAACGATCTTTGCGCAGGAAAAGGTGGAGGCACTATGAAACTTAACCGCCTGCGTATCAGTGAAGAGGTTGCCAGCAAACTGAGTATGTTGAAAGGGCGTACTGGACTAACACCTAATATCTTGTGCCGTATAGGATTCTGCCTGTCTTTGAATGATCCAACCGTCCCTCTTCCTGACGATTACCCATCTGATACAGAAAAGGAGATTGATCGTCATACCTTGACAGGGCAATGGGATCGGTTGTTCGTAGCGCTTATTAAAGAGCGTTGTTACCAAGATGGGCTGCCTTTAGATAATGAAACCCTTGCCGAACAGTTCAGAGCCCATATCAATAGAGGTGTTTTGTTGTTGTTTAAACGTATTCGTGTCCTGGGCGACTTGGCTCAATTAATGCCCCGAGATGTTTGTCAGGAAATACAGATCGTTGAAGAATCGGAGTTGGCGTATGTCAACTGAGAGAATTTATCTGGATCATAATGCTACAACACCTGTTGACCCACGGGTCTTAGAGGTGATGTTGCCCTACTTTATAGAAATTTTTGGCAACGCAGCCAGTGATCATATCTATGGACTCGAAGCTAAACGTGCAGTGGATAAGGCGCGGGAACAAATCGCAACGGCGATTAACGCTCGCCCAGATGAAATTATTTTCACCAGCGGGGCTACGGAATCTGACAATATCGCGCTGTTCGGAATCGCGGAGAGATACGCAGATAAGGGCGACCACATTATCACTTGCGTCACCGAACACAAGGCCGTGTTGGATTGCTGCCGCCGGCTTGAACAAATGGGCAAGCAGGTAACCTATTTGCCGGTAGATCAATATGGTCTGGTTGATCCTGACGATGTGCGAAAAGCCATCACGCCACAGACCATCCTTATCTCGATTATGACAGCTAACAACGAGATCGGCACCATCGCTCCTGTACAGGAGATTGGCGCCATTGCAAAAGAGCACAATATCCTGTTCCATACCGATGCAGCTCAGGCGGTCGGGCACATTCCAATGGATGTGCAGTCGCTGCACATTGATGCGATGTCACTCTCGGCACATAAGATTTATGGGCCGAAAGGAATTGGCGCGCTTTACCGCCGCCGCAGCAACCCGCGCGTCTTGTTAGAACCGAGGATTTACGGCGGTGGCCATGAACGGGGGATTCGTTCCGGCACACTTAATGTGCCGGGGATTGTAGGGTTTGGAGAGGCCGTGCAGATTGCCCAATGGGAAATGAATGAAGCTGCCAGTAAGTACCGAGCCTGGACACAGCAGATGTATCAGCAACTCCAAGAAAAAATAGAGGGTGTCCAGTTGAATGGACACCCTACACAACGCTTGCCGCATAACCTGAATGTGAGTATTCAAGGGGTAGATGCGAAAACCCTGGTGATGCATCTTAAAGATATCGCTATTTCCACCGGCTCGGCCTGTACTGCAACGTCGCCAGGGCCTTCCCATGTGATTCTGGCGCTTGGGTTTGGAGAGAAGCGAGCGGATAGTGCGATTCGGATTGGGGTCGGACGGTCAAATGATGACCAAGCCATAGAGTTTAGTACTAGACACATCATACAATTAGGTTTAGAACTTCGACAATTGATTCGCACTTAAAAATAAACCTGTGGCAAAATATCGGGCCAAGAGCGCGGGGCTGCGGCTAATTGGTTATTTGCCACCAATTTTTCTATCAGTGTTGCCAATGAAACTATAGGCAAGACACGAGATCGGCGACGTTCACTACCACTTGGTCGCCATAGATGAGTTTGGCCTTGAAATTCTTTGGTATTATCTGATACTTCTTCATCTAGCCATCCGGCATCTGCTACTATCTCGCTATCATAGGTCCAACAGATAAGAAGATCAATAGCATCTGCGGCTTTTCTAGGGTTATCTTCATCAAAATCATCAAATATTTGATCCCCAAATGCTTTGAATTCGCCCAAACCGTAACGAAGAAAACTGCCTATTTTACGATCAATCCATTGACCATATCCTGCCCGGTGAAGTAAATCCATTGTGGGTGCATTTGGGCTCCCCTCGTTGCCCAGATCACACTTATACAGGAAAGCAAAATCGTATTTATCTTTTAGATGAACTCTCAATATACGTAGATCGCCAAATATCTTTCGTTGCAACATTTCCGCAAAAACCAGCATAACGCGAGCTTCTCGAGATTCGTCACTAGCCCATACCATTAAGTCACTCGACAATGGTTGATCTTTAGATAACCTCTCTTTAACACCCATAAAAAATTCTCTGCGCCATCGTGCAGCAGCAGGACTAGCAGTGGGAGGAATAGCTTCTGGAAGTACTTTTTTACGCACATCATCGTATTCTCTTTCATGATCAATAGCCGCCTTTGCTATGGCCTGTCGTTGATCTAGTACATGTTTCCGTCCTAATGTTGGTCTTGCTGTCTCGGAGAGAATAAATCCTCTAAATGCAGCAGATATACTTCTTGGTTGGCGAACTATATATTCAGCTTTCATTCCTCCTGACAATGCGAGGTAAAATCCGCGAGGAATTTCGGCTTCAAAACTATCATTTTGATCTATATACCCCGGAAGTCGATTACCTTCTCGAAGCCAATCTTCTAGCGTGCGCATGAGTGAGCGAGCTGGTTGAATTTCAGCCGCACTTAAATAAAAATCACTACCCCGAGAAGCACGATAAATAGTATGTACGGACACGTCACTGGGCCAACCAGCATTGACAAAAGCATTGAAATCATAATGAGATATAGCTCTGTGTTCAGCTATCCGAAAAACGTCAAAGTCGACCTCTGAGATCGTCTCTTGATTGTTCCTCACTGATCGTAACGTAACTTTAATATCTCCTTTACGCACATTGTGATACGCTGGATGAAGAAGGAAATCATTCACTTGACCTATTGGTGTATAAAGACGTAATAAACTTATGAATTTGTCATGTGTATAGGAATTTAACGTGTTTCCCAATAAGTCCGTATCACTTATTTCGTTTACTCTGACGCGGATATGGGTGCCAAAAGTTGTATCCTGTCTAAGTCTTTCTGAAAAAAGGTTTTCGTCGACTTGTTTGTGAAGATCAATCTCTTCATTTTGTGGCTCGGCTAGTTTCATTTTTGTAAATGATGCATAGCCTGAAAAAGCATACGCTGCTGGTTGAGTATCCTTCACATGAGAAAGAACCTCTATTCTGTCTGACATTGCAAGTACAGCCGTTAACCCCCATCCATGGCTTCCACGAGTACCTAATCTTCGCTCTGTTTCGAAAGATCCCCTTTTATTTGAGACTTTGTGATGAAAACAGTTTCCAATATCTAGCATTCCAACGCCATTGTCTTCAATCTCGATCCAGACATGCGTATCAAATCGTACCGTGATATTTATCTCTGGTATATACATTAAAGCCGCCGATTCGAGGAAATTGGCAACTCCTCCAAAATGCCTTGCTAGTGTCTCCCACCAATCTCTGCGTCTTTGTCTGTCATCTAAGAACGTTTGGTATAGGACGGCTCTTTCAGCAGTAGTACTACATTTTGCATATTTTTTATAATCATTTTCTATGCATTCCAATACAGCTTGATTCCACAGCTTTATTGTTTCAGAGCTTTCAGGATCACGGTTTACGGATTGACAGATCAATATATACCGATAGTAATCTTCAGCATCTAATGCATTTTGTATAATCTCAACAAGAAGATCTAGTTGACTATATTCTTTTAGAGCATCTTCAAGGTCTTCTCGTAATACTCTTATCCAATCTTGTTGACCAGACCGTGCCAAAAAATCTGCTGGGAGTGTGGGCATTTTCATCTCTCCTTACAAATTAAACTCGAACATTTCCTTTACATCAACATTAAAAGCTCTTGAAATGATCTCAAGACTTTCAAATGAAGGAGCATAAATAGCTTGTTCAATAGAACGGATGAAACTGATAGACAATCCTGTTGCCTGAGCTAACTCTTCCTGAGTCATACCTTTTTGCTGACGCAATTCTTTTAACCGCCGAGCAAATTGGCGCCGTAGTTCACTCATTTGGGCCTCTATACGAAATACTACCAGTTAAACTGGTAGTAAAAAGAAAAGCGCCCACAGTGTTTAACTGTGGGCGCTTTGTTAGAGCGAATCCATATTCTCTCATAGGCCGTTTCTATATCAACATAAATTAGTGCTATGTATTTAGCATCCCCACCAAATTCCACAACGCCCGCCCCCCTTGCTCTAGCAAATCTGCCTCAAGATCGTAAATTCCAGCGTGGGCATATTCTTCCGCAATCGTCAAAATGTCTCCCAATTGCAATAGGACGTTCACGTCATGGGTATGCGCAATGGCAATGGCTTTCAAAAAAACAAAATCGTCCTCTGTAAAGACCTCTCGCCGTATCGTACTTTTCTTTCCCCCAGGTAACTTACGACGTTCACCTTTACGATAGCCGCACAAGGCCGCAAACATAAACACGTCTTTGTACGTCTTGAAAGGGGATGTTTCAATATTGGATTCCTCGGTCAATGCTTTGTAAATATGCATCACCGATTCATCAATGTTCACTCGGTCACTGCGCGACGGCTCTGTTTCAGCCATGATGCACCTCTTCAATTGTAGTACAGCTTGTACGTTGGTCAAAGTTTAAGCGGTATTCAGCCCCGATACGCGGTTCCAGGTTCACACGGGCCTGGTCGTGAAGTTCTTCGTCGGTAACAAAAAGCACCAATTGGTCGGCAAGGTCGGGCAGATGTTCTGTTATATTGTTACGATGATGCGCGGACAGTCGCCCAAATGGAGTGTCCATCACCAACGGCGCTTCTTCCTCGCTGATGCGCGACATCGCAGTGATGAAAGATAAGCTCAACACCTGTCGCTCCCCGGCAGAGAGTTCGGGGCGTGCGGGCAAGCCATAACGATCAATGACTTCAAGGTTGAAATCGGATCCTAACTGAACATCCTGGAAGTGGCTTTCTTTCCAGATCAATCGTTTGAAAATCTCTTTGGTTTTGCCCTCAATACGTTGGCGCATATCATCAGCAAACGTATGATAGATTTCCCCGATGGCATCCGCGGCTTGTTGTGCCAGGTCTAGTTTGACGCTGAGGAGTTGCCCCTTACGTTCTTCCTTGCGTGCAACCGTAATGGTTTGCTCCAACTCTTTGAGTTTTCGAGTGTATTCTTCTATGCGTCCGTTGAGCGTACCAATATCAATATTGTCGCTGTCAATATCAGCCAGAAAGGTCTGACGTTGATTCTCCAATGCACTAATCTCTTCCAGTGGCGAGCCTTTGAGCTGGCGGCGAATGTCATCCAACTCGGCCTCCAGATGCTGAATGAAGTCCACCAATTGGGTGCGCCGGTTCATTGCAACCCCCAAATCCTTACTGTGCTGTTCGCGCTGTCCCTCAAATCCTTGAAGCGCAGCATAAGTATTCAGGACATCGTCTTCCAGTGAACCCGGCATACTGCTATTCAGCAAAGTTAACAAATGCTGGTGTTCAGGGCTATTTGCCTCAAAAGGCCGCCCGCAAATGCAGGACATCTGATCAAGTAAGTCTTGGACGAATTGCCGACGGATGTTACTTGGAATTTCTCCGCGTTCGCGTTTCTCGTTTAATATCTGAAGGGCGCGCTCAATGACCAGTTTTCCTAATACAAAATAGGCACCGGTTGCCAGATCACGAATCTGTGAAATGATGGTTTCCAATTCGGTTCGCCGCTGTTTAAGGTCAGCTTCAATGTGATCCCGTTGCTGTTGTAACGCTTTAGCATTCGGCTTTTCGCGCAATATCTGATCAATCTCAGCAACCTTGCGCCGGGCAGAGGCGATCTCTTGCTCAAGTTCCTCCACCCGCTTTTCGGCCTTTTCCCGTTCTTTACGTACACGCTCTTCTTCATCCAGTAACCCTCTCAGTCTTTGCCCGGAGACTTTTTTGAGCTCTTTGCGATAATCTGTAGCGACATCTTCCAGGTGGCGACGAGAGCGCGCAAGTACTTCGAGTTTCAATACCAAGTAAATGGCTTGTTTCACCTGCTTTGCCGATTCAGGTTTGGCAAAGTTGTCAATCTTTTCACCATCAAACAGGAAATATTCCCGCACATTGACAGGTAGGATAGCGTTCATCATCCCAATCGGGTTGCTCACCCGTTCAGCCTGACCATCCGGACGAGTGCGCATTACGGTGAATTCGTCGGTGTCATACCACTTGACGGTTCCATCGCTTTGTTTGACGCCTTGCAAAGTACGTCGTACTAAATATCGCCCTCCGTTATGGAAGAAAGAAAGTTCCACAGAAGCCCGGACCAACTCATCTACTGTGGCCTGACTTACAGCCTCTTTACTGACAAGTTCTCCTACATTTTCAATGACGCGCACATTTTCAAAGCTTGTTCCGTAAAGGCACCAATTAAGAGCCAAAAATAACGAGGTCTTCCCCGCGCCATTAATGCCCTCAATAACAGTGACATTATGCTGTGAGTCCCTGGCAAATTCCAGGCGCTGCCGACCATAGTATTGCCGAAAATTTTCCAGAGTAATGCGTTCAAGTTTCATACATCGTTTATCCTTCTATATATTCACATCAACGGTACAGATTATCCCTCAATGAATAGTGCATCTTCATAGCGGTATGAGTTTGCACTCACGGCTAGAGATGGTTGCGAGACTGCACTCTTTAGCACGGTCCCATTATTCTAGTTAAATAATCTTGGCTGATCAGGATTCAGACAGTAATCATTGAGGTGTAACATTCTCAATACTACGTGGATATCTTCTTCATAATTTATACCATCTTCATCGTTTAAACATTCTACTGTAAAATGAGTGCTTTTGAAATGTGCTAACAACATCATTTGAATGGAAAGTAAAATTATACGTGAGCTTATTTCAATTAAGGCTAAATGTTGTGATTCCGAATCCAAAATAGCATTTGAATCCCAATCATTCGGTTCGGGAAATTTTGCAGAACCGTGGGCAAAATTGTTCCTGATGATCCGCACTATATGGATACCCAAACCAGACATGCTCTTAAACGAATCTATTTTGAATTCGTTGTCAAGGCCCTGATATTGGGAATGGGAATGTAAAACTGATCTTAATTGTGCCAGTGTATCATCATACAATGGAATTCGTGGGGATGGGTCAAATTCATTTTTTAGATAGAATATAGCGTTGTCAATCGCATAGGCTCTTTTCTTGACGCTAGGGGGAACTTGGAGGGGATTAATAATTTTGATCACACTCTCAAAAGATCCCCAAACGAAGTTAAAAGTCGTCAAGTGTGTAGCAATCTGCGTTAACAGTTCACTTCTTTTCGATTCGTACTCCCATGCAGAACTACACCACATAACAGTTTCATCAAAACGGCTCGTATTTATCTCAACCTTCTCTACTCCTGCGGCGATTTTCAACCAGTCGCCAGCACTCAACCAAGAGATGTCACTTGCACTAGATGCTGAGGGCAGAATTTGATACACTTCTGCCAATAGACCTGATAATATAAAACAATGCTTGTGGAGATCAATGAGTTCGCTCATAGTTTTAGTCCCCGTTAGATGACGTGCCCAATAGATTATCAATTAGAGATGAAAAGCTCATATTCTTCAGTCCCATTGCGTTCCAATTGCCGCTGTGCAATGCGGGTGATGATTTCATCAATCTGATCCTTCACCCGGGGACGTTCCATCGAAATGTATTGTTGCTCAAGTTCGCCAACCTCATAGACAATTCGCTGAATTGCCGGATCATAAGTCAGAAACAACTCTTTTAACCGATCTTTAAGCATGGTTTACCTCCATCAAAAATCACGTAACCCGTAACGTGTGGCAATATCCCAAATTACATCCAATGCCTGATGTTTGTTCCGCGCCGGTCCTGCAAATTCCTTGAAGCGTTGTAGCTCCCGACGCACCACACTACGTTCAGACTCAAACTCGGCTGAATCTTGTGTTGCCGTCCAGGCCGTCGGTGGCGCCACAATCAGGTCGTGAATCACCGAAAATTCTTTACCGGGCGCTTTCCGCAGTATCCGCCCCCGTCGCTGAATAAACTCGCGTGGATTGCTACTGCTGGCCAGGAAATACGCCGTCCGGGTATCCGGCACGTCAACGCCTTCGTCCAGACACTTCATCGCGACCAAAGCCTGCCACTCGCCATTAGCAAAGCCGGTCAGCAGTCGCTGCCGTTCTTCAGTGCTTTCTTCCGCCGTGAATTTGTGAATCAATAAACCCTTGTGCCATCCCAATAATTGTACGACTTCATCAATCTGCCCCGGCGCGCAGTAAAAAAGCGTATGTCGCATATCCGATACAGCATCCACCAGTTCAGACAAAACCGGCAGCTTATTCTCGGCCTGGTTGAGCACATCGGCGCGTTTGATCAACAGCCGTTTGAGAAGCTGCTGCCCCTCTTCGTCCTTGCGGCTCGCCACCCGCGCAATCTTGAGCGAAAGCTCCTGGTAGGCTTCCATCTCTTCATCCGTCAAAGCCACCAGGTAGGGATAGTAATAGTATTCCGTCAGGCTCAGACCGATGGCGGCTTCGAGCGGCAGGGCGAAGACCGTTTCGCCAAAGTAGGCGCGCAATAGGGCCGTGCCCTCATCGTCAAACCAGCGATCCGGCGTGGCGGAAAGCGCCAGACGAAAGGCAATGTTTTCTGGATAGCTGTGTCGCCCTTGTTCGGCCCCCAGGTGATGAGCTTCATCGGCAATAAGGAGCGCCGGCCCGTTCAGCCGCGCCAGGCTGTTTTGGAAATCAGCGGCAATGAACGTAGCGTGCGTGACGATGACCGAGATGAAATCCCGATGCCCGCCGTTGAAATCAATGATCTGGTGATTTAGCTCGTTGATCCAACGGGACTTACTCTGATATGCCAGCAGCGGGCGATACCCAAAGGCCTGGGCTTCTGTGGCCCATTGGTCAACCAGGTGTTGATAGGGCACAGCCACCACCACGGCCAGGCGTTGCTGCTGCTCGAAAAGCCGGGCCGAGGCTGCCAGGGCCGTAATCGTCTTCCCTGTGCCGGTAGCCATCTCCAGGAAGCCGCGCCCTTGATGCGCCAGCCACGCCGCGATGGCCTGTTCCTGGTAATCCCGCAAAGTAATGTTGGGAGATACTGTGGGACGCGCCTGAGCAACAGTGAGCCGGTACGGCAAGCAAGACTCTTTCAACTGTTGGAGCTTTTTCCAATCCGGTTCCGCGTAGGGGCGTTCTTGGGTGCGCAGGCGGATAATCCGCTCGCGCGCGGCGGTGGGTAAATCGAAGACCTGCACATTGGGGTCTTGATTGCGCCACAAACGCTCAAAGCGTTCGGCGTCCGCCTGTACTAACGGGGCAAACGCCGCATCCCAGGAACAGAAGACCTTGATAGACTCGTAATTGCGCGTGCCCTGAATGCTGTCGTTGTAAGAGCCATTAAAGCTGACCTGATGGCCTTCCGCATCGGTGAAAATCCCAAACTTGTCATGGAAATCGCCGCGTTCCAACTTATTGCGGGGCAGCGCAAGTTTAAAATCGAGGATGCCGTCGGCGACAAGCCAGGCCAGGGCAGAAAGCGTGTTGGCCTGGAGTTCGCGCGCCAGGTTATCCAGGGCAACCGCCAGCGCAGTGTGTAGAACCCTGTCAGTGCGTGCGGCCTCGCCGAGCGACAAGGCATCCCAATCCGCCTCACTGAGAATGGGGCTGGTTACCCAGCGCGCGCGGCCGCTATTCTGCGCGAAAGCCGTCATCCCTTCCGCCGTGATGCGCAACCATCCCGCGCTGAAGAACCCCACGCCGCGATCATATCGGATCGAAGCGCGCAACGCCGGCGCAAAGAAATCCTCAATGATGTTGGAGTCCGAGGTGGTGAGCAGCGCGGGAAAGCGATAGGTCGAAAGTGAGTCTGTCGGCATTGTTTATGGCGCCTGCCAGGTTTGTGGCAATGTAGGGAAGCGTGCTATGAACATCTTTGTGCTCACATTCTATCAAAAATAGTTTGCATGATCAAAGTGCTTGCAAGTGGATTGTAGACGCCTTTGGAGTTTTGTCCAGAACTGCCACAAGGTCGGTTTCACTGGATGAATTGCAACCTGTATTAGTTCAAATTGGAAAATCGCCATAATTGAATAAAATGAGGAAGGCTGTTTTTGAACTTTCAACCTGCCACTATGTTGCGGGAGAGGGAAAATGAAACGCACTTTGATTGCTCTGGGAAGCCTGTTAATGCTGCTGATAGTATTAAGCTGTAATGGCGCCTCGACGCCCACACCACAACCCACTGCTGCTTATCATAACTTGATCGTCGGAATCACCGGTAGCGCGCAGTTGAAACGCGCGGGTTGGACGGCATCCACGGCGGTGGGCTTTGGCGCATTGATTCAGCCGGACGATACACTGGAAGTCTCCGGCCAGGTTACGGTGCTGTGCGGCAACTTACAACTCAAGATGTTGGAAAGTGGCACGCACAAAGCAGTCTGCCCGCCGGGGCAAAAAGCTCTGGTCTATCAAGCGTCCCAACATCGCGGCATCATCGCCACCGTACCCTACATCCAGTATCCCCGCAATACCCTGGTTTTGGAAGACCGCCCTTTGCTGCGGTGGAACTCCACAGGCGCCAGCGATTATACCGTCGCCATCGTTCAGAGTGGGGAAGAGATCTGGAGCGAGGGGGCAGTGGTAGGGAATGAGTTCCAGTACCCTACCGACGCCCCGGCCTTGACCCCGGAAACGGATTACCTGTTGGCGGTGTGGGATAACGACACCGGAACGGAGTCTAGCGAAGACCCGGCGAAGGGTATCGGCTTCCAGGTAGCGACGGACGCACAACGGGCCGCGCTCAAGGCGCACTGCGATCCGGTGGCCGCACTCACGGGAATAGATGTCGCTGCCCGTGATTTTACGCTGGCGGTATGCTATGCCACCTGGACGCCGACCGAGGGCGGGCGCGGCGCGTGGGGCGAAGCCTGGCGGTTGCTGGAATCCGTCGCCGAGACGCAGGATGCGCCCGCCGTGTATCTGTGGCGTGGGGATGTGTTGATGCAAATGCGCGCGCCTGAAGATGACACGCAGGCCGCTTATCAGGCGGCTTTACAGCGCGCGGAGGCATTGGGGGATGTGGAAAGCCAGGCGGCCGCGTATGTGGGATTGTGGCGGGTGATGGGCACTGCGGCATATCGCGCCGCGGCCATCCAATCTTATGAAAAGTTAGGCGATAAACCCGCCGTCAAGGCGTTGGAATAACCGCGACATGCTTATCGGTCAGCCTTATCTTGTTCTTGCGGCTTCTCCCTGTTGAAAATGGAGGTTACACAGTGAAAACGTGGATTATCCTATGGGGCACACTGACTCTCTTGTTGGGAAGTCCTTTATCAGGTTACGCGGCGCCGCTTCAGCAAACGCCGCCCATTCTATTCCAGGATAACTTTTCAAATCCCAAAAGTGGCTGGGAAGTCGGCAATTGGGAGGGCGGCCGCGCTGCTTATGTGGCCGGACAATATGTGATTACCGCAGAAGCGGGCGCCGTTTCGGGCGCGCCGCCCCAGGCATTCGCCAATGTCACCATTGAGGTGGATATGACCCCCCAACTTGCGGCCACCGGAGATTACAATGCCTATGGCGTGATATGTCACTATCAGGACAAAAACAACTATTACGTGTTGATGCTCAAAGGCAACGGGAGCTATGGCATTATCAAAATGTTGCGAGACGAGCCGGTTTTGTTGGCCGTCAATAGCGCGACGGACGTGCTCCAAACAACTCCCCAACAGCCCCGCCGTGTTAAAGGAGTGTGTGGAGAAGGGTATCTGGCGCTCTATGTTGATGGTGTATTGATTGCCGCTGCGCAGGATGATGAATTTAAAGCGGGTCAGGTAATGTTGATGGCGGCCGCCTATCAAAAAGACCAGCCGATGCAGGTGGGATTCGATAACGTAGTTATCACAGCGCTTCAAGAAAGTGAGGAAAGTCGCGTCATTGACAAGGCGCAGGCAGACCGATACCTGGATACGTGCAATCTCCGCTTTGCGCAGGGCGACTATCAGGCTGCTTTGACTGCCTGTGAAAAGGCCCGTGCCCTTTATCAACAAAGCGGCGCCCAGGTGATGGAAGCCACCACGCTTAACAACATAGGGGCCATTTACCTCCAACTCGCCGATTATCAACAGGCTATAGCAATGGAGGAACAGGCCTTAACGCTCGCCCAGACCACAGGGGCGCAAGCCCTGGAGGCCACCACGTTGAGCAACATCGCCGACGTGTACCGGGCGTGGGGCCAGTTCGATACAGCTAACCAATACTATACCCGCGCGGCGTCTTTGCTGGAAATCACTGGCGACCAGGCGCTCCTCGCCCGCGTTTTGAACAACCGCGGCGCATTGTATTATCTGCAAAGTAGCTATGAACTGGCCCTGGCCGATTTTGAAAACGCATTAAGGCTGGGCGCGGCGGCGCAATTGCAACCGACCGAGCTCGTGGGGATTCTGATCAATATCGGAAATGTCTATTACGCCCTCAATCAATATGCCGATGCGCTGCAATACTACCGGCAGGCTTTGGCGCAGGCTGCCGCGCCGGCAGACCCCGCCCTCGAAGCCACACTCTACAATAATATGGGGGAAATTTTCCGCGCCACCGGCGATACGGAACAAGCCCTGCTTTACTATGAACGCGCGCGCGCCGCGTATGACAAAACCGGCAACGCAGCCGGGCAAGCCCTGGTTGAGCATAACCTGGGCGCACTTTACTATGAGCGCGGCGCATACGCAGACGCGGAAAAGGCATTCCAAACCGCGCGCCAACTTTTCGTGAATTTGGGGAACCAACCGCTGGCCGCCGCCGCTCTCAACAATCTGGGAATGACGTACACCGCGCAATCCCAGGATATGCAAGCGCGAGACGCCTACGAGGAAGCCCTCACGCTTTTCCGGGCGCAGGAAAACACCGCCGGGCAAGTGGCCGTGTTGGGAAATCTAGCCCTGGCTTACGAAACCTGGGGACAGAACGATCAAGCGCTGACCGCCATACTCACGGCCATTGACCTCATCGAAGTGACGCGCGCCGATTTTCACGTGGAGTCATTGCTGACCGCCCTTGAGAGCAGTGTGGCCGTTTATTACCGGGATGCCATCCATCTGCTGTTGCGCGCGGGGCGGCTAACGGACGCCTTCCACTATGTTCAGCGCGCCAAAGCCCGCACATTCCTCAATCAGATGGGAAACCTCCGTATTAATCCGCGCGCTACCGACGTCCCCGCACTGTTGGAGAAAGAACAAACGCAACTGGAGGAAATCCACACCCTGGAAGCGGAACTCTCGGCTGCCGATCTATCGGATGACCGGCGTCAGGCGATTCAAACGCGCCTGGCGGCGGCTTACTCGGCCCATGATCGGCTGTTAACCCAAATCAAACTTAGCAATCCGGAGTATGCCGCCTTGCGCAGTGTGCAGGCCGGCGCGCTCACCACTGTGCAACAGACACTCCCGGCCAATACCACACTGGTGGAATATTACGTGATGCCCTCGCTCACGCTGGCCTTTGTCGTCACGCCGGAGGCATTTCATGCTATCCCGCTCGCAGTCGCGGAAGAAACCCTTTACACATTGATTCGGGATTTCCGCGAGCCGGCCCGGTTGGAAGCTGTGCCCCAGGCATCGCGCGATCTCTACACGGCGCTCTTTGCCCCGCTCCGCGACTACATCCAGACCGGCGCCCTGCTCATCGCGCCCCACGGCCCATTGCATTACATCCCCTGGGGCGCGCTGCACGATGGGCAGCGCTTCCTGGTAGAATCGTATGTCATCGGATATATCCCATCGGCCAGCGTGTTGTCATATCTCCCGGCACACGAGTCCGCCGCAGGCGCGCCCGCGTTAGTTTTTGGCACATCCGCCGCACTCAAGCCGCTGCCCGGTGTTGAGGAAGAAGCCCAGGCCATCGCCGCATTGTTGGGCACCACGGCGCGCACCGGCGCGGAGGCTACCGAAATCCGCTTCTGGCAAGATGCGCCTGGCGCGCGTTACATTCATCTGGCCGCCCACGCCGAATTCAACGCCCACGCCCCCCAATTCTCACGCATTTATCTGACCAAAGATGCGGACAAGGATGCGGACAAGGATGCGCACAAGGATGGGTATCTCGAAGTGCAGGAGATTTGGAATCTGCGCCTGGCCCAGGCGGATTTGGTCACGCTCTCTGCCTGTGAAACTCAGGTTCCGGCCTTCAAAGGGCTGAGCGACGAAATGGCCGTGACGGCCGGGGATGAATTGGTAGGCTTGAGCCGGGCCTTTTTTTACGCCGGCGCGCCCTCACTGGTCGTATCGTTGTGGACGGTAGAGGATCAACCGACCCGCTTCTTCATGGAGCACTTCTATGGCCACCTGACAACCGGCGCGGGCAAGGCTGCCGCACTGCGTCAGGCGCAACTGGATACAATGCAAGTCTATCCCCACCCGCTGGATTGGGCAGCCTTCACATTGCATGGGGACATGGGGGCGGTGGAAACTGTCGTCCCGCCAACTCCGGCTGCGGTGGTGACGGCGACCCCGGAAATGGCGCTCCCCGCCACCCCGACGCCGGCCGGCGGCTCAGGCACGTGCGGCTCGGCGCTGCTGCCGCTGGTCGCCGGCGCCGTGTGGATCGCGCGTCGGAAACGCCCAGCCCGCTGATCCCCGTTATTTTGACCCCGCCGGCAGCCCCGGGCACATCTCCCGATACGGCGTCTCCGCGCCCATAAAGCGCAGCCATTCTTCCGGTGTGAAGTTGCGCCCGGTGTGCGCGCAGGCCGTCTCGATCAGACCGCCCGGCCCATCAACCCGTGTGATGGTGAGGCGGGCGACGGTATCCAACCCCGCGCTTAGAAGCCGGACGCCGTCGGGACTCCAGGCCACCAGGCGCACCTCATCGGCGTGCCCCCACACGGTGAACAGGGGCGCGACAGTCTGCGTCTTGTGGGCGAGCGCGGTCGCCACATCCCACACGCTGATCGTTTGATCATAACTGGCGGTAGCAACCCGCGCGCCGTCGGGACTCCACGCGGCGTGCCAGACCCAACCGGTGTGCCCGCTCAGAGTCAACCGCAGTTTGCCC
>JAFGFI010000474.1 GCA_016931185.1 Anaerolineae bacterium
ATAACTCCATGTGGCTAACAATACTGCTAATCCCAAAATCCATAAAAAATTAAATAACACACCCCAAATATTAATCATACATACTCTCCCCATGCTACGGTTCACGCAGCTCAAAATTGTCAAACTCGAACACCGCGTCTCCCGGTGTTGCCAGTAAAACAGACAAGCCGCACTCACCACGGGTCAACTGATCATTGTTCACGTCCGCGACTTGTTGCTCGTTGATGTAAAAGGTAAAATGATCTCCCTCTCCTATCACCGTCAAACGGTTTACTTCACCCACCTGGATGGCAAAAGTCTCCGTCCAGTCAATGATGGGAATCCAGGTATAGCCGGCCCATAAGCTGAAACGAAAGTGGCGATCTCCGCGCACACTGAAAAGATAGTAATTGCCCTCACTATGGCGAAAAACCAATCCATACGCGGCATCTTCTGGCCCACTAACTTGGTGCGCCTCGACTGTCAGGTAAAAATCGGACACGATCCCCATTTCGGGCATGCACCAGCGCCCCACACTTTGGAAAGCCGTGATCTCCCAACGATAGGTTCCATTGGCGATAGTGCGCTTGACCGTACCCCAATCATCGGCATATTCCGTCACAATCCAGTCATGAGCGTTATCCGTGAACGCATCCACCAATACCTGCGACCAGCCTTCTGACATCCCTGGCGCCAACGAAGTAGGGCGCAGCGTTGGTGAAGGTGAAGGCGTAAATGGAATAGAGGAGGGAGACGCAGTTGGTGTAGGTGTTATCGTGGCTGTCACCGGTATTTCCATCGTTCTTGTGATTTCTGAGGTTGCCGTGAACCGAGGAGGGATCAGATTGCGCGCGCGTCCTAAGAGTAATTGACTTCCGGCTACGCTCACCAGACTTATCAACAATGCCACCGCGATCACAATCAATCCTGTGCGCACTATCCACCCCCACGCCAGCCCGCCGGTTTCAAGCATCGAAAATGCCGGGCGACCGATAGGCATCATCATACCGGCGGGTTTATCCAATAAGGCCGACTTCATCTCCGCTGCATCTCGAAACCGTCGCTCACGGGGCAGTTCCATCGCTTTGAGAATAGCAGCTTGAGTTTGCTCGCTCACGCGCGTGCCCAATTCTTTGAGCGGCAAAAATTCATAGGGATCGGCCATGCGTTCCCCTGCTGTGAGGGGGGGGTGTCCTGCCAACGCTTGATAAAGGGTGGCTCCCAAACAATACAGATCACTGCGCGCGTCAATCTTGCCGGGTTGCAATCCCCACTGTTCAGGTGAAGCATACTCTGGAGTCCCCAATACCTGCACGGCCGCCCAGGTACGCGGGTCATAGGGATCCCACAGCTTGGCTAACCCAAACCCCACTAACATCACGCGCTGCTGTTCCGCTTTATCCTGAGCAAATAACACGTTTTGTGGCTTAATATCTTGGTGTATCACACCCTGGTTATGGCAATAGGCCAGTGCATCTAACAGCGCCGCCGCCCAATCTAATACGTTTGCTTCGCGTTGCGCGCCACGCTTTGCAATACGCTCTGCGAGTGTCTCTCCCTCGACATACGTAAGTACCAGATAAGCATTTGCCTTTTCCTCAAAGAAATCGAGAACGCGCACTAAATTGGGATGATCAAGGCGCATCAGGGCTTTAGCTTCGTGCTGCAATCGTCCCTGTAGACGAAACAGCATCGTTGTGGTGAGATCGGGTTGTGGCGTTAATTCCTTAAGCGTTACTTGGGATTGTGTCATCATATCCCAGGCGCAATAAGTTCCCCCCGTCCCGCTCAGACTCAGCAGGCGGTCAATACGATAGCGATGTTGGAGAACGGTCCCGTTTGTTAACATCTGGATGCTCGATACCGGAAGTCAGATATTGGAAGCTAGTTTTGGCAACCGGCTTCCAATATCTGACTTATGGTTAAAATAATGTTCCTTGTTCTAGCTTTTCATACGCGATATTCAGATGTTCGTAAGCCAGTTTGGTAGCCATCCGGCCGCGGGGCGTGCGGTCAAGAAAGCCGAGTTGTAATAAGTAAGGTTCTACTACATCCATAATCGTATCGGAAGCTTCGCCGATGGATGCAGCTATTGTGTCCAATCCTACCGGTCCCCCATCGAACTTTTCAATGATGGATCGCAACACGCGCCGGTCCAGGTCATCCAGTCCCCGTCCATCAATTTCCAGTAAGGCTAACGCCTCATTGGCGAGCTTGCCGGTAATAACGCCATCTCCACGCACCTGGGCATAATCGCGCACGCGGCGCAACAGACGTAGGGCCACACGCGGCGTTCCCCGCCCACGGCGCGCGATCTCGTCACGCCCATCCGATTCTAACGGCACGTGGAGCGCGCTCGCGGCGCGGGTTACAATCTTTGCCAATGCTTCTTGATCGTAAAAATCCAGGCGGTAGATCGCGCCAAAGCGCGTGCGCAATGGTGCAGAGAGCAAGGCCAGGCGTGTTGTCGCACCGACCACGGTGAACTGCGGTAAGCTAAGCCGCACTGTGCGCGCTCCTGGCCCTTGGCCAATGACCAGATCGAGCGCAAAGTCTTCCATTGCCGGATATAGGATCTCCTCTACCGCTTTACCAAGCCGGTGAATCTCATCAATAAACAACACTTCATGCTGGCGCAAATTGCTGAGGATGGCGGCTAAATCCCCCGCCCGCTCGATAGAAGGGCCGGAGGTCACACGGATGTTGGCTCCCATTTCATTGGCGATCACATGGGCCAGTGTTGTCTTGCCTAAACCTGGTGGGCCATAAAACAGCGCGTGCTCCAAGGGCTCCTCGCGTTGCTTTGCCGCCTCAATAAGGATACGCAAATTCTCACGCACCCGATCCTGTCCGATCAAATCATCTAAACGTTGTGGGCGCAATGCCCGATCCAGCACGACTTCTTCCGGTTCTACCTGGGGGGATATGGTTCGTTGTTCATTCATAATCTATAACTCTTAATTCATAACTCCTGACTTTTACAATCTTCTCATGTTTTACGCATTATGCAATATCTATCACGGCTCCAACATATCGGGTTGTCCGTCTACAGTGATAATCACCGTATTTACCGTTGAAAATTGCAACAGCGATTGTTCGATCTGCTCGCGGATGAGGAGTACCTGCGTCGCACCGCCATTATAAGCCAGGATTTCTGGCGAAAGATCGGCCCGTGCCACACCCTCTATGATGGTCAGATTGCCAAGCCGCGTGCGTTCGCCCCAATTTGCACCCCGGTTGGGATAGCTCAAGATCTCCTTAGGTGTGGGGACCGCGGAGGTGAAGCCTTCCAGATTGCCCGGTACCGGTCCCCAGAGCAGTGTGTCCAAAGTCGCGCGCCCCATACCCAGCGTGCGCGGTATGCGGATGGGATGGGTGACTACCTCGCCATTCTTAACCCAATAAACATTCACCCCCATGGTCCCCGGATCATCTGGGTGCAGAACGGTGAATTCCTGCCACGCCAGGGGATGTCCTGTGGAACTATGGACTTGCAGGGTAGCGCGCTGAGTGCGCGGATGCGCCGGGCGTGATTCACTTACCCAATCTAGGGTTGTGATCACCAGCCCTCGCCCATCGCGCCCCTGTAATACCTCCCCTAGTTGCACAAATTGTGTGCCATCGTCCCAGGTTATTGTGATATTGACGTTGCCGCCTGGTTGTCCCCCCCGCGCTAACAAACGCAGTGGCAGCGTGACGCGAGCCTGTGGCGCGGGCACCTCAATATAGCCACCGCTTGGAAATCCGGTTAACGTTACTGCTGCTGAAGTACCGGCGATGACAGAACCGTCTTCAGCACTCATGTCCACAACTTCAATCCGCCCTGCTCCGGTAATTCCACCGTATGTCACTTGGGCAGTGAATGTGCCTGTTCCATTCGCATCAGGTTGCACCGTCACGGCTTTTACCGCCGCTACTTGCCCGCGCGCGTCGTATATACGTATAACAAGCGTGGCCTCAAAGGGCATCAGTGTGACCCGTCCTTGCACATTGACCGGATTACCGACGACATTCCCGTTGGCCGGATCCTCCAACGTGATTTGCTGGCTGATGGGTGTGGGGGAGGGGGGTGATGGCGTCGTAACAGGTGACACTAGAGTTGCGGATGGTAAGGGAATCGCTGTTGCAAACCCTAACGGTGTTGCAGTTGGCACAACAACCTGCTGTGAACCATCCATGTAAGGCGTTGGCGTTCCTCCCAGGAGAGAACAAGATGACATACCCGCCAATAGAATCGCAAGAATGACTCGATATAAAGTACGCATAACTCACGCTCCTTTCGTTAGTGAATTTGGATTCCAGTGAAAATCACATGGGTGTGTTTCATCGCAGTTGAGCAAAGCCGGTGCGATGCACTTTCCGAAGTGCGTTGCACCTGTATCCCAACTTATTTGAAACGCACCCAAATCACATAAACCGGGTTTACCTTCTATCTTCTATAATAATGCAAAAGAGCGAAGATTGGAATAGGCGGGACAGACACGAGACGCGAAACATGAAATTTCTTACATTTCACATCTCACATTTCATGCTTTGTATGTCCAACTCTCATTACGGGAGAGACGCCAGACTTGGGGGAAAAGAGTGTCGAGAAATGTCACCATCTTATCCGGTAGTAAGCTATGATAACGCGCATTGAGTACACCGGCAGACTGATACCCCGTCACCAGTTGTGCCAGGGCTGAAGTAGGCCAGTTGAAGGTGGGTGTGTCAGGGGGAATTATATCGGACACATGGACCCTATCACTACTTGTGTCAATATAGACGGCTCCTATATCCGTAACAAGCCCAACACACCCCTTGGGCAGGGAGAGCGCCGTATCCCGCGCGCATACTGCTTCCCGTGTGAAAGTCGCCGCGTCCAGCACTTTAATCCAATCTGCATCAGGGATCCTACCGTTCTCTGGGTCTGCACCCTGGATGCGCACTTCTCCGCCACACGACAATACCAGCCGTGTGAAAGGAGTCTCTGGCGTGGCATAGATGGGATACCGTGAACCATAACTCGGTGCAGGGGGATGTTCGAAGAAGACCTGTTCCCGTCCATGTTCGTGGGCTAACGTAGCGGCAGCTCGCAACGCAGCAGCGCCTTCTGGTGGCGTATTTGCTCTAACCTCCGTAATGACTAACCGCTCTTCCGGTGATGCAGGAGGAGCAAACACATCTAACAGTGCAGGATCGGATGGGCCATCCCCCAGACAGCAAGTAATCTGTTCTGGAGTGATGAAAAGTCCCGCGTGATGTGTAAACACGTCGAAACCGAATCTCCGGTAGAGTGGATAACGCCCGTGCGTCAGCACCCAGGGAATGCCGGCCTTTTGGATGCGCGCAAATGCGATCTCCATCAATGCGCGGAAGTGGCCTTCCATACGCCGGTACTCGCGTGTCGCAACGTCGTTGATGAACGCAAAGCGCAGGTCGCCGCCGGGGAATTCCATATACTTATTCGGATCGATGATAATGAAGGAGACAGGTATTTCTTCCACTACATACGCCAGTGCCCATTCTGGCGGCACACAGTCAAAATCCGTCGTGTAGGAAGCCGCCATTATTTCTGTTATTGCCTCACGTCCCTGCTGCGTGGCTGCCGACTTAATCTCAATTTTCATGTTCTCTTCCTGTTTTTTTTAGGACAATTGATCAATTTTAAATTCACAAATTTAAAATTTATTCCTTCTGTGCGTGTCGCTGGTACTCATGGCACAATAATCCATACAACATCATATCATAGCGTTGCCCATCGCGTTGAATAAACTCGCGGAATGTTCCCTCGCGTTGAAACCCTAGCTTTTGAAATAGTGCGTCAGAGCGTTCATTATAACTGAAGACTGTCGCCTGTATCCGGTACAAATTCAATTCGTTGAAGGCAAAATTTAATGCCAGGCTTAGCGCTTCCGTACCGAATCCCTGTCCCCAGTTACCGGGTTCCCCGATGGCTATGCTCAACCAGCCGGTACGATGTGTCCACAAGATGCCTTCCAACTCAATATAACCGATCAAGATATTATTTAATTGCCGCCGGATCGCAAACACATAAGCATCTGATGCCTTTTGAAGTTCCTTTAACCATTCTCCCAACGTCGCTTTCGTCTTCGGATAACATGGAAGTGCATCGAAACAACGCATAAACTCTGCGTTCTCATACCAATGAGCAACAACTGATAAATCATCTTCATTCAACGCCGTCAGGCGAATCTGCGATCCTTTTAAAATATTAGCAGTTAACATTAAATATTCTCCTTTTTTATGTGTGAAACGGTAACGGACTTAGCTATCTGTTTAATCAGTATAAATGTGGCTAGAGCTACTCTTTAGGGGGCATTTTTCGTTGCCGCGCGTAGTGCGGCAACGAAAAATGCCTTCTTTAAAAAGATCTCCAGACCATAATTGCGGTATTTTTACGCTACGTTTTACGTGTCCACTAACTCAAATGAAGCATATCTATGATGATGTTATTATAACCCAAGTTGCTATCTATGCGCCTAATTTTTACGGGACGCGGATTCACATAGGGCTATCGCATTTGAACCCTCCAGGAAGCTGTGAGTCCCTTACACCGGCTAAATACACGGGATGGACGCCGGTTTGCTGCATGATCAAGCCATTCTAAGCTTCCTGGAAGGTTAAAGTGAAAAAGGCCGGAGGATATTTTCCTCCGGCCTTCTCACATATTGCTTGCCATAAACTATGGCATCCAAATCCACCATATTTCTGTGGCTTCAACTTTTGCCCCGTATACATCGCGGTACTCGAGGGTCACCACTTGTCCTGCCAATTGCGCCATTACCGTGGATGGAATTTCGACCACGGCCGGCACGGGTGGCTCTGGCGGTAGCCCATCTAGCGAGAAGCGATAGGTAAAGACATCTGTATTGCCTATCACCAGCGCGAGTTCGTCATCCACCATAATGGGCGCGACGGCGTCGGGTTGTGATGAGAGGTAGAAGGTGCCCGTATCCGGCAGTATCTCGGGCAAGCGCAGTGTCTCACTGTAGAAGACCTCACCCTGGTAGGCTATATCTCGCTCGGGAATCTCTATCCCAACTTGCACCGGGATGGTTACAGGAGTGAGATAGTCACGCATCACGAGCGGCAGGTAAACCAGGGCGCCGCGTTCCAGACTGTATACCTTGAACCAGAAAGGTCCGCCAACTTTCCCGGACACAGTTTGTTCGCTGGTACCGTCCACGAAGATGCCGTGGGTATACTCAATACCAAGCAGATCGCGAATGGTCATCACGGATGTTGCCTGTAGCGCGCGCCTTTCATCACCACCGCCAAGTAGTTCAACGTGGAAGGTAATGTTCACCAGCTTCCATTGACCGGGGGCTAGATCTCCCAATCCCCACGTCACGTGGCCCTCATCCAATGCCTGCCATTCAAGCGTTGCCGCTGTAACCGACACCCACTCCGGTAAATTCAGTGTGATGGTCACGTTCTTCGCAATCGCATCTCCGTTGTTGTACGCGATAACTTCCATTTCCACGTCTGCCGGCCCGTCATCAGGAATATAACACACGCCGTCGATGACATAAATGTCGCCAGCATCCCCCCTACTGGCCCTGCGCGAGGGGACTGTTCCTCCATTACAGTTGTAATCTACCCATACCGCTGCACCATGGGCTTCGACGATAACAGGGTCGGATTGTGCTGTCCATTGCATCTCAAATGGATCGGTGTACACAATGCCCGCGCCCGCGTTGACGACATTCGGGCCGTGCTGTGCGCGCACTAACGTGGCGGGCGCGATAACGTAGAGGGGCGTTTCCAGTGGTATGGACTGCACTTCGGCGGGCAGCATAAATGTGACCAGGCCACTTTCATCCACCGTATAGGTCAGCGCGGTCGCTCGCGTGGGCACTAGGCCGGCGTAAACTTCGCTTGCGGTGTCCTGTGTAAACGCGCCGGCATCTGCATCCAGGGCCATCTGCACGTCAACCACTGCCGTGGAATCGGTCGTCCAGGCAGCCGCGTTCAAAACCACATCAGAGGGCAGCACATCGGTCAGCACCAGGCTATGAGCCGGCCCCGATGCGTAGACGGGATCCGCATCGCCGGGACGTTGTAGTGCAATGCGGGCAGGGGGAACTTCATCGTAGGGTTTGCCGGTTGGGAAGTTGTCCGCCGTCGCTATCACGGGGATTTCGATAACTTTCCCCCATAAATCTTCGGTTACATCCCCCACCTGGATCTCAAAGTACCACACACTACGCCATGCATCGGGTACATCGGCGCGGTTGAGGAAGGTCAATTCCGGCCAGATCGGTTCAGGCGCGGTTTCAGGATCGGTGTAGAGATGTGTAACGGTGATACCGGGGATCGTACCCAGTTCGACGTTCAGGTGGGTGAGAGTAATGCCGGTATTGTTATCCAGCGCGACGCGCACGATAGCGTGGTCGCCTTCTCCCAGCACACTGCTGAAAACTGTCTTATCCTCGCGCCCTCCTACGTAGGTCGTCCATACCAGGTCGCCGTAGCCCCAACTTTTCATAAAGGGATCGTAAGTATCGCCAAAGTCGCGGGCATCATATTTATCCCAGATTTTGTAGGTAAACATTAACGTGTCGCTGTAGACACTCACCTGGATAGGCCCACCGGTCTTTTGGATATTACCATCACTGCGCATACCCTCGGCGGTATGCACGTGGGCGTCATAGACTTCGTAGCGGTTCGGCCCGGCGATCTGTTGCCGGTAGACCAATCGCCCGCCGTCGTGGAGTTTGAATTGTCCCTCGCGGTTGAAAGGGTAGTTTTCAATCGTCGCCGAGACGACGAAGGATGCCCATGAACCGGGTGGGATAACCTGGCGGAAGTAGAGATCGTCGTAGTCCACTCCCTCGGTCACGGTGAAAAGCTCGCTTGTCCCCGGCCCTACACTGCGCCAGGAATCGTACCAGGTCGCTGCTTTCGGCCCGATCTTGATACCCAGACCGTGGAAGATGGGCAGGTCGATCAAATTCTCGCCGGCAGGGATGGTGAAATCATCCTCATCATTGACACTGTAGGTTTTGCCCAAAAGCTGCAACTGCGCGTCATCCAGGCGGGTAGGAATCTCGCGCACCAGGGTCTCGTGTTCACCGTCGTTGTCCAAATCGGCCCAGATGCCGAAAGTGACGGCAAACCCGGCGTGCTGCTCACTGATATCGCACGTCGTGCATGCATCCCAATCCCACACGTCGTAGAAACTGGCGCGGAAGGTCAGGGTGTGCGTCCGCGACCAGACATCCATATAAGTCAATTCTGAAGCCGAAGTCGCCCGCGCTGCATAAGCCTCCGCGTGTTCCAGGTACTCGCGGTAGGGCACAGGGTATGTCCCTGCCAGCACGTAGACCGAACCGGCGTCGTAGGGCATCACCACCGCATCCTCGCGGGGGGTGCCGTGGAAATAGACGTCGCGTTCAAATAGTTCACGGGAGTGGACGCCATAGCGTACTGCCGGTTCCTCATACCAGTAGGCGGGGAAATCCCCCAAGTCCCAGTCCAGGGGCATACAGGGTAGCCATAGTTCATGGTTGATGACCGTAATCGCATCCGTGTACGTTGGCGGTATCGTGATGAAGGAACCGTAGTCGGTAATTGCCGTTGATGCACGCATGGGCGGCGGGTCAATGTGGATGCCGTAGGTGCTGGTAAAGACGCAGCGCGGGCGTTCCGCCTCCGGCAGCGCGCGCCAGTCTTCCAGCGTGATTGTCTGTGTGGGCGAGGTCGCGCCCTCCCATTCGGGATAGTCTTTGCGTGCGTCCCACAGATAGGGTTCGTTCTTGACCCAGATCGTCTCGCCGTCGTTGGCATTAAGAATGATGTGTTGGTTCTCAATATCCACAATCGGCGCGAGCAGATACACCCAATCCTGCATGTGCAGCGACGAGGCCAGCGTCTCCTCTTTGTTCTCCAACGGCAGGGCCACGTCCAGGTAGATGCCGTCATCGGGAATGACAAAGTAGCGGTCGCCTTCAATGTCGCGGTCGCCAACGAGCCGGGCGGCCATTTTTGCCGTAAGGACGAAGGGTCTATGCGTAGCATGGCGTGATTGTCCTCGCGTGGGTAAGAAGATCGTCTCAACATCGGGGGGCAATTCAAGGTAGTGCAATTCCCCCGTGCTAAACGTGCCCTTTCCGGCAGCCAGTGTATCCGGATCGGTCTCCGCCTGATACTGTAGGGATACACGCGCGTGCGGCGCAAGATCACCTAACGTCCATATCAGCAGTGTACTTCCCTCGGCCGTCGTATACAGTGAGTGTGGCTCAGGATGGACCGTTTCGGATAATACACGATACCCTGGAGATACAGTTTCGGTTACTACGGCTTGATAGAGTGGGGTATCCCAGAGGTTTTCGACGTACAATGTCGCGCTGACCGGTACGCTTTCATAGGCCGGGAATTCGTGTGGATCGTAATCTGGGTTCCAGGTCTGGATGGCGTCGCCGTAGAAATCGGCTTTGCCGGAGAGCGCGAGCAGCAGCGCGTTCATAAAGAGCGGCAGTTCGTTGCGGCGAGCAGCATCTGTGGGATGACCTATCACACCGATGACCTGTCCTGTACCGTTCTGCACCGGATAGCGGATAACGGCGGGGTACGTTCCATCTTCTGCATTGGTTAATTCTGCGATGACCTCGATTTGCCCGCCTTCATCCGGCCATAGTACGGGCGCGTCGAGAATGTAGAGTGTATCAACGAGCCATGACCAGGCCAGAGGGGAATCGGGTTGCAGAATTTCCAGGCGGCCCCGGTTGGCGATTAAGTCCTCGGTCACCAGGGTGATACGAGCTTCGGCGTCAACAGTGCCGGAGGGCAATACCCCCGCTTCCTGCGCGATGTACAGCCCTGTACCCTGCGCGTAGAGTGTGCCGCCCGCTTCCACGAAGGCCGCGATACTGGCCAGCGCGCCGCTTTCATCCAGCAGGCTGATGACGTCCCCACGGGCGTCGCTGCGAATGCTGGGCACGATCAACAGATCGTAATCCTCCAACCCCGCCGCAACTTCATTCTCCGTCAGCACGTCATAGGGCACCGCGTTCATAAGATAGCCCTCGAACACCTGGCGGATCTCGGCGATCTCCCACATCGCAACCACGTAGCCCTCATCCATCTCCGCCGGCAGCGTGACTGTGGAACGCAGCACTGCCACCCGTCCCGGGAACAGCGCGTAAGCCCGCGACACCGGCAGCGTCCCCTGCAACGAGTACGCCGTGTAGGGGCGACCCCCGTGGTCGCCCTCCTCCTCGTAGTCGCCCTCCCCAGGTGGGAAATACAAATCTCCCATCACCGCCGGCCCCGGCACCAGCGCGGTGCCGCTGATTTCGTCCCCCATTGCCAGCCGGTGCAGCCGGCCGTCGTCATACAGATGCGCCAGCGGCTCCGAATACGCCGCGCGCAAGTCCGCTTGCCGCGACCCAAGCGGCACCACCACGCCGCCCGGTTCCAGCGCGGCAGGCGCAGCGCCAAGAGATAGGGCGAAGGCCGTGCTTAGGCCCAGAACCAGAGTTATGAAAACTACTAACGATAAACGTTTTACATACATACAACACCTCCTATTTTGAATTATGAATGGCAACCATAGGTTGCACTAAATTACGAAACGCAAGCCGAACATCCCTAAGTTAGACTTTTGTGATATACTTAGTAAGAAATTAGCTCCACACATGGGAGGTAAAAATGCAAACAAACTCTACAATTACTTTGGAAATCCCCCAAGGCATGTATACTGAATTACAGTCCTTGGCTCAAGAAGAAGAGATTGACTTAATTGAGATGTTAGCTCAATGGGTCAAGGATGCTCGTAAACACCGCACTTGGCAACAGGACTTACAAGCTCTGCGCGATTTGATACAAAAAGAAGGTGGTCTTCAGGTAGGCCGCACCAAGGAAGAAGTGGTTGAGCAAATGCGCAAGACGCGACAGGAAATCTTTGAGGCGGAATATGCACATCTGTATAGATAGCTGTGCTTTCATTCACGGACTGCAAGAAAGTGACCCCGATGCAGCGCGTTTACTAGACCTCATAGGTGAAAAACTAATAGTCGTCATACCACGTTTGGTAGCTCAGGAAATTACGCGTAATTTAGTTTCGCGAGCGCAAGTGCATCATTATAGGTTTTGATAATGTACAGTAAATTAGAAAAATGTTATCTAATGGCCTGACTCCGCTCAACTGATTCATTGCTTTTTACGATTCGCTGTTGTGCTTGCCAAGATAATGACAACGAATTTGGAAAGGGAGCGAATCGGTATCGGTCTGTAAATCCTTGCACTAAACGAATGTCCTGACATTACCCCACCGATTTGTTCCTTTTTGTGATTTGCTGTTGTTAACCTCCTACCTCACTACCAGCGGCAAATACACCTGCCGGATGCTCTCCGGATCGAAAACCTCGTCTGCCCCTAAGTCTGGCAGCGGATCTCGATCCTCCCCGTCGATATCGTGTTTCACACTCGTGGGCCAACCCCGGTTCCGCGCCGGAGATGCGGCGGTTAGGTGATAGTCGGCGCTACTTACAAAAGCCGGATCGCCGTGAAAATCGCGGGTATGCGCAATTTGGCCTCCCTGTACAATATGGGTGTCTGTAACATTGTCCCATAGCGTTGCTACTAACTGCACCGTGGATGGATCAAAATCATTACCTGTCACTTTCACGCCCGTGCCAGGGCCAGCAATGATGGTGTTGGTCATTACCAAATGCCCTGCCCCTTGCCCTGAGTTTACAACGTCCACGCCCGTTGTGCCGTTATCGGCGACTGTTGTGTGCCATGCCTGCACGCTACCTCCAATTATGGATAATCCATCTTCGTCGTTAGCCGCAATGACATTGTTGACTAGCGTCGCTGTTGTACTCCATAGGAGTAGGCCATTGGCATTATTCGTGATGCGGTTCCCGGACAACGTCAGTCTGCCCATCTCCACCACAATGCCGTGACCATAGTCCGCGCCTGTGTTGTTCTCGATGCGGCTGCGGGTCAACGTTATCGTCTCTCCGCCGAGATACAGGGCGCTGGCAAGCGATCCGCCGTAGTTGTGGTGCATGTAGCAATCGCTGATGACCACGCTGGCGCCTTCGACGTACAGACCGCCGCCTCTGCCTTGCGCATAGCCGTTGGTGATAGCTACTCCTTCCAGCGTCACCGTGATGGGGATGTTCGTGTCGGGAGTGCTAATCACGCCTCCTCGCCCACGCCCCTGCGGATTAATCACTGTGGGGTAGCTAATGGGATGCGCCGTCGTCCAATCGGTAATCGTATAACCGCCGCGCACCGTCAGGCTCTTGTTAATGAACATGCTCTGGGTGATCGTTTGCGTCCAACCGCCCAGAGCATATTCGAGCGCGGTCACGGCAGTGTAGACGCCCTGCGCCATGCGGATTTCGTCGCCGGGCGCGGCGGCGTCAATGGCCGCCTG
>JAFGFI010000475.1 GCA_016931185.1 Anaerolineae bacterium
CGCTATTCGCTATTTTCAGAGGAATTACCCATTAACGCGGTGCGTTCACCAGCAGTAGGATGAAAATTGAATCCGTAATTCGCTATTTTCAAGGGAGTAAATTATGGAACGTATATATGGCTCTGAATTAGGCGCTTACATAGGCCAGAAAGTAAAAGTCGCCGGGTGGGTGCATAACCTACGAAAGTTAGGGAAAGTAAATTTTCTCACGCTACGCGATGTATCCGGCATTGTCCAGGTGTTTTTAACGAAATCGGAAGCCGCTCAACTGGATAATGTATTACCAGAAAGTGTAATTGAAGTACAGGGCGTTGTAGCTGCCGAAGCGCAGGCTCCTGGCGGGTATGAAATTCACCAACCCGAAATCAAAGCACTGTCCCGTGTTTCGGAAGGCTTACCGTTTTCCATCAACCAACCGGAGCTTAAAGCGCATTTAGATACATTCCTGGATTATGCGCCGTTCGGACTGCGGTATCCCCAGAAAAAAGCCCTTTTCCGGCTATCCGCAGGTGTCATGCAGGGATTTCGGAACTATCTCGATCAACAGGGTTTCACCGAAATTGCAACGCCCAAACTTGTAGAATCCGCGACAGAAAGCGGCGCCAATGTTTTTGCGGTTAATTACTTTGGCCGTCCTGCCTACCTAGCGCAAAGCCCACAATTCTACAAACAGATCATGGTAGGAGTGTTCGAAAAAGTCTACGAGGTCGCGCCTGTTTTTCGCGCCGAACCGCATGCGACCAGCCGGCACCTTAATGAATATATCAGCCTGGATGTTGAGGTGGGATTTATCAACAACCATCTTGATGTGATGGCCTTATTGAGCCATGTGATTCGGGGGATCTTTACACATCTACGGGCGAACTATACACCCGAATTAGAGGCGCTCGAAGTAGAAATGCCCCTTATTCCCGATGTGTTTCCACACATATACTTTCCCGACGCGCAAGAATTCATCTACCAGCACCATCAAGAGGATTGTCGCGGTGAGCCTGACTTGGCCCCTCAACATGAACGTTGGTTAGGCGAGTGGGCCAAACAAGAATACCAGTCCGATTTTTTGTTTGTGACAGGGTATCCTATAGAAAAACGGCCGTTTTACACACACCCGGATCCTGAAAACCCCCGCTATTCCAACAGCTTTGACCTCTTGTTCAGAGGCACTGAGTTAGTCACAGGCGGGCAACGGCTGCATCTATACGAGGATTACCAGCGAGCATTGAAAAAACAGGGTATTTCTGATCTGCAAACATTCGATGGCTACTTGCAGGCTTTCAGATATGGGATGCCGCCCCATGGAGGCTTTGCTATAGGTCTCGAACGGTTCTTGATGCAACTCACAGGAGCATCAAATCTCCGGGAAACGGTCTTGTTTCCCCGTGACATCAATCGCCTGTCCCCATGATTGAAATCGTTATTCCACTACTGGCAGCGGTTGCTCTGGGCGGACTGGGACTGAGAGGTTGGCACTTGTTTCGTGGCCCGGCGCGGAGTCGCGTCTATCTGATACTACGGCTGGTAGTCGTGGGCTTGGTAACGATGCTGTTGGTGACAGTATCGGTTTGGCGATTCAGCAAGTCAAGGCGCACGCAGCTTTTCGGGGGTATGGTCACCCGTGTCGAAACGTCGGAGCCGGTCGTGGCACTCACCTTTGACGATGGCCCGGAAGCAGGGGATACCGAGGAGATTCTTGCGATACTTGAGGCCAAGGGAGTCCAGGCTACATTCTTTGTGATAGGAAGAGCATTGGCCGAGAACCCGGCAGAAGGACCACGGATCGTTGCGGCGGGGCACGAATTAGGAAACCACACATACTCACACCGGCAAATGCTAGGAGTAAAATATAGCACCGTTAAAGAGGAAATAGAGCAAACGGATGCGTTGATACGCGCCGCGGGATATAAAGGCGCAATACACTTTCGCCCACCTTACGGCAAGCGATTTATCGTGTTGCCCTACTATTTGCACACCCACCGGCGCAAAACGATATACTGGAACATTGAACCGGAGTCTTATAGCGACATCGTGGGAAATAGTGATCTGATAACGGCACATGTCCTGGAGAATTTGACCCCAGGGGCTATCATTTTACTTCATGCAATGGGAGAAAGCAGAGCGGCGACCCGGCAGGCCGTGCCCGGAATTATTGAGGGAGCATTGGCACAGGGCTATCAGTTTGTGACGGTATCTGAGTTACTGGAATATACAAAAACGCAGTAATCCTGAATATCTCTGATAACGAGAGGAGAATATCTATATGCATCTAAAACGTACTTTAGTAGTGACGAGTTTATTTACCAGTCTGCTCGTTATGGTAATCGCAATGGGGCTGGCGTGGAAAGGGCCAACTCTCGCGGCGCGAACCGCAGTGACGCCAGTGCCACTTAGCCGTGGTGGGGAATATCAATTGCGTGGTAGTTTTAGTTCCAACACAACTGATGTGTCTGCGTTATCTTCCTCAGACTTGCACCTCACTTGGTCTAAGATCACGATCGCGGATAATCTTTTGACTGTCCAGGCGCAATTGCTTACCCGGACACACACACTTAATGCCTCAGCATTCATCCGCGACTTTGATTCAACGGATATGGTAATGGACAACGACAATGCACTTAAGTGGGCAGCTGACGTGAACGATGAGGCCGGGTTCTATTTTGCACGCCCACCTGACTGGGATGGAGTATCTCCAATCAAAGTGACCCTGTACTTCGCACTGGGCGGCAATGACGCGGGAGCAGTCAACTGGCGGCTCAAGCTCAATACCTACACGCCCAACTCCGGCGAGTGGCTTACCAATCCCGGTGACCGCGACGCTGACACGATCCTAACCTTTCCTAGCGGGCCATCGTGGTACCGTCTTTACTCGCAGACATTCACTTTGACGGACGCGGCCTTAAGCAATGAGCCGTTGTGGTCCATCTTCTTCCTGCGTGGTAATGCTGCTAACAGCGAAACATTCAATGGGGATTTGTACGTGTTGGGGGCTACCGTTGAATATCA
>JAFGFI010000476.1 GCA_016931185.1 Anaerolineae bacterium
CGCTATTATTGGGCGACGGCGGCGGTGTTGCTGGCGGGCGTCGTGACGTTTCTGCTCTCGTTGGGCCTCACGCGGGTGGTGATCGCCGTGACGCGGCGGGTCAGCTACCGGCTGATCAGCTTCTGCACATTGGGGATTCTGCTGCTGGTCGTTCTGGGGATGACGGGGCCGGGCGGGCTGGCCGTCTGCGCCGTCGCCACGGGCATCGGTCTGATCCCCGTGCTGTGGGGATCGCGCCGGATGAACGCGATGGGGGTGCTGCTTTTGCCGATCGCGCTCAATATGGCCGGCGTGGGGGACAGTGTGGCGCGGGTGTTGGGGTTGTTGTAGGCGAAGAAGAGAACGCTCAGGAAACCGCGTCGCCCTCCCCTGAAAACGACGCGGTCAGCTTATCCGCAAACGGCAACATCGCCGCCAGTTTGCGCGGCTGTAGGATCCGCTGGCAGGTCACACTCCAGCCGGAGGGGGTGACGTAAACGTAGGTCACGTAGCCCGGCTCGCGCAGCGGGAATTCCATGCGGCTCCAGAGCAACGTATGCTGTACGTCGTCCGGCAGGGTCAGCGCATCTTCCGGCCTGGCGATCACTGTGAATTTATCCAGGAAGGCGCGGTTGAGTCCGCTCTCAATCACTTGCCGGCCGGTTTTCTCCGCATCGGGGATCGCGGTATCGAGCAATCCTTCGTACATCTCAGGCAGCCGGGTACGAATCTCAATGTCACCGATCACGTGGGTGGGAGCAATTTCAACGAGCGTTGTATATTGGTTCAGGAAGTTTTTCCCCCTGCTGGACGTCACGGTGTGAACGCTGCCCACAAACCTGAACCGCGAAGCCGCCTTGCGTTGGACAACGACCTGCTTGATTGTGACGTCGGTTCTGCGCGTGTGTTTCCATCGCAGGTACGCCAGCAGGTGGGTTTGGACTTCCTCCTCCCGCGCAGGATCGACGAACTCGAACCCAAACGGCACGAGCCTTTTGAGTACATTCTTCGCGCGCATCGTGTCCACGAAGAGCAATTTGATCCAGAAAACGACCATCGCCCCGGCGAATAAGAAAAAGAAGGCTTTTATCCATGGATCAGTCATCATGCCCCCAGCACAACGTGAGTTTTGCCCCATTTGTTAGACCACAAACAGGTCCGCCAACGGAAAACATCCTCTCAAACCGCGCCTCTAGGCGCAAAGCACAGTTTAAAACGAATTTTCGGATAGAGCCTAAGTTAAGCTGTCCAAGGTGGGGCGCACTTGGTATGAAAAGTTACTGTGAACGCCCAAAATCCCGCTGTTTACCAGGTGTGCTAAGTGCGCCCCACCTTAAAAGTAAGAACGCGACCTTGTCGATCATGACGCCCCGTAATAGACCTTAACAGGCAGGGTTCGATCCGCCGTCTCCAGCGCGTTTGCCATCTGGGCGAGCGCCTGCGCCAGCTGCTCGATCATCGCCGCCATCCGCGCGATCTCGCGTGTGGTTTTGTCAAGGCGCGTCCACGCCCGCGCGGGCGTAGGATTGCCAGCTGGCGTCTAGCCGACTCCAGTGATGGCGCAATGAGAACTCTATTGTATTTGCTTCTGTTGTAAGACAATCCCCCCAATGTGTAGAACCAGTTCTCGCCAAGGGATTGGGTGGCGCAAAAGCTATTCATTCAGGGAACAATTGAAAATTGCCAACTGTGCTCCAAGATCATACCCGAAGTCCTACGTACTTGAAACACAGCTTGATGCTTTCCTACATCCATGGGGACATGCCAGGTCAGATAGTAAGGACCACTAACCCGAAATAGGACCTCACCTTGCTCGTTTTTCCATTCTGTCAAAACAATCCCATCTTGAACTGAGAGCATTTCCCTGGAAATTGCAGTTCCATCTATACTTAGAGAGCAACGTTCTATCCAGTTGACATCAAAATCACCTTTTTCAGCAACATTTTGGGGCCGAAGGGTTACACCGATGCCGACTTTCTGGTCCTCAACATTGCTAATGCTTAGCTCACTATCAGGCAGAGGAAAAACCTCGCTTAAGTAATGTGGAATGGTGGCTGCTGTTTTAGATGCAGGAGTAGAATAAGGTGTGGGGGTGTTTGTCTTACTTTCCGGCTGATTTATCTCGCAAGAAAGCAAAAGCGCAAGTACTATGCCGAACAAGAAATAAGCACTACGTTTCCGGTCGTTAGTCTTCAACATTCTCGGCCCATCCTTTCACGATAAAACCGGCAAGATCACTGTATGACATTCTCGATGTTGGGCGGTAGAGGAACAACTCTAAAACTGTCTAACCGATTATGGTTTCCGTCTTCTTCGATTGAGCGTATATTAGCAATTAACTCCCCATCTGAGTTGTATACTCCGCCACCAGAATCACCAGGATTTATTATCATGTTAGGGTCATTCAATCGCCATTCACCTGTGTCAGGAATGAATTCTCTCACTCTTCCAATCCAGCCTGGCGCGCGTAATAGAATGCTATCCAATCATCATCCGTCCATTCTACCGCGCCCTCGCCTGAGAGTTGCCACGCCAGGCGGAACTCTTCGTAGTCCTCCGCAGTCGGCGGATGGCCGTGGTCTCGCTCGAAGGCTTCCGCCCACCAGCCAAATCCCTCTGCTTCCCAGGGCGGGAGGGGCGCACCGTCTGGCACCCCCTTCGCCAACCCCGGCGCCTTCCCCCCACCCGTCTTGACTTCCTCCACCGTGAAAAACGCCGCCGCATCCCGATCCGCCGTCTCCAGCGCGTTCGCCGTCTTGGCGAGCGCCTGCGCCAGCTGGTCGATCATCGCCGCCATCCGCGCGATCTCGCGTGTGGTTTCGTGGTACTGCGCGTCCACGCCCGCGCGGGCGTAGGATGGCTGGCCGGGACCGGCTGCGGCGGCCCCGGCACTGCCACACGGCGCAAATGACTATCTGACCCTAACGGGTGACATAAAGCCCGCAATAGCTTATGACAGGGTTTTTTGCACTAATCCTGAAACTGCCCCAAGCACATGATTTCCCGACGTTTTTTTCAAGATGGCTATATCCACAGTATCAGGAGCTTGCTCCATCAACCAAATCTGGTCAGCTATTGTCAGCCATACCGCCAGGCCAACCGTCTCCGGCTGGTCTCGTAAATGCGATACGGCTATCAAAATGCATCTTTCCGATGGAGCTGTCATCGCTTCCAGCAACTGGGCGGCATCGTTTTCGGCTATGCCGAATTGTGTCAGTTGTGACAATTCAAAAGCTATAGAGGGCGCATCTTTCACAATGGTATCCAGAACGGCAATGGGGATTCGATATTCGGCTTGAGCATCTTGGTTATCCTGAAGCGTGATCTGCGAAAACCGCACTATTTTCGCCGGCAATGCAGCCTCTTCTACTTGTTCAAAGCAAAAAATACCTTCCGGCGTGACCCAATTACTGATAATCAGCTTCTCTGTCCAACTGAAGAAAATACTGCGCGCTTTCTGTTCTTTGCCGGTAATGGTCAACCACCACCCTTTTTCAGGGCGCGCGGCGACACCCACCGCCGCTTTTACAATCGGGTGCAAATCTAATGCCGCCTTGCCATCTTGCTCGGTTATTCTCACCAGGCCCCGGGCCAGCAGGCTGTCACGAGCAGCAGTTAACATTGTCCTCAATTCATCATCGGAATAAGGCTGATTAGGCGTCCCCAGATTTTGAAATGCGGATATTTTCATAGCCGAGGTGATTAACAACATTTCCGAAGTGCTGAATTTAATCTCTAACTTACCCATGGTACTCGCTCCTTAAGACGATGTTTTTACCTATGCCTGCATGGAGACCTGCCCGCACGAAATTCAAGACCGCCAGGCGGAGAAAATACCAGGTCCCCCATATATACACTATTGAAAAAAAGAGTGTTGTTAGCGGCTGGTTTAGACCACCCGCAAAGTAACTGATGACTCTTAAGATGGATATCACAAACAATCCTAAATAGGGCAAGAAGGAATTTCTGCCCAGGTTAATCTGGGAATATGCGCCGTACAGGATAAGCAGTTCGCGCTTATATCCTCGCAACACATAGCCTCCCTGAAAGCATAGTAAAAAACCGTAGAAGAGGGTGAGAAAGGGTGATTGAAAGAAGCGCGCCACCGCTACTAACCCACTCAGTGCAATTCCCAGCATAAAACAACCCCAGTTAAAATACTTATACGTATAGTACCAAGGGCGATAGGCGACCTCCTCTGAAGGATATGTCGGGCGATGGGCCAGTCGATCTATCAGCATAAGCAAAGCCAGGATGATGACCCAAATTCCGACCAGGCCCCCCATACTGCCCAACATAAGACGAACATAGGGTTCTTCTGCTTGCGAAAGCTGCTGGTCTGGGTAAATGATGGGAAAGAGGATGAATGAGCCGGCCATCAGCAGTAGAGACAGCAGCACCAGGGGGTGATCTGGGGGATTGAAACGATAGCGCATTTCCAAATCAAATAGGCGAACTTCGGAGGAATGTATCATTACCACCCCCAACTCGGAATTAAGTTAGCAGTCCAATTACCGGCTTGAGCAGTCAGCCAATTCGCCGCATCATCTATCGCATTTGTTGTCCAGTCTTGCGCATTGGAAGCCCATTCGGCAACCTCCCCCGCAGCTTCCTGGATGCCATCCCAGGCTGCGCCAAGTTGGTCGCCAGCCCATTCAAATGCGGGGGTAAGGAATTCAGTCAGCGGTTCTTCTAACCAACTGGACAGACCAACCCATAAGACGCTTGCCGCAATGGTCGCCAGAATAGCCGGAGCCCCCACCAAGCCTAGCGCGGCAACCCCGGCCATAACGGCCGCCCCGCCGACGAACATCAGGGCATCGGTAGTCAAGGCCGCATAGTACTCAGGATTGCTGAACAACCCCTCATCAGAATAATCCCAGGTTGTAAGCCCCATATCTATCACCAGGCCGATTAAGGGTAACTTGCTCGCCCCTAGTCCCAAACCGTCTTTGAAGCTTGCGCCAAATGCGGCCCACCCCGATGGCACAGTAATGGGAGTTTTGACAATCCACTGTGTCCACGTTTCACTGATCGCCAAGATTTCAACGGCATCATCCTGGTAGTAGAATATCTCAATAATATACTCATCAACGATGCCTATCGAATTCATCCAAAGCCTGAATTGCTCAAAGGTCACCTGCCCGGATTCCAACAGCACATCCACTATGTCTTTGAGGTTTCCCCAAGAGTCCACCATAACATCGTTGCCGGACGGCGCCCCGTTGCCTGGCTGTGGTATCTCCACATTGAAAAACGCTGCGGCAGTCATATCCGCCGTTACTATCGTGTTTGCCGTCTTGGCCAGCGCCTGCGCCAGTTGCTCCAGCATCACGGCCATACGATTAATCTCGCGCATGGTCTCATCAAACTGCGCGTCCACGCCCGCGCGGGCGTAGGATTGCCAGCCGCGATCCAGCCGGTTCCACTGCTGCTGCACGGCGCTCTGCACCCGTTGCGTGTCCCAACTCAGTTGCAGCAGATCGGTCGCCGCCGCGCGAAGCTCTTCCAGCGGTACTCGCATTAAGTCACTCATTTGTTACCTCCTGATTTATGCATTATCTATGATGATGGCAGCTTGCCAAGCGTCCCCAACGACTCGCTCACCAGCGCCATCCGTTCGATCTCGCGCGGTCTCATCAAATCGCGCATCCACGCCGGCGCGGGCGTAAGATGGCCGGCCATGTTCGAGATGGAACTTCCGTTTATTTAGCTTCACTCGCCTGTTGAAGCCTCAAAATACGCGTCAAACTTATCGTAGCCGTGCCAGGGTTTGGCATAGCCGGCATAGAATGGGCTGGTCGCTTTCCCATAGCCTTCCAGGGTCGGCGGGAAGATGACCGCCCGGCCAAATTCCAGGGCCGCGTCAATCTGCGGCTCTGTTTTCCCTCCCATCTCCATCGCCAGGCCGAACGGCAACCAGATGATACCCAGTTCCCAGGTATACGGCCCATCGAGTTCGTCAGGCGGGGCGCCGTATGCCATCACGTGACTGGGTTCGCCCAAGGTCTCGATAAGATCGCCCAAACGTATTTCGGGAAATCCCAAACGAATCACGTAGATAGTCTGTTCCGCTGTGGTGCGATCAAAGAGCGCATTTGCCCAGGTGTCACGACCACCATCGCGGGTTGCGCTTCCGCTGAGAAGCACAACCCCCGTTTTGACTCCGGGCAAGGGAGACTCTTCAACCCGCACTTCAGTTAATGCGGGGTTAGCGCGCCAGGTTGCGGCGGCATCCAAAGCGGAAGTCTTGCCAGGGGTCACGCCATACCAACACGGCAGCCGGCAAGCCGGTCGCCCGGCCAACCATTCTTGTATCCATCCCGTGGATGGCATGGGGGTCACGTCGCGTCTATTGTCTATATCCGTTGGGTGTGTCATTACGGTAGTCTCCTTCGAGTCAGGTGTTTTGGATTTTGAATCAGTTTGCACTGCGCCAGAGCAGGCGGTCAGCCCGACGAGCAGCAGGGTGATGACAAGCGCGGTCTGAACGCTTGCCGACAATCGAAAGAGCCGGCACGGCTCTGTGCGGAGGGGCGTGAAAGCGGGAGAAACCCATGGGCGCTTCACACCCAAATTCGGGCGTTTGGGTCCCATGTCACATACTTTCTCCCACGTCTTTATGTTGAACCACCAGAACTGACTGCTTTTCATAGTATCCCTCCTCGCTCGACTATCGCGGTATGGGGTGCTCCTTGTCTGGTAACAGAATAACAGATGGAGCGAAATCATCCAGGGCATTCATCAGGGCCTGTTGTCGATCAGCGTCAGGTTCTCTAAAAGGGAAAATCAAAGCAGGATATGGGGAGCCGGCTACGCCAAACGGGGCAGTGGCAGTATCAACATGCTGGTAGGCGTACCAGGAAAACGTGTCCGCAAAATCCTCGCCGGGGGTCTCGATTGAGTAATCGCGACACCATTGCGCATCTTTTGTAGCGGTGTCATATGACCAGGCGCCGGTTGCGTCCTGGGTCCATCCTGGAACATCCTTTATCCACACTTGATGATACGAAAGCTGGTCATCTGGCCCCTCTGCGCTATGTTGCCCCACAATGTGGCCCAGCTCATGAGTGAGCATACGTAGTGCATTGCGCTCATCCCCTGGAGCTATATATATTACGGTTGGTGTGAAATCAAAGCGCGAAGGGTGACGGATCTGGGTGTAGGTATGAAAAAGAGACAATATCGATGTTATAGTCGCGCC
>JAFGFI010000477.1 GCA_016931185.1 Anaerolineae bacterium
CTAAAATCGCTTTTAAGTAGGTATTTTTTGATTTCGAGCTACGCTCGAAATCAAAAAATACCCTCTTTTCCGGCGGCTTTAGCCGCACAATCCGATTCAAAGTGTAACTTTTGGGGTAGATACGTTACCCTAATAAAAAGTGTCCGGTAGCTAAATGTCATAATATAAATTCTACCCGGTGTTTATTAGTTTTACATTAGAGTATCATTTGGATTACATAATTAGAACATCTGTTTCGTCATATCCCTGAAACTATGTTATAATGATACGTTGCATAGGTATGCTGAAAGATAAAAGAGTCCGTTTTACAAGGTGTTAATTGTTGGGGGCGATGTATGGCGAGTGAGAAGTTGATTATCCGGGGCGCGCGGCAGCATAATTTAAAAAATATTGATGTGGAAATTCCTAAAAATAACCTGGTGGTTATCACAGGGTTGTCCGGGTCGGGGAAATCCTCCCTAGCCTTCGATACCATTTTTGCCGAAGGGCAGCGGCGGTATATTGAATCACTAAGTGCCTACGCGCGGCAGTTTTTGGGCCAGATGGATAAACCCGAGGTGGAATCTATCGAGGGTCTCAGCCCAGCAATTGCTATTGATCAGAAGGGAGTTTCGCACAACCCACGCTCGACGGTGGGAACCGTCACCGAAATTTACGATTATCTGCGCTTGATCTACGCGCGCATCGGAATTCCACACTGCCCGCAGTGTGGCCGGCCGGTGACAAAGCAAAGTGCACAGGAGATTGTGGACACGATCTTGGGGATACCGGTAAGCACACGGTTGCTCCTGCTTGCGCCGTTAGTACGGGGACGCAAAGGACATCATCGTCCAACATTTGAGGAGATTCACAGACTCGGTTTTGTGCGCGCGCGTGTGGATGGAACGGTATATGAATTAGACGAAGTACCCGATCTGGATCGCTACAAATTGCACGACATCGAAGCAGTGGTAGACCGCCTTGTAATCCCTCAAGCTGTCAGCAGCACTGACGGTTCAGAATCGGAGCATTCAGCCTGGCGCGACTTCGTCAGTCGCGTGACGGACTCGGTCGAGACGTCGCTGCGGCTGGGCGATGGTATTTTAATGGTCAATATTGTGTCTACCTCCGGTCCAGCTCAGGACAGCGCGAATCCCTTAGAAGAAATCATCTTGTTTTCAGAAAAACTGTCCTGTCCCGTCTGTGGGATCAGTTTGCCGGAGATTGAGCCACGCACTTTCTCATTTAACAGTCCACACGGGGCATGTCCTGTCTGCCAGGGATTGGGGTATAAATTGGAGATCGATCCCGATCTTATCGTGCCTAACAAAGATCAAACTTTAGAGGAAGGCGCAATCAGTTATGGGATGGCAGAAGAACGGGACAGTTATACCTGGAAGATTATGGAAGGAGTAGCTGAACATTACGGGATTGCGTTGGATAAACCGTGGGACACGCTTAGTGCGGCCCAACAGCGCATTATCCTTTACGGAACAGGTAAAGAGCAAGTGTATATGCGTTTTGAAGGCCCAACCGGATATTGGGCCGGGTATCGCAAATTTGAGGGTGTAATTCCCAATTTGCAGCGGCGTTATGAAGAAACTAACTCGGACTATATTCGGAGTAAGATTGAAGAAGTAATGAGTCACGCGCCATGCACGACCTGCCAGGGGGCACGATTGCATGAGGTGGCGCGAGCTGTGACAGTGGCGGGGCAACCCATTCACGAGGTCTCGCGTTGGCCGGTGACACGCTTGTTCGCCTGGGTGAAACGGCTGTTAGCAGGTACTGAGGAACTGACCGCGAAGGCCTACGCAATTGCCGCGCGGCCCTTGCGCGAGGTGCAAAACCGGCTTGCTTTTTTGGTAAATGTGGGACTAGATTATCTGAGCCTGGAACGCACGGCGAATACACTGTCGGGGGGTGAGGCGCAGCGCATCCGCTTGGCAACACAGGTAGGGTCACAGCTCACAGGTGTACTCTACGTCTTGGATGAACCCAGCGTGGGGCTGCACCAACGCGATACTGCGCGACTTATTCACACGTTGAAAGAGATGCGCAACCTGGGGAATACCGTACTTGTCGTAGAGCACGACGATGAAACCATCCGCGCCGCCGATTGGATTGTGGACCTTGGCCCCGGCGCGGGAGAGCATGGAGGCGAAGTAGTAGTTGCCGGACCGTTGGAAACAATTCTGGCGCATCCCACATCGCACACAGGGGCCTATCTCTCCGGGCGCAAGTGTATCCCTGTACCATCGCAACGCCGAAAAGGCAATGGGAAAGCCCTAGTAATCCGAGGGGCGCGCCAGCACAATCTCAAGAATATTGATGTGCGGTTGCCTTTAGGTTTGTTTATCTGTGTGACCGGCGTTTCCGGCTCTGGAAAAAGCTCACTCATTGTGGAAACACTCTATTATCGCCTGGCCCAAATTCTCAACCGCTCCCATGAACCGGCAGGGGAGGTAGATGCTATTGAAGGGATAGAGTACATCGACAAAGTGATAGACATTGACCAATCCCCTATCGGACGCACACCGCGCTCCAATCCGGCGACCTATACAGGCGTATTCACCTACTTACGAGAACTATTTGCTGCACTACCAGAGTCCAAAATCCGGGGGTATAAGGCAGGACGCTTTTCATTTAATATTAAGGGCGGGCGCTGCGAGGCGTGCCAGGGTCAGGGAACATTGCGCATTGAGATGCAGTTCCTGCCGGAGGTCTATGTACCCTGCGATGTCTGCCACGGCTCACGCTATAATCGAGAGACGCTCCAGGTGCGCTACAAAGATAAGAACGTTGCGGAGATATTAGACTTGACGGTGACGGAGTCATTAGACTTTTTCTCCGCCATCCCCAAAATCACGAATAAGTTGGAGACGTTGTGCGATGTAGGATTAGGATATATCCGGTTGGGGCAGGCCGCAACGACGCTCTCTGGGGGGGAAGCGCAGCGTATTAAGTTGGCACGCGAACTATCCAAACGCGCGACAGGGAAAACGCTTTACATTCTTGATGAACCGACGGTAGGGCTGCACGCTGCTGACGTAGATCGCCTGGTTCACGTCTTGCAAAAACTGGCGGATACCGGGAATACGGTACTGGTAATTGAACATAATCCCGACGTGATCAAAGTTTCTGACTGGATTATTGATCTAGGACCAGAGGGGGGCGACGCCGGCGGGCAACTGGTGGCAGAAGGTACCCCTGAAGAGGTTGCACAGGTTGAAGCTTCTTATACCGGGCATTATCTCAAACGCTGGCTGGAATAACCCGGTTTTTTCTTAAAAACCGGGTTTACCATTTGGGTGTATTTCATTTGAGTTGAAGAATGTACTTACGTCAAACGTCAAACGGGAGCGCATTTTGACGTTTGACGTACCCACTAACTCATTTGAAATACACCCCTATCATTTACGGTGCAAACGCACGGTTCAGGTCTTGGGCGAGTTCAGCGATGACAATTTTGCCATTAGACGTCGCCAGATCCCCGGCCTCGGTCAACACGCGCTTGGCATCTGGTTTGCGATTCTGTACCAAGTAAACACGCCCTATTATATGGAGCGCACGGGCGCGTTCCAGATCCTCACGCGCCCAGTTAAGCGCATATTGTGCCAGTTGTTCTGCCTCCCCAATGCGTTCTGGACGATAGTCCGTATAAAAACGCGCCAATGCAACAAGTACCTCAAAATCATAGGGGGCAAGGGTCTGCGCGTGCAACAAGTCGGCCTGCGCCCCGTCAAGGAGAGGAGGATTCTGCAGCCGCCGTACCCAAGAGCGTGAAATGTACATCAAGGGCAAATTGGGAAGTTCACCCTCGTCGGTCAATGTGCGGGTCAGTGCATTGGATGCTTCCACCAGATTACCCATTCGCGCCGAAGTCATCGCCAGCCAGGCCTCCGCCTCGACAAGGTCAGGGTTAATTTCGGCAGCCCAGTCGAACTCTCTAAAAGCTTCTTCAAAACGGGCTTCGTAATAGAAAATTAAGCCTAACCCAAAATGAGCCTCGGGTAAATTTTCATTAAACGAAACCGCCGAACCATAGGCCGCTTCTGCCGCTTCCCACTGGCAAAGATGATAATTAGCATTCCCTAACCCGATGTAGGTCTCGGCGCGGGTTTCATCCAATGTGCGCGCGTGTTCATAGTCACCGAGGGCTGCTAAATATGCACGCAACTCTATATATTGCTCCGCGCGTTGCAGTCGTAATGCCAGGTTGTCGGGATTAGTGCGAATCTGGGCATCATACTCAGTGAAAACATTGGGGGGTAGAGTAGGTGTAGGCGTCGACGGGGGCGCCGGGGTAAGGGTAGGTTTCACCGGGGTCGGTTCTTTCACATCGTCGTCGGGGAGGAGAGTATTTCCTTCTTCAATTTGTGCCGTAGGGGTAATGATAACGCCGGGAGTGCTCGCATCCATCATAATCGGTGTTGTCCCCGGCGTAATTACCGTGACAGATCCAGGGGCTGGCGCGCCTGCCGGTGAAGGAAATGTACGAATAATGACATAGCCAACAGCAAAAGTAACGATGAGAACTAAACTTGCCAATACCCCTAGAATTATCCTCTGCCCCCGCGTAAATCCCTGCAAGAGTCCTGCGCGAGTTACCGTCTTTGCCCGACCTTGTTCTACTTTCTCAGTAGTTGCTTTTGGTCGTTGAAAACGCACTAAGAGGTTGCCCAGAAATCCCCTGGCAGCCGGTTCCACTTCCTCGGGTTCTTGATAGTCAATGCCGCCGAGAAGATCATCCCAGCTCATATCATCGGTGATGCGGTCGTCGCTTGGTGGTTGATCACTTCCCATATCTGCCTCCTGTACTCACAGGTTTATTTTTTGAAATCCTCAAGAATTATCACCCAGATGAACACTCTTGCAGCTTTCTCCGCAGATGTAGCTGCATTTGCACTGGCTGAGCAATACCCACACTGAAATTATAACTTTTATACTCTAGCTTAGTATAAGTCGAGATCAAGTAAAAAGCAACTAAGAGTTAAATTGCTACTTGACAAGTCGGGAAAAAACAGCTATAATCAAATATAGAACAAAGGTTCTATATCAACTATGACCGGTTAAGATTTATTTTGGGGGATAGAGTATGCCACGTTCAATTCGTCCTTATTTAGAATATCAAGCAGATCGCCTGGAAACTGTTTTGGCAGCGCATCGCGCGCCAGGCCGGGTGACGGGGGGGACGGTTGGGCCACGTCTGATTCGTTTTTTTCTGAATCCGGCACCTCATATCCGATTTTCTTCAATCAAGTCCCTGGTAGATGATATGGCCCTGGCTCTACATGTGCCCACACTACGCATTGACCGGGGGGAGGAAGGCATTGTGTTGGAGTTTCCCAACCCCAATCCCCGTCCGGTGGAATTGTTGTCCTTGCTTTCCGAGGTGATGCCATTACCCATAGCTACGGCATTATTAGGATTAACAGATGACGGCGTTCCTCTATTGGCCCGGCTTTCTGCACCCGAAGTTGCCCACATCCTGATCTCAGGGACTACAGGATCGGGAAAATCCGTGTTGCTGCAGACGATTGCTGCTTCCCTGATCTTAACACATTCACCGCAGACGTTGCGGATGATGTGTCTTGATCCTAAAGGACGCACCTTCAACGCCCTGGCAAGTGTACCGCATTTGACGCGTCCAATTGTGACCTCACCGGCGGAAATATTAGAAGCACTCCGCTCTTTGGTACGCATGATGGAAGTCCGCGACCAGAGAGGGGAAGTGCCAATGGGAACTCCGGTAGGAGTTGCCCCCACAGCTCGGAATATAGAAGTGCCACGGGTGGTGGTGATGATCGATGAACTCGCCGACCTGGTGATGCAGGGAGGAAAGCCGGCAGTTGAGTTATTGACCAGGTTAGTACAGCGTGGGCGTGAAGCAGGCATTCACTTGATTGCGGCGACACAACGTCCCTCGTCCGTCGTTTTGAGTGGACTGATGCGCGCTAACTTTCCCCTGCGCCTGGTAGGGCGGGTAGTATCGGCGGAAGATGCCAGAGTCGCCAGCGGGCGCGCCGGAACCAACGCGCATTTACTTAATGGACGGGGAGATTTCCTGGCGGTTAATGGCGGAGATCGACCCCTTCGCTTTCAAGTCGCTCACATCAGCGAGAAAGATCTCAAATCTGAACTGGCTACTTTGTGGGAGCCAAAATTAGCGCCAATAGCTCTACGCCATTCGGTACGCCATTCGGAAATGGCGCCACAACTCTCCGTATCAGAGTTAATACCTATGACAGGAGGGATATAAGTATGAATGAACGAGAACCTTTACGCAAACGACTGGGAAGGTTTATAGCCCTGGTGGCAATTGTATTCGCATTAACAACAGCGGTGGTAGTTACCCAGAAACTCAACACCGACGCGCTGGCATTAATTGTAGGAGTAACGCTTGGCGTTGTAGCAATGGCTCCCACACTAGGTCTGGGATGGCTGGTGTGGCGGCGGGAGGTAGCACGGACGCAGGCGCAGGTAAATCACTCCGTTCCTGCAACACCCCCTGTCATCGTGGTAACCCCATTCGGAAATGGCGTACCATTTCCGAATGACGCATATAGCAGTCAGCGGGCGGCATTAGAGGCTGGGGCGAATTGGAGTAACGCTCCTACCGAACGCCGGTTTACGATAGTAGGAGGTGAAGAATGAGTTTAAGTATTCTATTAGGATTGGGGACGGATACGCAAAAGAAACGACGGGCAAGCAACAAGCAAGGAAAGCGTGTAAGCTGGCGCAATCCCGAACCTATTAAATTACTATCCCGCCGTCACAACTATTTCCCGCAAAGGTTCATGTGGCGCGGACAGAATTATAATATTTATGCAGTGGAAGAAGCCTGGACTGAAGTAAAGCGCGGACAAAAGGCATCCCGTCACTGGTTCCGAGTACATTGTACACAAGGTTCAAAAACCTTGCCGGGAACTTTCGATATTTATCAGGATTTGTCCCTAAACTCTTGGTATATAGCACGCCATTCAGAAATAGCGCGCCATGTCTGAATGGCGCGCTATTTAGAAATGATATAGTAGGTGAACTTATGGATATAGGATTATTATGGTACGATAGCGGTGCATCCGATTTGTCGCGTAAGCTGGCGCAGGCCGCGGCACGCTACAAAGCACGCTTTGGAGAATCGCCCAACGTCTGTTACGTGAATCCGGCCCAGTTGCCGGAGGGAGAGAGACAGGTGGATGGAATTCGAGTCCGCACTTCCCAGCGCATCCTGCGCCACCACTTCTGGTTGGGGCAGGAAGTCAAGACGGTGTGATCGACGTCTGACAGGCTGGAAAGCCTGTTAGACAGACTGATATTGCGCAAGTTATCAGCGAGGACAGTGGTTTGCGGGTTCTGAGACTCAACTGCTCTTGCCCGTAAGCCGGGTAGCTTACCCGACGTACAATGCGATCACTTGGTGGAAATGAAAACCGTAAATCGCTAACGTAATCGCCAACGGGAACAAGCGGGGCCGGTGGAATAGGGCCCAAAAAAAGAGCCGCCAATAATGGGCACGTCCCTCTGCGCGGATGCCCAGTTGATAAATGGAGCGCCCTAGGGCCAGAAGATATTGCAGATCCAGGTAGGTTCTGATCTTGGGCGGTTGGTACTCGCGGAGGAAAGTCAGTACACGCTCGTAATAGAACTGAGGCGCGTAAATATGCTCCAAAAGTTGGTGATAGCCCTCCCGCAGCGGTTCCAACCCCATCTTCGGGATGATATTGGTCGAGCCATCCACGTTATCACCGGACATTGCGCTCACCAGGCGCCCTTCCTGTTGCATGCGCGCATACAGGCGCGTTCCGGGCGGAGCTTGCAGCAGCCCCACCATCGCTGTCACGATGCCACTCTTCTGGATGAAGTCTATCTGCTGCTGGAAGATCGCCGGAGTATCGCTGTCAAAGCCGACGATGAACCCGCCCTGCACTTGCAATCCGGCCCGCTGGAGGCGTTTGACGCTGGCGACCAAATCCCGCCCCTTGTTTTGCACC
>JAFGFI010000478.1 GCA_016931185.1 Anaerolineae bacterium
CCCTCGCTGCCCAACGCCATCATCGAACTCTCGTCGCTCGTCATCCTGCACCGCTTCAACTCGCCGGGGTGGTTGAAGCATATTCAGCACTCTATCACCGCCCTGGCCGACCTCACCCCCGCGCAGATGGCGTCCCTCGCCCCCGGCGAAGCGTTCATCTGGGCGACGAAGGCGACAGAGCGCGTGTTTACGCAGAAGGCGGTGAAGATGCGGTTTAGACCGAGGGTGACGCGGCATGGAGGGGAGACGAAGCGGGTGGGGGAGGAGTGAGATGCGTTTCTCACCATTTCTGTGTTACAATAAGGTCATCTTGACCTGTTGGAGGGCACAATGGACAGAACGGTAAGTATGGCAGAAGCCAAAAGCCACTTCTCAGAACTGGTGGGGCGGGCCGCCTATCACGGCGAACATTTTGTGTTGGAGCGCCGGGGCCGGCCGCTGGCGATTTTGTTGGGCGTGGACGAATACTGGCGTCTGCGCGCGTTGGAGACGCCGGATGCGGCCTCTGCTTTGCCACCGGCCCTGCGCCAACGGCAAGAAAGGTTACTCGCGCAGGCGCAAACCCTGCGCCAACAGGTGGGCGATCCCCTGGAGGGGCTGGCGGCCATGCTGCGCGATTTGCCCCCGGAGGGTGACGAGTTCTGGACCCAGGTTGAGGAGTTTCAGGGATGAGCCTGTATGATTTAGCCGACCCCACAATTCCCCTACCCACTCAATTGGTCGTGGATACCTCGCTGCTTCTGGCGCTGCGGCCAGAGGATGACAATCCCCACGCCGCCGTCGCGCGGGCTTTCATGCGCCTGCTGGAACAGCGCATCGCGGCCTATCAACTGGTCGCCTGGCTGCCGCTGCCGGTCTTGCAGGAATGTTACCACATCATTTTATCCAATGCCCTGCGGCGCGCGTGGGAGCAATCCGATCCCGGCCGCCGCCCGCCCAATTGGCTGCGCGCCTACAAAGAAAATCCGGCCTTGCTCCGCGCCCACCACGCCGATTTGATCCGTTTTCGGGAATTGCTGGCCGCAATCCCCTTGACCCTGATCCGCCCAGAGGATTTAGCCGCCGCGCCCCAGGTTGCGGGATTGGATGAGCGGTTGCTGCATTTTATCCAGGCGTATGACTTGCTGCCGCAAGACGCGCTGATTCTGGCTCACGCCGAGTGCATCGGCGTGTCTGCGGTGGCGACTTTGGATCAGGATTGGCGGCGCGTGGCTGTGGTTGATGTGTATACGTGTTTTTGAGGGCGTTCTATGGCGTCGCTTGCGCCCGGCGAAGCCTTCGTCTGGGCGACGAAGGCGACGGAGCGGATGTTCACGCAGAAGGCGGTGAAGATGCGGTTTAGACCGAGGGTGACGCGGCATGGGGGGGAAACGAGGCGGGTGGGAGAGGTGTAAATCTTTGTTCTTTGGAGACAAATGCTTTTTTTGATGTTCACGTCGAGGTAACTGTATTGGATACAGGATACAGTCACTGTGATCCCATTCCAAGAAACAGTGAGTAAGGTAATGACAGTAAAATAGTGCGACAAGCTATGGGACGCATGAAGGGAATTGAATCAATGATAGGAATGGCAGCTAGCAGATTTCTAAATCCGATTACCTTGAGCTTTGAGTTGTTGGAACGTTATAAGACATTATTACGCGACAATTTGCATGCACAAGGACTAGGACCACGCGATATAGAAGAGATTTTACAAAGCATGGAGGTAGATCGAGGCATATATTTCTCGATTAACAGAAAATACAGAACTGGTCAAACCGGTTTTCGGCAATTTTGCAAGGACCACAGCCTGGCAGATAAACTCCCTGACCTTTTCCCCAACTTAGACAGATTATTCGTTCATCAAGAAAAAGCTATTGAGGCTATCCTGGCAAATGAAACTACCATTGCTTCAACCGGTACGGGTTCTGGAAAAACCGAAGCGTTTCTTATACCGATTCTGGATTACTGTTTGCAACATCCGGGACCGGGTGTAAAGGCAATTATCATCTACCCAATGAATGCACTGGCTAATGATCAGCGCCGTCGGCTAGAAAAAGCTATTGACATTATCAACCAAGCAGGTAAATTGTTAGTCACGTATGAGGTGTTTGTCGGCTCAACCAGTGATGAGAGGCGTAATGCTATTCGCCGCGATCCACCCAGCATCTTGATCACCAATTATGTTATGCTGGATTGGATGTTGATGCGGGCAAAAGACCGGCCTATCTTTGCGGCGTCTCAAGATACCCTTAAATACGTCGTTCTGGATGAAATTCATACTTATCGAGGTAACAAAGCCACGCATCTAAAATATCTACTGGCGCGACTGAAGGCCAGTTTTTTGGGCGATATCGTGCAAATCGGCACCAGCGCAACATTGAACACGCAAACAACCCAGGGGTATCTGGAAAGCACCGAGGAGCGGCTTGATAGTTTTATTCAATCTCTACTGAACGTGGAAACCTACCGATTTATCAAACCAGAATATGAACCTGACGCCGATGTACAAACTGAACCCCCATTTTATATCCCCGATCATGACCAAGAGTTTGAATGGATGCTTGAAGCAGATCCAATAAATGGGCTTATAAATTTAGGAAAATTGACCGGAAATGATTATTCGGAATTTGATACAACTCCTAGTAATTCTTCATCATTTGCACAAACGAAACCTTATCAGGATTTACAACACAATGCGTTTGTAAAGACCCTCAAACTGAATTTAGGAGAAGGTACAAAGAGTTTTGTAGATTTTGTTGGCCTTCTTAGCTCTTTGCTGCCTCCCGACTACCCAAGACACAAAACAGAGTCTCTTGTCAAAGCATATCTGAGCGCCATAGCTTTTATGAATTTCCAGGCGCAAGGACAACCAATTCTAGATTTTCGCGTGCACCTGTTCTTACGAAACATTGGCGGCTATTTGAAAAAATGCATCAAATGCCACAAATATCATTCGGGAAACCAAGAAACGTGTCAAGAATGTGGCTTTCCCCTGTTTTGTGTTTACCGTGATGATATACATCAGTGTATCGGCAAAATATCCGGCAACCGGCTTAAATGGGACCTACGCCCCGAATCCGATGACAAGCGTAACTCTTACTACGTCTTGATTTCATCTGTAGATACAGGTAACAGAGATGAGTTGCTTCCTTTTGAGGAGACTTTGCACGCCACTCAAGATGAAATCGTCTTGAATTATGATGTTTATGGCCGTTTACGGCTAAAGTTGCTATCCTCGCGGTATGACGATGTACTTAAATCGGTCATTCCACTGATAGACAGGATGCAAACTGCACAATACTTGCACCATTTGGTTAAAGCAATCCTCGACTTTCAACCGCGCGAGCGTAAAAAATTGCTAGGATTTATTGACAATCGTGAAAAGGCTTCGCAGTATACAATGGCGCTTCAGGATGGATTTGCTGACCAATTTTTCGAAGAATATCTAAAATTTTGCTTGCAGGGCGATTCAAGAAATGTTAGTTCTACCCTGGGGATTTTGGATCGGCAAAAGCCTGTAGAGTATTCTTCTCCTGTTGAAGAAGCCATATTCAAAGAACTCAACCTGTGGTACTGGCGATTCGTTAGTATCCCGCCGCGTTTATCAGACAGTAAAAGCGATCTCCTTGAATTAAGAGATGAAGAAGACTTTGATGAATTCCACCGCGAATTGTTGAATATCTTTATCGCTGAACGTGCTATTTTTAAGGAAGATCCACCTAAGGATGAAGATAGTCACTACATAAAGTTCAGCCGGTACCTGGCAATGAATTACAAGGGAATTCACTGTAATGGAAATAAGAGTTCAGAGGATCCGCGACATCCAAGTATCTCTTTAGGAGAACACGCCGAGGAACATGGTGAGTTTGTCAAAAAGTACGGCGTTGAACGTATAGCAACCGCTATTCAAGAACTGCTTAACCAAGGGGTACTTTGCGCTGGCAAAACCCCTGATGAAAAACGTCATTATTACATCAGCCCTTCGTATGTAAATATAACCTTGCCGAAATCCGAATATGAGGATTACGACACCATTCGTGACAAGTTTTTGCTAACAGCAGCCGTGCATTGTTCAGAGATCAAAGAAAAAGAGCGGCGAGATGTGGAGTACCGCTTTCAGGATAAACGCATACCACTCAATGTGGTCATAGCTACACCTACGCTGGAAATGGGGATTGACATAGGGGAACTAGAGAATGTGTTGATGATCGGTGTGCCGCCTTTACCTTCCAACTATGCACAACGCGCGGGGCGGGCTGGACGCAAACAGAAGACGCAATATGCACTCATCGTAACTTTCTGTTCAGAAGATGATGACCATGACAGTTATTACTTTCAGCATCCAGAACAGATGATCAATGGTGTGATCTCTCCGCCCACTTTTGATCCATTCAATCCCGAAGTGGTGAAAAAGCACGTCAATGCATTTATGTTAGCTGGATATGTAGACGCGCGGCGAGATTTCGAGCGTTTTTGTGCTAACGCAAACACAGAAATACATCGCCAGCTACCCTTACTGAAAACCGCATTTGGCGAGCATACTTGTGCAGAAAAATATCTGGCAGACGAGTTTGACAATAACTTGATAGCCTGCCGAGCAAGGCTGGAGAGTGTTTCTTTAGCAAGACTTTACGCGACAGGGTTCCTTCCTGACCATTTGTTCCGGCGTGATCAAGTTTATGTGGTCGAAGCGGGCGAAACAATCGGGACGGAAATACAAGAACGGATCTTGGCAGATGTGGCTTTGTCGGAGCGTGAACCGGAACTTGCTTACTACAAATTCTCACCAGGCGAAATAGTCTTTATGGCGGGTGACGCCTATCGTATCACTGGACAAGGATACTACGAACCACTATCCATCAATGAGCAACTTGCCGCGCGCCGGTATGTGTACCTTGAAGCAGAACGGCAAGAACGTTATGCTACAAAGGATAAAGAATATAGAAAATACGAGCGTATCGAAGGCTTTGAAAACACCCAGTCGTTTGTAGATAAGGGTAAGGTGTTGAAAATAGCTTTCTTTCCTGAATGTCGTTTGTTCTTTGTGAACCAGGGTTTGCGTCAATATGACGGAATTGATCGTTTTTCTGATGGTGTACAGTATTACAACATCGGTTATGAAATACGGCGTCAAGCTATTGTGTTGCGTTTTGATGAACAGGTCTGTGCGGATGAAAAATTGTATCTTAGCCTGGCCGCGGCTCTGGATCGTACAATTAAGAATGCGTATGGATTAGATGAAGGTGAGATAAGA
>JAFGFI010000479.1 GCA_016931185.1 Anaerolineae bacterium
AGCGCGGCAACGAAAAATCACCCTCTTAAATTGCGGCTTTAGCCGCTCCCAACGGATGGTAACCAACTGGCTGAGCAGTTACTAAAAATGGTTAAATGGAGGTAGTGGCTATTGCCAGCCTTACATTTGGAAGTAGAATGGACGCAACAGGGTGTTTTATGCTTGAAGATACTTACCACCGGATCATTGACTACTTGCGCATCTCCATCACGGATCGATGTAATTTGCGCTGTGTGTACTGTATGCCGGAAGAGGGCGTGCAAACCTGTTCCCATGATGAAATCTTGCGCTATGAAGAAATCGAGCGCGTGGTGCGCGTGGCGGCGGCGCTGGGCATCCGCAAGGTGCGCCTGACCGGGGGGGAGCCGTTGGTGCGTTTGGGGGTTGTGGCCCTGGTGCGGGCACTGGCCCACATCCCCGGTATTGAAGATTTAGCTATGACCACGAATGGGATACTGTTGGCGCGTCACGCGCCATCTCTGGCGGAGGCGGGCCTGCGACGGGTCAATATTAGCCTGGATACATTGCACCCGGAACGTTTCCGTGCTATTACCCGTTGGGGGGAGTTGGACGCGGTCCTTGAAGGGATCGCGGCGGCCTTCGCTGCCGGATTGGAGCCGGTTAAAATTAACACTGTGGTCATACGCGGGCAGAACGATGATGAAGTTGTCGCGTTGGCGCGCAAAGCCACGGAGTCAGGCTGGCACCTGCGTTTTATCGAATGGATGCCGGTAGGAGATGCCGCGGAGCAGGATTGGCACGCGCGCGTCGTCACGGCGGCCGAGATTCGCGCCCATATTGAGGCAGAATTGGGGGCATTGGTACCTGCCACGGTGAACGGCGCGGGACCGGCGCGCACCTATAAGGTGCCCGGCGCGCCGGGCACACTGGGCTTTATCAGCGCGGTCAGTGAGCATTTTTGCGCGACCTGCAACCGGCTGCGATTGACGGCAGACGGCAAGCTGCGCCCCTGTTTGCTGGCGGCGGACGAGATTGACCTGCGCGCGGCATTGCGGCAGGGGGCCGGTGAGGCGGACCTTAAAGCGCTGTTGCAGAAGGCTATCCAGGCCAAGCCGTTGAGCCATCACCTGGCCGACCATATTCAGGTCCGGGATCGGGCTATGGCACAGATTGGCGGATAAGATTAGGATGTGTTTCGTTGCGTTAGTGGGGACGTCAAACGTCAAACGTCAAACGTCAAATGGGAACGCATTTTGACGTTTGACGTTTGACGTTTGAGAATGAAACACATCCATGCGATTATGTTTGAACGTTAGTCGCACAGATCGAATGTAACGGGGAGAATCGTTATGTCGTTAAGTCACGTTGATTCAGAGGGTCATATCCGTATGGTGGATGTGGGCAATAAGCCGGATACGGAGCGCGTCGCCGTCGCGCGCGGCGCCGTCTATATGCAGCCGGAGACCTTGCGCCTCATCATCGAAAATGGATTACCTAAGGGGGATGTGCTGACCACGGCCAGGCTGGCGGGCGTGATGGCGGCAAAGCAAACTTCTAACTTGATCCCGCTGTGTCATCCGCTGCTATTGACGCAAATTAGTGTGGATTTCGAGATAGATGAGGAAGCGTCGTGTATCCTCATCACGGCGATGGTGCGCACGCGCGGCAAAACCGGTGTGGAGATGGAGGCTCTGACCGCCGTCAGTGTTGCGGCACTGACGATTTACGATATGGCGAAAGCCGTCGAAAAGACTATGCGTATCACGGACATCCGCCTGGTCAGTAAGCAAGGCGGTAAAAGCGGGGACGTTTTCTTAGAATAGAACTCCCGATAAGGGTTTCTTTACAATTTGCCAATTTGCGATTTGTAAATTTGCGATTTTTAAAGGGGGAGAGGATTGCGGATCGGTCAATCGAAGAACATAGCTCAGCGCGCGCGGTTTTGGGGGAGTGGCGTGCTGGTCCTGGCGATATTTGCCTTGGGTGTGTGGGTAGGACACCAGGGAGGCTATGCTGCGCTGGGAGAGTTATGGTCTGTGCCGGTGCAAATATTTTCATGGTTTCAGGGAAATGTAGCCTCAGATAAACTTCCTTATTTAGTGTTGGATATAGACTTCTCCGCCTATAGTACTTTGCTCCAACAGCGCGAAACTGCCGTCTATATCCCTTCCGGCAGTGATTTTGTGACGGCGACGGTGCGGGTGGATGCGAATGAGGCCGTGCCCATCCGGGTCCGGTCGATGGAAGGTTTGACACATTCGTCAGGATTGGGTGAATTTGCCCCCGGTGATGATAAATGGAATTTTGAAGTGCGTACCCGGCAGGAGTACTTGGTTTTAGGTATGCAGCGCTTTTATCTGATGGATCCTGCGGATAATAACTGGCTTAACCAGTGGGCTTTTGCACAGGCGTTGGCGCGTGAAGGGGTGTTGGCTGCGCGTTATCAATTTGTGCAATTGGTGATCAACGGCGCGAACTATGGGATTTATGCGGTGCAAGAGGGCTTTGGCGCGGAGTTACCGCTATCACAGGGGCGTCCCGAGGGCATCATCATGCGGTTTGACACGACGCGATTGTGGGAATCCTTGTTGCGTTATAGCGCGGGGCAGGGGGAGGGCGCGCTTGAGGCTATGTATGCAGATCCGGTAGCCAATCTTTCGTTGAGGGATGTGCAATACTTTGAAGTGGATACACTGCGAGATGCGGAGATTGCGGATGACCCGGAGCTGGCCGCGCAAAAGAACGCAGCCATCGGGCTGCTTCGCGCCCTTCAAACGGGAGAGGCGCGCGCCTCTGACGTGTTTGAGGTGACGCAGTATGGTCGTTTCCTGGCGTTGGTGGAGTTATGGGGGGCTACCGGCGGAACGGCGTTGACGAACCTGCATTATTATTATCATCCTGTGACGGCGCGGCTTGAACCCATAGGCTTTAATGCGAATGCTTTAGGAAATGACGGTCACCTTTCGTTGGCGGCGACTTATCATGACCCGGTGCTTCAGGAAAGTTATGCGCGCGAAGTATGGCGGGTGAGTGATCCTGCATATTTAGATGAGCTGCAATCGTTGTTGGAGCCTGAATTCCGTCGTTTGCAACAGGTCATCCGTGGAGAGGTAGGAGATGTGTCTCCTCCATGGGAAGCATTGCATCAACGGCAGGAGGCGATACGGCTTTCTTTGCAACCGGTGCAATCCGTGTTCGCGTATTTAGGACCCCAAACAACCTCGATGAGTGGGACGTTAGGGGTAGAGGTGGGCAATATTTTAAATCTGCCGGTGGAGATTGTGGGCTTTGATATCGATGGGGCGACAAATCTGCCTGCCCGTCGCGAATGGATTTCAAGTGGGGAGGATGCCCTGGTTTTCGACGCATCAGAGCGCGTGGTGTTGCGAGCGGTAACGCCCCAGGATGGAACCGTAGCCATGCACTATGTTGATTTTGATCTGCCTCTGATTGAGATTCACCGGTTGGATGCTGAGGTGAGTTTCGTGCAAGAGGTGGAAGTGCGCGTGCAAACCCGGATTTTGGGACTCCCCATGACGACGACGACGGTGGCCCGGTATGGATACCCGGATATTGTAAGCCCCCCGGATGTCTTCATCCGCAGTAGTATGAACTCAGGAGAGTAAGTCATGGGACTGCGCTATGAGTTAAAGCTGATCTGTGATGCGCGCTGGCTGCCCCAGGCACGTTCCTGGATTCGTCTCCATCCATCGGGATTGGGTGTCGCCTATCCCTCACGCCGGGTGAATAGTATATACCTGGACACGCTGCACATGAGTAGTTTTGCGGCTAATCTGGTAGGGGTTAGCGCGCGGTATAAATTGCGCCTGCGTTGGTATGGTGAGGCGACCACAGGGATTCAGACTGTGTTGGAATTGAAGCGAAAGGACAATATGCTCGGCGATAAACTGCAATATGCTCTTCCGTGTATGTTGGATTTGAACCGGCCGTGGAAGGAGATTGTAGACACTGTGTTCACCGGCGTTCCCTCGGAGTGGCAGGTATGGATGCAGACGATGCGGCATCCAACTTTGTTTAACCACTACCAACGGGAATATTATGTAACGTCTGATGGGGTGGTGCGGGTGACGTTAGATTTTGCCCTGGCGGTCTATAATCAGCGGATGACCCAGCGCCCCAACTTGCGCGCGCGGCAGCCGCTTCCCGGGATTATCGTGTTGGAAATCAAGGCCGGGCAGGATCAAGAAGACCGTTTGCAGGAAATCGTGTCCGAGTTTCCCATCCCCCGTTCCCGTAACTCGAAGTACGTCAACGGGCTGTTGGCGGCTATGTAGTTTGAGAGGATTGGGGATCGTAAAGATTATTGAACCTGGATTGCAGTCAGCGGCAGGCTGCGTTCTGGAATTTCGACACCTTGCTCATTCCAGACCGGTAAGCGTTCCAGGTCTGGCCAGGTGTACATTCCCACATAGAGATGGTAGTCGCCGGGGGGCGTATCTGAGGGGAGTTGTAATGGATGGGGATCGGGTACAATTTCACTTGGCAGCCAGGCCAGGGTAGGATAGCGACTCTGTAACGGTTGCCCGTCATGACTGGCGAGCATTTGACCCTCAGCAGTGAGCAGGTGTAAAAAGACGACATAGTTGTCATCCGGGGGGCGTTGCGCCTCCCAGTAGAGGGTGACTTCGAAATGGCTGCCGGGAGTGATGACTTCGGGGGCATCCAGTCCGCGCAGGGAAATCTGTTGCCCAAAGTTAGCGTTAATCGGGCGTGGATGGAGACTTCCGGGCTGGATATCGTTGGCCCAGGGAACCGCGAGGTAGCCTAAAAACAAGATGTTAAACGTGTTGACCTCCGTGCTTTCAAGAGATTGCAGTGGCGCGAAGGTATAAGTGCCGGGTTCCATGACTGCCAGATCCAGTGTAAGCGCGCCGGCGGGTGTGTCTGGGGAAGTGGTCATAACGATATGCGTGGCAATTGTTTGACCGGGATACCATCCGTCCAGTGGCGTTTGGCGTGGAAGCAGGATGTCACTTTGAGCATAGCCATTTCCGTCTATATCTCTCACACGCAGAATAGTGTGCAGGGGCCGGCTGACCGGTTCCGTGGCGTGCAGCAACAACGTGACATATAACAGATCACCGGCTTGGAGTCGCCGGGGCCAATACGTGTAACTTAACAGTTCCACCCCTAATGGCAGCCGGATGTGGGTATCTTGGGGGTCGGCGACATTGACCGGTGTTGGGTGTTGTGATCGCCACACGATGAGGGGCGAGAGTGGGCTGTAAGCATGAGTAAACGTGTGTACGGGGCGATAGCCAATTTGAAAAGCGTCAGTATGTAGCCATTGATCCCAATCCAAAGTGTTAAAGATGATGACATAATCGGGCAGATAACGGTTGATCGCGTGGAAACGGGCGGCCAGAGCTTGCGGATCACGGGTGTTGTCTTGCGAGGAAAGTGTAGATCGCCCGGCATAGTAGCCGAGATGCGCCGAACCGAAAATTGTGCCGGTGGGCGCGGCATTGGCCCAAAGCCAGGTGGCAGCCTGTCGTTCGAGTTGGTGACGGGCAACAGGCCGGAAAACATAGTGGTGTTGGAGGCTGGCAATGTGCGCCAGTTCCAGGAAGCCTCCGATGATCAGTGTACTGCTGAGGGTCAAGGTGGCAAGACTGAGGTCTGCTTTGACACGTGGTCTGAGCGCGTCTATCAAAGTTTGCACGCCTCGTCCGGTTAAGCAGTATGCCGCGAGGGTCAAGATCGTATAGGTGCTGCTTGAACCGTCCAGGAACGCGATCAAGCTCCACATGCCGCCTAGCCATTGGGCTGCGCGTGGTAAATTTAGAAATCCGAGACAGATGAAGGGGAGGAATAAATAGTAGAAGGTGCTTTCTTCGAGGATCTGTTGGAGATATTGCCGGCCAGGTTGTAGGCTCAATGTGGGGAGGACGGGCGCGGGAAGAACGTCTTGCCAGATCAGAATTCCTAAAAGTAATAGGGTGCCGGTGATGATACTTCCCGATTGCATCGGAACCTGTCGCCACAGTATGCTTTGGGCGAGGAGCAAACACAGGGACAGTGAGACGGTCACGATATTGAGACGGAGTGCAAGGAGTCCGGCCAATGCCAGCGCGTAGAGGATCTCATGGCGTTTATCGAAGGCATAGAGGGCCAGCGTCGTACATGCTGCCATCCAGGCCGCTTCACTCCCCAGGGTGGTGACAATAAGAGGACTGGTGATCAACAGCAGAACCGAGAGATAGGCTGTAGCCCTGGATGGCAGTAGACGGATGAGACTCCAGGCACTGAGAGTCCATCCGAGTACGCTTAACAACAAAGCTACCTGAGGAATGGCGAAATGCAGCGCGGCCGGTAGTGCCAGGAGCAACATGTAGAGTGGTGATGTGGGGCAGGCTTTCCAGCCTGCCATAGCTTTTAATTGCCCCATTCCTAATGCGCGTGCTTGTTGGAAGATAACATAAACATCATCCTCAAAGTACGCTCCCCAGGACAGAATGAGCGTGCCGAGGATGAGGAACAAGAGGCCAAATTCTATCCAGGGGGTCATAATACGATTTTTTATCATTAGCGTGAGTATAAGGTACTTTGCTTGTTTTTCAAATGAGATATGGCGGGCGGTAGAAAGTAGAGGGTAGACGGAATATGGAATGTAGGATGCGCAATGCTTAAGTGGAGATATTATGTGGACTGAAAGGGGAAAGCTCCGATTGTTACTCTCTGCCCCGCACCGGGTGTTAATGGGACTGGGGATAGTGGTTTTGTGCGGCGTGTATGTCTTGACAGTGTGTTTTCCCGGCTCTTTGGGCAGTATTTCCTCATATCCTATATTATCTGCGCCGTCCGGGTTTTATGACGCGGATCTGTTGTTGCGTATCCGGTCGCCACAACAGGGCGCGCGCGTGATTTTCACGCTCGATGGGCGCGTGCCAACGGAGACGGTGGGCAGCCTGTATACTGCGCCATTGCGTCTCACGGCTTCTCCGCCGGATGTGGTCGTGGTGCGCGCCCGCGCAGTTTCGGCGGCGGGACAGTGGGGCCCGGTCGTCAGCGCGACGTATTTTATGGGTGTGGAGGCGACGTTGCCGTTGCTTTCACTGATCGCGGAACCTGATGACATTTGGGGCGCGGAACGGGGCATTTACGCTAATCCCCTGGAGCGCGGGGATGACTGGGAACGCCCTGTCGTGGTGACGTATCTGGACAAAGATCGCAGCAATGGTTTTCAGATTGGGGCAGGCCTGCGGATTCATGGGCGTTGGAGCCGGGATTTTGAGAAAAAGTCGTTTCGACTCTATTTTCGCCGGGCGTATGGGGCGGCGCGCTTAGCATATCCACTGTTTGCAGAATCAACCGCTGAGCTTGCTTCTGTTTTACCCGACGCCGTAGTGTCTTTTGATCGTCTGGTATTACACGCCGGGGGGCAGGATTATAACGAATTATTAGGTACAAATTGGACGTTGATGCGTAATGAGTTGGCCGATAACCTGGCTCTGCAGATTGGCGGCTATGCAGTACACAATCAACCCGCCCTGGTCTTCTTAAACGGGGAATTGATGGGAATTTATCAAATTCGGGAGCGGTTGGACGATCAGTTTTTGGAAGATTATCTGGGTGTAACTTCCGCCGATTATTTACAGGCCCCAGAACACAAACGCGATCAGGCTATCCAGATGGGGGATCGAGAACATTGGGATCACTTGATGGAATTTCTGGTGTCCCATGATTTAGAGCTTGCAGAACACTATGCGTATCTGGAAACCCAAGTCGATCTGGAAAACTTTATGGATCATACCATTTTACAAATCTATAACGCGAATACGGATTGGCCGCGTCATAACGTTGACCAGTTTCGCGCCCGCGTGCCCGGGGGGCGTTGGCAGTGGATTTTTTGGGATAGTGATTTTGGGTTCAGTGCGAATTTGGATCGGAGCTATGTGGATACCAACATGATCCGGCCGATTATGGAGTACGACTACCCGTGGACGGAAGGCCGTGATGTACTCTTGCTGCGCAAGTTACTTGCGAACTCGTCGTTCCGGGAGCGCTATCTCGTCCGGCTGGCCGATTTGCTGAACACGACACTGCGCCCGGCGGCGGTGCGTGATTTGATCACGACGTTGGCGGCAGAGTTAGCCCCCGACATCCGGTATGAGTCCCTGCGTTGGGGGAGTACAACGGGTTGGACTGCGAGTGTACAAGACCTGTACGACTTTGCGGCGGGCCGGCCCGATTTCGTGCGGCGGCAGATGATAGACCAGTTTGGATTAGAAGGTGTGCAGTCGTTATATCTGGAACCCCCGGTGGAAGGTGAAGGAACAGTGGCCGTCAACCATACGCTTGTGGCCTCATTACCCTGGGAGGGTGTTTACTTCCAGGGGCTGCCTATCCAGGTGACGGCAGTGCCTGCGCCGGGATACCGTTTTGCCGGTTGGGTATCCCCTGTAGGGCAGGCTTCCCAACCTGCCATTGATGCGGATGCGCCCGTAATCACCTTAACCATGATGACCGCGCTGACCCTCAAGCCTAAGTTTGAGGCTATAGCAAGGAACGCGCTCCGCCCCGGAGACGTGACGATCACCCAGGCTGATTCAGAGGGCGTGACGCTTTATGTCACGCGCCGTGGTGGCATTGACCTGCGCGGCTGGCGGTTGACCGATAACGATACGAAGACTGCGCTGGACGAAGGCTCATGGCTCTTCACTGCTCATCCGGCGTTGGCGCATATCCCACGTGGCACGACAATTGTGATCCGATCTGAAGAACCGGGTGCTGAATTGACCTGCCCGGCAGACGATTTGGGCACGTGGGATCGGAAAATTGTGCTTCACACGTGTAATGACGGGCTGGACACAATGACAGATCCCGGATTCTGCCTGGGATCGCGCGACAACGTGGTGCTCCTGGCCCCTGGCCCAACGGCATCCTTTGCCGATGATACCGGCATTGCCTTTGTAAGCACGAGTCCAGCGGTGACGCCTGGCTCTTTTGGGGTGCTGGTGGATGGGGTGAGATAGAGTGCAGTATAAAGGCCAGTTCACCACTGAGACACTGAGAACACCGAGAAAAATTAAGATTCTAATTAAGAAGAGTCGTAAGATTTTTCCTAGAGTCTCGGTTCCAGGTGTTCTGTGCGCGTATATTTTAATTGACGATGCACTTGTGCAGTATCTAAATACGGAAACTGTAGCTCCACTAACGCCAATGTTTCCTCTAATAAGTGTTGGGTGTCGGCTATCGCTTCTGAATAGGGGACTTTAAAGGCCTGTCGCAATCGTTGGTCTATATTCTTGGGTTTGACTGTCATCGTATCTAACACTCGAAATAACCACTTAAAAGTTGGGAAGTACCTGCGATTCAATGCAAGCAAGACCAAAAATACTTCCTGGTGTAGATGGCTGAGTTGCCTGTAAAAGGCCGTCGGATTATCCCGAGATGCCAGGATGAACAACTCCGCAATTCTGAAGGACGATATGTGTTCTTGAATCATTTGCTGTGCTAAGCTCTCTGGATAAGCTTGTGCTTGGTCTTTCCATTTCTCGACGATTTCATGACCATAGAGTGGGACACACGCGCGAATGGTGTCCATAGCATTCAGGCTACCTAAATCCACATTGCGGCCTTCTAAAACTGCATTGATGGTGGCGTCTTGATCGGCGACCGAGATATGCCATAAATCAACTTGAAGACCATTGATGAGAAGTTGATCCTCTGCTGAGGGTCCATCATAGGTGTATAGGAAGTCGGCATTGAGATTATTGATAATCGCGTGTCGTTTTGTGTCATCCGGTAGAGAATCCCAAAAGATGGGAAGTTCTAAATCAGAATACATATCCGCATAGTTGCGAGCGACGGACCCGGCCACTATGATCGCCCGCACGCCCTCGAAGGGCCTAATACATTCTGCCAACTTGCGCGCAAAATCAATGCGCCAGATAGTGTGAGGATTTTGCATTTTAATCATTTTTATGAAGTGCTCCTTAAAGACGAATTGGTATAAAAATAGCATCTGCCCCGGCGGGATCAGCAGCGATTTGCCAGCGGGAACTATCATCCAGCCAGTATGCACCCGCGCGTAAAAGGTAGGTGTTTGCGGTAGCCGGTAAGGTGAAACGGTGGCGTTGGACGATCATATCCCCCTGTTGCCAGACGGATGGAGAAATTCCCAGACCATCTGCGCCCCCAATCATTTCCCCGGAGAGTGTCAGCAGGTGCGCCATCAGGGAAAGGGGGCGTTCTATTGGGCCTTCCGTTACCTGCCACCAGGTCTCTACTTCAAGATACGGCTCTTCTAAAGCAGATGTCACCGCCGTTGTGTGATACCCCAGGAACGTCAACGGCCCCTCGAGTGGCTGTGATGTGTGTTGTAGTGCCTGTTCCGGGAAAGGAGGGTGCGTTCCGGCTGCCGCGACCCAGTGGGCGGTTTGCGGTGCGGTGACGGTCTGCGCTTCGAACCGGTAGAGGGCAAAGGTGGGAATGGCGCGGTCTTCGCGTTGGCGGTAGGCCATACGGGTCATTTCGAGATTGCGAGCGATGAAACTATCGTTAATGGAGGGGGGGGCATAGTGCAATCTGGCGGCTAATGTGTCGTTGAGCAGCGCGCCATGCAGTAGATACCCACCGGGTGTACTGCCGCCTCCAGGGATGATCCATGCCTGTGTGCAGTCAAAGTCTACGCGGCGCAGGGTGTCAGAACCGAAGCCTTCAGTTATAGTCGCGGTATCCAATGGCGCGGCCGGTGTGGTACATTGCGCTACCCAGGTGGTGGCCGTTTCCTCTGGAGTAATGGCGTAGTAATGTAATGCGTCGGCAATGCGGGCATCCGGTACGCGCCAGCGGAACCAGTCATACATATCCGGGTCGGCAAGCGGAACACCATCCAGGGAGGTCACGCTGATGACGTACTTCCCAGGTGGCGGCGCGAGGCGTGACGGAAAGACCGGCGGCGTATCTCCCCCCAGTGGCGTGAGGGGCGTGTACTGTACGCCATAGAGCGCGGGATCGTAAAAGGTGAAGGCCGCAAGTTTGACAGAATTTTGAGAGTGAGATTGTGGGACCATTTGTGGCTTTTGATTCGTAATTCGCAATTCGTCATTCTCTGATTCACTCTGAAACTGTGCCAGCGCGCGATATCCTTGCCCCCAATCGGTGTTAGAGTCCGCCAGGTACCGCCATCCATTGCGCGGCCCGCCGATCAGCGCGTTAAAGAAAGAGAGATAGTGGGGGGAGACGAGTAGGGTGGGTAGGATTTGGAGAAGGAGTAGCGCGTAAAACGTGATGCGTGAAACGTAATGCGTGAACCGTGACTTGGGGGGGTGAGGGAGTCTGGGATCTCGACGCTCGATTTCCCCTTGCTCCCTTGCTCCTCTGCTCCCTTGCTCCTCTGCTCCCCTGCTCCCTTGCATCATCGTTTCCGCGACAAGCACATACAGAAAGGGCAAGATGGGCAACAGGTGACGGTAACCGATATTGAGTGTACTGGTCAGGCTGGCGATAGCATAGAGAGCGGGAAAGAGGATGAGGGGCAGAAGTGGTTTTAGATTCGCCATTCGCCATTCGCCATTCGTAATTCGCCATTCGCCATTCGCCATTCGCCATTCGTAATTCGTAATTCGCCATTCGTAATTCGCCATTCGCAATTTGTATAGCAGGTAGTGTAAAACGTCAAATGTCAACCGTAACAGTATAAACAGGGTGATTAGGAGAGTGGCGAGCGGGGTCTTGATGAGGAAGGCGATGGGGAAGTAACTCCACCAGCCATGCATTTGATTTTGGCCCAGGAGGAAGGCTTCGCGACCGTAATCTAAGTTGGCCCGGAGACGCAGTATCCGTTCGATGTGACTGGCAGCAGGGAGCGGGAATGTGCCGTTGGCGATTTCCGGTAGGGGACGCACTTCAAAGCCATAGAGCGCCCACAGTATCAGCCCGGCGATGGTCATCATCCCGGCATAAGACAGGGTGGCATGGAGTAACGAATGGACGATGTCGCGCGTCGTTGAATTTGTGCCATTGCGGTTAAGAGCCTGAATGACTAAAATTAATCCCCCGATGGGGAGCAGGAGGGCGGCGGTGAGTTTGGCGGCTTGCGCGAGGCCCAGGAACAGGGCGACGGTTAGCCATTGCCATCGGGTGGGCGTATGGAGATACGCATAGAGCGCGAACGATGCCCAAAAAATGAAGGCTATCGCGCCCATATCCGTAGTTGCCAGGCTGCCGTGGGCGAGGAGGTTGGGGTCAAAAACAAATAAGATCAGGGCTAAAAGTCCGTTGTTCTTACCAAAACTGCGCGCTGCCCAACGGTAAACGGTGGCGGCCAGGAGCAGGGTGAGGAGCGTCACCGGAACCCGGCAAGCGACGATGAGACGGTCAATGGGTTGGTAGCTTAGGAATGTCGCCTGGGCAGCAGCAATCAAGTCTCCCTCAGCATAGCCGGGAGCTTGTTCTGGAGGCGTCAGGTCGGGCACAAAGAACAGCGGCCAGGCAAAGATCGCTTTTGCCAGTGGGGAATGTTCATCAAAGAGCTGTAGTTTTCCGGTACGCAGATATTCGTAGCCGCTGGTAATGTGAAATCCCTCATCTACAGTGGCGGAAAGTTGGGTGGCCGCGTTGAGCAGTTGGGCAAAGCACACGAGTAGGAGCAAGTATGCGCCCCATCTTTGCCCATGCTTCATGGGCCGTAGCCCATGCTTCATGGGCCGTAGCCTATGCTTCATGGGCCGACCTCCAACTGTCCAACAATGAGCCGGTCACTGTCTGGAATAGTGCTTTGAGAGATGGCTAACCGCTGCACATTGGGCTGGGTGTATACACCAACTTGAATCCAATACCTACCGGCAGGCGTACCCGGTGGGATTTCAAAGGGATGGTATTGTATGAGTGTATCGCCGGGCTGGAGTTGGTCAAGGCCAATGCCCAATCCATCCCCCACCGCGATGGGTTGGCCGTTATCGTTGAGAAGATGCGCCATCAGAGAGAACGGTGTTGTGGGGGGGTGCTTGATATACCAAAAGGTCCGGATGCCGGCGTTACCCTGGATGTATTCATCTACGATGTAACCTAAGAATTGCAAGTCGTCACTACCCTTATCCCCCACGGTTATGGGGAGTGTAACTGGACTGCCCTCGGCGACGGCTTGTGCAGGAGGCCACGCGCTTGGGGCGGCGTAGATGGGTGAAGATGGAGCAGGTGGCGTGACATATTGATCGAACCATTCATAAATTGCGAAGGGAGGCTGGTAACCAGGTTGTTTTTGAGTGTAAGCCAAGCGCGCCTGGGTCAAAATATCGTTTCCCCAATAGGTGTCATTTAAGACCTCGCGGGATAGACTGTACCAGCCATTGCCCTCCGGGATGAGCCAGCTTTGGCTACAATCAAAATAAGCCAGACGTAGATGATCCTGTCCTAGCCCTTCTGCCAGGACTTCGGCGGGGAGTGGGAAGACCGGATAAGTGCATTGGGCAGCCCAGCTTGTGGGGGGAGAGGGTGTGATTTCGTAAACGTGCATCGCGTGACCGATCCGGGCTTTCGGCTCCAGATGCCGGAAGTAATCGTACATTTCCGCGTCGGCAATCACGACTCCCTGGAGTTGCGTAGTGCTGATGGCATAGATACCTGCGGGTGGGGCAAAGCGTTGGGGCAGAACAGGAGGGGCATCAGGCCAGGGGGGCAAGGGCGTATAGTCCAGATCATAAGCGTGGGGATCGTTGATGGTGTATTGGCTCAATCCAAACTCGGTGATCCCTTCCTCATCTAAATAATCATGTAGGGCTTTCCACGTCTGTCCCCAATCCAGGTTGGAATCTACCAGATAGCGATAACCGCCATCAGGCCCGCCGGCCAGGAAATTGAAGTAGGCCAAATGCCAGGGGAACAGGCGGAGTGTTGTGAGGCTGTAGAGAAAGAGGAGGGTATAAAACGTAAAACGTGATGCGTGAAACGTGAAACGTGATTTATCATTTGTGATTTGTGGATTCGTTGATTTGCCGGCTCGCGGATTCGCAATTCGCAATTCGCAATTCGCAATTCGCAATTCGTAATTCGTAATTCGCAACTCGCGATTCGCAATTCGCAATTCTGCCACCGTGCCCGCAACACGTACATACAAGAAGGGCAGGATGGGCAGGAGATGCCGGTAGCCGATGTTGATGCCACTGGCAAGGCTGGTGGCGAAGTAAAGGAGAGGAAAGAGGACAAAGGGAAAGATTTTGGATTTTGGCTGCCACACTACCGTCGGGTTTCGGATTTTGGAAGGATATAATGTGTACACTATCAATTGCAAGGCGGTGAAGAGCGTGAGAGCTAAAGTAAGTGGTGGGGTTTTGAGAGCGAACGCAACCGGGAAGTAGGTCCACACGCCATGATGATAGTTCTCACCCATCAGGAAAGCCGCGTGCCCTTCTTGCATATGGGATTGGAGCTTGAGCAAGGGTAAAAAGTGGCTGGCGGCAGGTACAGGAAAGGGTATTCCTTGCACCGTGCCAATTTCAAAACGATAAAGCCCCCATAATACGAGAAAGGCAATACCATTAGCGACCAGAGCCTGGTACAGATAGGATTTCAAAAGCTGCCTGGAATTGCCGTCAGGGCGTCCGATCAAGATGAGCAGGCCGAAGATAGGGAAAACCATCAGGACGGTGGATTTTACACCGAGTGCCAGGCCGAGCACGATGGCCGCGATGACCATACGTTGCCAACTGTGCTTGCCTGGGCCTTGTAGCCAGCGTTGAAAGGTGAAGTGGGCGGCGAAGATCGCGCACGCGGCTCCCAGGTCGGTGGCCGCGACCCCCGCGTGAGCCAGGATATTGGGATCAAAGACGTAAAGCGTCAGGGCAATCAGTCCTGCGAATGGGTTAAAAGCATCGGTAGCCCAACGCACAACCAGGGCGGCCAGTAAAATACCCATCCACATTGTGGGGACGCGGGCGGCAAAGACAAGCGGCTCAATGGGCCGGTAGGCGACGACGACGTGTTGGGCGGCTTCGATGAGATTACCGGTTTCCCATCCCGGTACCGCGCGCGGGTCCGGGAGGTGAGGTTCTGCAAACAATAGGGGGAATGCCTGGAGCATTTTGAGGAGGGGGGGGTGTTCCTCCACCAGGCGATAATCGCCGGTGAGCAGACAGGCATATCCACTGGTGATGTGGAGCGGTTCATCCAGGGTGATGGACGTATGGCGTGCTGCCAGGGCCACTTGCGCGTAGAAAATCAACAAAAGCAACAGGATGGCCCAGTTTTGTCTTTTCATGGCTTGGATTTACTAAGAAACTACAAAAGATTTAATAAGTCAGGTGCAACACTCAGTGCGCTGCGCCTGACTACAATCATTACTAAGATACTTAGGGTCCGTAAATCTATAACTTCCCGCGTATCACTGGGAAAACACGGTGAAATTCAGAAGATCATTCTTTTATGGGACCTTACCCGATTTTGCCGTGAATTCACTGCATCCTGTGGATAATAGGTAAGTAAATGCTCGTGAGGTCGGGGATTTCTATTTGCCCGACATACTGTTCCTCAGAGACTTCGGTTACTATGACCCTGTTGTCTACCAGACGGCTTGAGATGGCAACGAAATATACGGCATCTCCATTTTTAAGTCCCCTGATGGTAGCTTTGTGGTTTTCAACCATGTTCAGATCCCATACCGTTTTAAAGGAATAGGTAGGTATAATTTGCAGGCGAGAAATCATGGGTAAGTAGATCGGGTACGAAATCATAATGCTGGTTGTGGGAGTTGTCGGTTCTGGGGCATGGATAATAGTATACCAGACTTGTGTTGTCGCCGTATAAGGCGTATCCCAGGTTATGAAGAGTGTATCAAGAACCGATTCTGTGGTCAGGTTTTGGATATTGGATGAGGGGGTCCAGTCGTCAGGGGTGATATATTCGGGAATAGTCACGGATTGAGGCCCAGAAGTCTCGGTGGTACAGCGGTCGGTATTAGGGCGCCGGGAGAGAGCAACGAAGTGTACCGTGTCACCAACGTTAAGTCCTTCTTCAATAATTACCTGGTGTTGCGTTTGAAGTGATGTGTCCAGGGGTGTCACCTCAGTATACTCAGAGGGTGTTCCTTCTCCTGCCGCTACAACGGTGTACCAAACTTGTGTCGATGCGGCTTCTGGGGTATCCCAGCTAATAATGACTTTATCAAGTGTAGCGACGGTAAGATTTTGAATGAAACCCGAGGGAGTTGTGCTTTCCGGTTCGGGTAACCGTCCGTTGGGAAAAGGAACCTGGATGAGCGTTCCTGCATCCCAATAGGTTGAATGTATAGTGCCGGAATCTGGAGCGGCATACGTCCATACAGAAACGGTACTTCCAACGGCCTCCGCAGTGATGCTTCCTTTTTCCCAGGTATAGGCCGTGTGATCAAATTCTGCTGACCAAACCATAGTTGCCGGGAATTTAGTATTGATATTTAAATGCGGATTGGGACATTTAGATTTCCCATCCGGTGGACAGTTGTCGGGGCTGTTCCCCCCTGATTGCGTGTTGTACCAACCTGTAGGTTCTATACCTACTCTGGGGTGGTAAGATGCGGTATCGTTCCGGTTATAAATTGAAAACTCGTAGAGTGTACAGGGTTCAGTGCCATTGACGACCTGGTACATCCCTGCCTTAAAAGGGTTTCCCCAGCGGATATAGCCTTGGGAGTGGTTATTTTTACACAGTTGTCCGGGACCGGGAGAGGGATAACACACATTGTGATATTGACTTCCGCCATCAATATATTCGGGGATGTGTATATGATCTGACCACCACTCAAACCACATGCCTGCCACATAGTGATTGGGAGGTCGCCAGTAGAACCCCTTTTGGTCCATATCGCCATTGATGAGTAGATTATCATCTGTTTGTTGATCGGATGTGGTCGTTGCAAAGGAGCGCAGGTCTGGGGGCAGCACATCTGCCGCCTGGACTGAATGATAGTCCTTAAATATAAAAATGAACATGACAGAAAGTGTAAGGAAAGCAAAAAGCGTCTTTTTCATAAAATTTACCCTCCGGGAATAGAATTAAATTTGTCCTTATAAGATCAGAATAGCTGCTATGACTGATGAATGGGTTTGAGCACTTCTGAATTATAAAGGTCTTGGCGTGCTTTGCACGAGTGGATTATACTATTTTTCTTATACTAGACAATTCTGTGATGACTATGGGGATGTGATTTTAAAATTAAGGTTATCTGTACTTTGTGTTTTTCTATGTTATACTGATCATTTGGAATGTTTTTGTGTTAATTTGCGTGATTTTGCAGTTTCTACATAGTGAGTTTTGTATTCATTCCTTTGAAGTTTGCTTTCTTTAATGTTTATGAATATGGGGCAAGGTTCAGAAACCTTGCTTTTTACCTTTACACTTTTACGCTTGATAAGGCATAAAGTGTAAAGGTAACTTGAACCATCCCGAATATGGAGTTATAAATGAAACGTTGGGCGAAATGGCATAGTATTCAACAATGGCACATTATCGGAGGGATAGCTCTGATTTTGGCGATAGTGCTTTGGATTATGCCGGGTTCTTCAAAAATAGCGCAGTATTGGCTACGTTATGGGGTAGTCTTTGTTTTTTTGTGGGTATTACCTGGCTTAGCCTGGTCGCAGCTTATTTCCCGTCATGTATTAGACGCGCCCGAACGATGGGTTTTGAGCATGGGATTGAGTTTTGTGGTTACCCCTTTTATAACCTTTTTGTTGGTTTATCTCCCCGGTCCGATTTCTCAATCTTTACTCATCTTGGTAACTTTGGCGAACATACTGTTGCCGCTGGGACTCTCTTTGGTGTATAAATTGCCGTATCGGTCCCCTGGCTTACAAAAGTCGTGGGATTGGAAGCAGGTGTTGTGGCGCGACGGGTGGGGATGGCTGCTAATAGCCATCGTGATTGCTGCCGGGTTACGGGTTGTGAACTTAGGGTATTCTGAATTCCAGGGTGACGAAGCCAAGGTCATGATTCATGCCGCGCGTTCTTTGACAGGTGACGAGGTTGCTATTTTCCAGCATCGCAAAGGTCCGGCGGAATTGGCGGTGACGATGGCAACGTGGCGTTTGACGGGGATTACAAATGAATGGATGGCGCGTTTTCCTGTTACATGGGCGGGGATACTGGGCCTGGTTGCCGTCTTTGTGCTGGCGCGGCGCATGGGATACCCGCATGCCGGAGGTATAGCCGCGTGTTTGCTGGCGATCAATGGGTACTTCGTTGCTTTTGGGCGTATTGTGCAGTATCAGAGTATTGTATTCTTGCTCAGCACGTTGGGGTTGTTATGTCTTTATGTCTATGCGACGCAGGCTCATCGAAGCCTGGTGATAGTGGCGGCGCTCTTGTTTGGTGTAGGAGGATTGGCGCATTATGATACATTCCTGGCTTTACCTGCCGGCCTGTTGCTTATAGGGAATCGTCTGTGGCAGGATCGCCATTTGGGTTGGCGATCTTTGATCCCTGTGGGTATTGCCGGAGTTGCCGGTGCTGTGATTGTGGGATCATTCTTTATCCCTTATGTCCAAAACCCTTACATTGGAGATACTTCATCCTATTTATCGCGGCGGCTGGGCGATCAGCTTTTCTATAATAATTTGTGGTCATCGTTCGAGTTAACCACGGTATACAATGCAATTTATTTCTTAGGAGCGATGGTTCTGCTCTTGATGGCACAACTTTTGCTGACGTGGTCTCAATGGGGACAGGGAATTCTCACACTGGCGGAGCGCGTGCTCACCTGGTCACAAAAACAATGGCGCTATGTGGCCATTGGCCTGGTGGTTTTATTGTTAGCCGTAATAACCACTACATTTATCTGGCCCGATGCCTGGATATTGGATACGTTGGCATGGCTACCTTTTGCTATTTTGTTAGTGGGTGCCGTTTTAGCTCCAGGGCAACCACTTGCGGTCCGGATGTTATGGCTCTGGATGTCTGTGCCCATGTTGTTCTACCTGTTTTTCGTTGATAAGCCGCGCACGCATATCCATGTTGCCTTTCCTGCTTGGTCATTATTGGGGGGATGGGTCATTATCCAATTGAAACGGTGGTTGGACGCGCGCGTTGAGATAACCGGGCGTGTTGCGGCATCGGTTGTGGGTGTCGCGCTCTATCTCGTCAGTGCGTATTACGCGGTTATTGTGTTTGTTGATCATACCCCCGAGTACCGGCGTACTTTTCCGCAATCCAAACTGGCCCTATACTGGACCCCTTATGAACAGATACCTAGTGATGGCCTATTTGGATTTCCTTATCGCGCGGGCTGGAAGGCAATTGGATATTTGATGGAAAACGGAGAACTGCCCGGTAATTATGAAAGCAATGAAGAATGGAAAGTAACCGGCTATTATACCCGCTGGGCCGGGCGATTTAAATGTGTTCCTTCAGATATTTACAGTACGTATATCAAGGCGGTCAACGTACAAGATGAGTCCCACCATGATTGGGATTACGTGTATGCTACATATCCATTAGATGGTGTTGTGACCGTAGCCGGACAATCTAAAATGACCCTTTATCGCCGCAATCATCAGAATTCATCTGTAGTGACTTATGCTGTAGAAGATTACGAGCGGGAGTTTGATCTAACGTCGACTCCGGAGCATGTGACTGCACATTCAGCTTTTAATCAATTAAGCGTTGTGGAATTAACCGGTTTTACTCCCCACGAGGCTACACTTGGAGATGCGGTACAATTGTTAGGGTATCGGTTAAATACACAACATGCTATACCTGGCGGTTATGTTACCCTGGAACTTATGTGGCGCGCGTTGAAAATTATGCCCACAGATTATAACGTGTTTACGCATCTTCATGATGGTGAAATGATGTGGGGGCAACTTGATCGACAGCCAATGGTGTGCGATAATGTTTCTCCCACGTCCAGTTGGTTGCCGGGTTACTTTGTGATCGATGCATATCAGATTCCCATTAGTGCGGATGCGCCGTCGGGGTTGGTACCTGTGACGGTGGGGATGTATGATTGGACGACGATGCAGCGACTTCCGGTATCGGTAAATGGCATGGCCGTCGGAGATAGTGTTTATCTCACGGATGTGGACATACGGAGTAGATAGCAAAAACGTTGAATGTAGGTAGGTCTTTTATAGAATACTTCTATGATAAACATAAAGAATAACGCCAGGATATTTTGGGGTGGTTTGATTTTTGTCTTTCTCCTGACTTTGTTGCCACGCGCACTTTATCCGGTAACATGGCCGATGCAGTGGTATGAGCGTTCCGTGCAGTTTTGGGACGCGCTGTTGACCGGCGACCTAAAAGACACTTATCAGCAATATCACCCAGGTGTGACTACAATGTGGATCGCCGGTTTAGGGATACGGGGATATGCACTTGTGCAAGGTTGGTCTGGTTCGGATTTATTAAATTTCCCTCCTCATCCCCTGGGGGTGACGCATCATCCTGTTTATGCAGGCGTCATTGCCTTAAATCTGGTCATCGCAGCCTGTGTCAGTTTGATCTACGTTCTGTTAACCCGTCTTACAAATTGGCCGGTGGCCTTTTGCGCCGGATGCTTCCTGGCTCTGGACCCTTTCTATATTGCTGAAAGTCAGAATTTGCACATTGATGCTTTATTGGCGACCTTTATGTTTGTCAGCGCGTTGTTTATCCTTTGTTACGTGCAACAACAGAAACGGCAATACCTTATATTCAGTGGTATTTTCGCCGGCCTCTCTTTTTTGACGAAAACTCCCTCTATTTTTTTATTCCCGTATACGTTCTGTGCGCTAACGGTAGTTTATTTGTTTTCAGGCCGGTGGGGTAACAAGAGCGCGATTTGGCAATCGCGGCTACACCCCAGTCCTTGCACATGCCAACAGCCTTTGAATGTCGCTGTGCTATTGCCCGCGCTCGGAAGGGCTGCGCGCTCTTTTGGTATATGGCTTCTGGTAGTCTGTATTATTTTTATACTTTTATGGCCCGCAATGTGGGTTGACCCAATAGGCACATTATCTAAAGTTTTCTACTACACATTCTTTTGGTCTGAGACGCCCCATGGCAACCCTACATTTTTCGCCGGTCAATTGACTTTTGAAGATCCCGGTGTCCTTTACTATCTGGCCGCATTAGTCTGGCATGCGACTACTATTACCCTTCCCCTTTATGGCATTTCTGCCGTTTGTCTGTTAAGATGTTTAAAGAAATATGGGACCGATGACAAATTTATTGGGTGGGTTTTGCTTTATGCAGTCGGTTTTTTAATCTTGATGTCCTTGATGGCAAAGAAGACGTTGCGGTATTTGGTCCCTATCTACGTCGCGCTTGATGTGTTAGTGGGTTGGACGGCGGTTTATGTCGCTCAATCTATCGGATACATTATGCTAAAAGGGCGTATTGCACAGAAGCTTAAATCCACTTCTTGGATACCTTTCGCCGTGAGTGTGTTGCTGATATTGCTCCAGGCTGGGGTTGTTTTCAGGTCTCATCCTTACTACGGCTCGCATCATAATCTCTTATTGGGAGGGGGGCAGGTGGCACAGCACGTGTTGCCCTTAGGTGATAAATGTGAGGGTGTGGATTTGGCGGCGCGTGTCTTAAATGAATATCCAGGCGCGGAACAGTGGCGTGTGGGGGTCGATGAGCGCTGCGATGCAATCTTCAAGCGTGATTTTGTCGGGGAAACTTGTGCAATTGACGATCCGTCGGTAGGATACCGGGTGTTTGCCATCAATCATGTACAACGCGAACTTCATGCCGACCAATGGCGGGATATCTTGTCGAATTATCAGGTGACAGAACCTTTTTGGTCCGTCGCTTTTGAGGGAGTGCCTTATGCCTGGATCTATCAGACCTATGTCAGTGATCCGTCGCTGTTTCCTATCCAGATACCCTTAAATGCTCAATTGGGCGATCAAATTCATCTGCTTGGATATCAAATGAATACGCTTTCTGTCGGAAATCCCTTAACAGTGACCTTGTACTGGCAAGCAGAGGGACATGTTCCCCAGGATTATAATGTCTTTGTCCACGGGATGAGTGAAGCCGGGCAATTGGTTGCGCAGCATGACGGTGTCCCCGTGGATGGCACTCGCCCTCTGGGGAGCTGGTATGATAGAGAAATTATTAAAGACGTACATATTCTCTACCCGCCACAGGATACTTTGGCGCATATACACACAGTCTTTGTGGGAATGTATGATTGGACTACAGGAATTCGGGCCAGGGCTGTGGATGCAGCAGGGATTTGGCTTGCTGAAGATCGCATTGAGTTAGCCATACCTGAATAAGTGCTTTTCTGATTGATGTAGTTAAAGAAAGTTACAAGAAAAGGGTGGTATTTTCGTTTTCGGGCGTAGCCCGAAAACGAAAATACCCTAAAAACGCTCTTCAAGCGTAAAAGTGTAAAGGCAAAAAGCGAGGTTTCTGAATCTTGCTATAATTTTTTAGTCATTTGGAGGAAAAAATGAAGCCCTCTTATTATTTATGGCGTATTGTGGCGGTGTTCAGTGTTTCATTGCTGGTTTATCTGGGCTTTGCTTATTGGGTGTTGGCTCCAATGGGCTATTACGGGACACGTGAAGAACCCCGCTTTTCTGATCCCTGGATCAAGAGGGGGGAAATTATCCTAAGCGGTGGATCACTGTATGAAGATGGAAAGACAAGAACCCCGCCCTTGACGAATTATTTACTTGTGCCTCCCGTTGCTTTTTCGAAATTGTTTGGGCATCAAAATCCATGGGCAACTTTAAGCTTTATGCTATATTTCTCGTTATTTAATCTTTTGACGGCATTTGTATTGTTTTTTACACCAGAGAAAGCTGAAGAAGGGTATCGTTATGCTTTATACTTTTTATTAAATCCATTGACATTTGGTAATTCGGTTTGGCGCAGACAAGATGAAAGTATTTTGGTCTTTGCGTTTGCGCTCGCCTTACTGTTTGCCGTGCGTCAGAAGCATAAATTGTCGAGTATGGTGGTGGGGATCTCTCTGCTTATTAAATTGAGTGGGGGGATGATAATACCTGTCACGTTCTTTAACACGCGCAATTGGCAGTATCTTGTGATTCCATTTGTGGTATTTGGTTTGGTCTTTGCCCCTTTTTTCCTCAACGTGGGAGAAGCTGCCGTCTTCTGGGATGTCCGTGAAAAACATAATGAGCATCCATTTCAATATGGTGGAATTAGTTTGGGACGATTGTGGCAACGGATGGTAGATAACGATCTGATCACACTGTTGTGGATATACTCGATATCTTTCATTCTCGGAGTAGGAGCTGTGCTAGGGTTGATTTTTTGGAAACCCAAGGGACTCTATGAGGATTTTGCATTGTTGGTGAGTGTTGTCCTGTTGCTCTCGCCTAAGTCACACTGCGGATACTTCTTGATATTGATTATGGCATTGGTGCCTATACTGCAACGTTATCGTTTGCAAATCCTTTATTTTGTTCTTCCCTCCACTGCGCTGTTGGCGGATATGTTTAATTTCCCTATCAGGAATTATCCTGTAGCCTTTGCATTGATGATTGTTGTCTTGGCGATGTTAGTTTTGCTTATACGTCAAATGCACTCTCTACAGCGTAATGGGGCCGAAACGACGGTTATTGGCACCTGATGGGCACAAAGATTGCGTCATTTGTGGGCGTGCCTGTTATATTCCATCGCGTGTTATTATCTAACCAATAGGCGCCGGTCCGCAACCATAGCGTTTGCTCTGAGCTGGATAAGGAAAAATGATGGCGTTGTACGATGACATCATCTGTCTGTAGGATAACGCCCGGTATTCCAAGTCCGTCCGCGACACCTAAAACGGCATTATCGTGGGTAAGCAAATGGGCCATCAGTGAAAAAGAACGTGTGATAGGACTACTGCTGCTGACCTGCCACCAGGTCTCGATCTCTAAACTTTCTTCCTCACAGTAAGTAGAAATACCCTGGAATGCGAGTGGCCCATCGAGTATAACGGGTGTATCTATTAGCGTGCCGGTTTCCAGACTGGTGGGCGGTGTGCCGGCTGCTGCCGAATATCCCGCCAGAATTTCAGGCGTAATATCCTTCACGCTTCTTTCTTGTTCTCCCCCGGAGGGTGACCATTCATAGAGTGCAAAGGCGGGGCTATTGTAATCTTCCCATTGGCGCGCGCTTTGTGGTATATCGGTTAAATGCCGCCGGATAAAGGAGGACTCAGGCAGGGAAGGACGCAGATAAAGTCGCTGTAAAAGTGCAGGAGGTTGTAAGAGTGCCCCATGAAGTGCATACCAGCCCGTTGTGCCACCCGCGTGTGGATAAATCCAGGTTTGGGTGCAGTCAAAGGGTATCTGTCGTAGCGGTAGATCTCCAAACCCTTCCACAATGGCCTGCTCATTTAAGGGTGTAGAAGGAATAGTACACTGTGCTAACCAGGTCGGGGATATGGGCACAGGGACGTGATAGTAGTAAAGACTGTTGGCAATAATTGCATCTGGGGTATGGTTTTGGAACCATGTGTAGTTTTTGGCGTAGGGCACTGAATATAGACTTAAATTGTGTGCGCGAATGACATAGTCGCCGGGTTCTGGGTAATAAGGAGGACGTATGACATTGTTCCCATAGATATTGGTGGGGATGGGAATATAGTCAATTTTGTACTCCTGGGCTACCCGATCACTTTTAAAACCGGGATCATAGAAGACAATATGGTTCTTCTGTTGCCAATCGTGAAGGGCTTTCCAACTCTGTCGCCAATCGGTATTGGATGCGGCCAGATAGCGCCAGCCCTGTTCAGGCCCGCCGGCAAGCTCGTTGAAAAAAGTGAGTTCATAGGGAAAAACGCGCAGTGTTCCAATGATGTACCAGGCGAGTAAAACGCAAAATGTAATGCGTGATGCGTGATGTGTGATTGGGTGGTTACGTAGTTTAGCGATTGGATGGGATTCGCAATTCGCAATTCGCAATTCGCAATTCGCAATTCGCAATTCGCAATTCGCAGTTCGCCGATTCTCAACGCTCCACCCTATGACCGCGCCTGTTACCAGTAAATAGAATAGGGGATGGAGGGGGAGTATATGGCGGTAGCCAATATTGGGTCCCGTTGTAATGGCGACGCTAATGTAGAGTATGGCAAAAACACCCACCACGCGGAGCAGTCGCCGTTTCTGCAGACGATGGCGCATTATGGGAGAAAAAAGTACACCAAGGGCAAAAAATATTCCAATTAGCAGGGGCAGGGGATTTTTGATAAGAAATCCGAGGGGAAAATACCACCACCACTGCCCGCCCTTGACCTGACCCAGTGCATAGACGAAATGTTGTTCTGCATCTCCCGTGTGAAAGAGTACCCCACGCCAGTGCATAGGTGCAGGGATAAGGAGTGTATCCCCGAAAGTTCCAAGTTCTGGTATGGGACCCATGGTAAAACCATACATTGCCCACAGTACGAAGAAAGCAGTCCCTCCTATAATTAGACTTTGTCCAAGTAGAACTAGAATTTTGGATTTTGGAGGGTGGAGGGTGGAGGGTGGGTTGGTGGAATTACCATCCGCGATTCGCTGATTTTTAATGTTTGATGCCTGGCGTTTCGTTCTCGCCTCTTCAACTATGCGCCACAAGATGAGTATCCCCCCCGCTGCCGGCCATAGAGCGCCAGATCCTTTTGCAAGCATCGTCAGGCCGGCCATACATCCCGCGCCGGCCGCGCGCAACCAAGACGGCGCGCGTTGCCAACGCCAGAGAAGATAGAGAAAGAGGGTTCCACAGGCAGTGACGCCTGCATCATTGGTGGCAACGCGCCCGTGGGCAAGGAGTGTGGGATCGAAGCTGAGAAGCAACAAAGCCAAATTACCGACGAATACATGTCCAAAGTCCGCCGCCCAAAGATCGGTAGCCCAACGATAGATGACAGCCGCCAGGATGAGGGTAAATAGTATCGTAGGTATACGACCGGCGATGGCGGTGCTTTCAAAGGATCCGAGTCTTTCAACAACAGCCCAAATGAATGTGCCTCGATCTACTCCCCAACCGGGCATCGTTTCAACGGGGAGGTCGGGAGTGCCGATATAGAGAGGAAGTGCGTTTAACCCGTCAACCAGCAGGGGATGCCCGCGAAGTGGCATTGTCCATAGCCCATCAACTCCCCGCGCCAGGAATGCATAGCCGGACCCGAGATGAGAGGGTTCATCGGTAGTAAGGGAGAGGTAGCGTGATCCGATGAAAAGTAGTACGAAAAGAGTGAATATTTGTAATGCCGCTATATACTTAGATAATATTTTGCATTTACTTGATTTAATATCAATATGTTTGAATTTCCGGATCACGGAATAACCTCCAGGGGAACAAAAATAGCATCTGCATCCTTATCGCTGACAGAACAACGGGAACCATCGTCAAGCCAGTAAACGCCAGTACGTAGCCAAAGGTCGCCATGTGATGTGGCGACAGAAAAACGATGACGTTGTACTAAAATATCACCCTGTTGTAACATCAGGGGGGAAATACCCAGACCATCGGCAACTTCCAGGGGAACACCATCGGAGTTGAGCGCGTGCGCCATCAGCGAGAAGGTGCGCTGAGGGGCATCTTCGGCAACCTGCCACCAGGTTTCCACTTCGAGAATGTTGTCTTCTTGTTCACGATACGTGGTTGTACCGAGAAAAGTAAGGGGGCCATCCAGGGTGATGGGAGAGGGCATAGCGGTGGTCAGGGTGGCGGGCACGGCTTCCACACGCGCAGGGTAAGCGGAGGTGTTGGTGGGGATAGGGGAAACTATAGTTTCTTGTTTTCGAGTTTCCCATTCGTAGAGGACGAACGCCGGAACGCTTTGATAATCCCCTTGTCGAAAGGCTTGTAAGGTGGGGGCGAGATGACGGGTCGTGAAAGCATCAGCAGGCAGCACCGGCCGCAAATAAAGGCGATCCCAGCGTGTTGTAGATCCCAGCAATTGATCATGCAGCGCATACCAACCTGTGGTTTGACCGCCGTTAGGATAAACCCAGGTTTGCGTACAATCAAAATATAGCTCGTGGGGCACAAGATCGGCAAAACCCACTTGAATGGCATCCGCGTTGAGTGGCGCTGCCGGAACCGTACATTGGGCTAACCAGGGTGTAGATAAAGGCTCGATATGATAGTAGAAATATATATTGGCGATGATGGCGTCGGGCTTATGTGCAAGGAACCAGGCGTTTTTATCCTCTCTCAGGTCTTTTACGTTGATAATATGATCGCCTGGTTGGGGGTAGAAATAGAGATCAGGGTAGAATAACCGTGTCTTGGTCAGTGGGGGATCCGGGATGCACTGTACGCCATAGTCTGCCGGTGTAGTGTAGCCGGTAGAACTATGGCAGTAAATAGGGTGCCCGAGGTCTTCTTGCCAGGCATAAATCGCCTTATATCCATGCCGCCAATCAACATTGGAATCTGAGAGATACCGCCATCCGTTTGTAGGCCCACCGATCAGCTCATTAAAAAAGGTAAGTTCATAAGGGAAGATTCGCAATGTGCCAAAGATGAGCCAGAGCAGTAAAATGTAAAGCAACCTGTGGTTGCCCGTGAAACGTGATGCGTGATGCGTGAATTTGGGGCGCGAGGTGTGGAAGAGGGAATGTGCAGCTCCTGTCATAAGTAGATACAGGAACGGGTGAACGGGTAGTATGTGGCGGTAGCCTAAATTAGGACCAAAGGCAATGGCAATGATAGCATAGAATACCGGGAAGAGCAAAAGTACGAACCCTTCTCTTTTTAATGGCATAGACGCTGTAGTCCATTTGCCACAATAACTTTCCCCGGTCATTTTGTATGATTTGCGGAATAGAATCCAGATTGCTAGAGCTATACCTACAAGAAAGGGTAACGGATTTTTGAGTAGGAATGTGAATGGGAAATACCACCAACACTGTCCGCGTGAGGTCTGTCCCAATATAAAAGCTTGTCGCGTGTCAGCACTATGGGTCTGTAGCAGAATACCCTGCCAGTGTAGGGGTGCGGGAACCGGGATGGGATTTTCGTTAGATAAGGGGCCGGTAGTAAATCCATACATGGACCATAATAGTAGAAAGGCAATGCCTACGATGGCAAGACTTTGCCAAAGTAGGGTTTGGGAGTAGGGAGTTGGGAGTAGGAAGGAAAATGATTCGTCATTCGCTGTTTTGTTGCTTCTCGCTTCTCGTTTCTCGTTTCTCCATACTCCAACCACGCGCCATACCATCAGGATCCCCCCCGCCGCTGTCCAGAGGATGCCAGAGCCTTTAGCCAGGATGGTCAACCCCGCCAGAACCCCGGTCAGGATGGTTGATTTCCATGAAAGTGTGTTGAGCCAACGCCAGTTGAGATAGAGGTATAGGGTGCCAAGCATTGTGACGCCGGCATCGTTTGTCGCTAACCGTCCATGGGCCAAGAGAGTCGGATCAAAGGTCAGAAGCACCAGGGCCAAAGTTCCGGCTCTGTAGCCCCATAAGTCTTTGGCCCAGCGATAGACAACGGCAGCGAGAAGGAGGGTGAGCAATGACGCATATACACGCCCCCCCATTTCTGAGTTTTCTAAAGGCCCCACCGTGTGAATAAAGGCTTCCGCATAATCACCGCGATGCGTCCCCCATCCTTTGAGGGTTTCCAGCGGCAAATTGGGATTGCCAATGTAAAGAGGAATTGCTTCCCACGCATTAACTAAAAGTGGGTGACCGCGTAAGGGAATAGTCCACATTCCCTTTAAGCCCCGTGCTAAATAAGCATATCCCGCCGCGAGGTGGGAAGGTTCATCGTAGGTGAGTGAAAGTTGTCGTGCCCCTAGAAGTAATAAAGAAAAGAGAAGACATAGTTGGATGATAGTGAGGAAAGGCTTCTCTTTTCTCCGTGGTTTTTGACACATGTCAGTTTCCTTACGCTTGTGTATTGTATGAGTGGAGTCCGGGATCGGGTTTTGTAAAGTACCATGTCGAACGATTATACTATTTTTTTAGTGCCAGACAATGGTAATTACTCCAAAGGAATGAAAATGGCATCTGCATTATCATACCTGACCGGACAACGAGAGCCATCATCCAGCCAATAGACGCCGGTGCGCAGCCAAAGGGGGGTATCGGATGCAGTGTTGGAAAAATGGTGCCGTTGCACCAGGATATCTCCCTGTTGCAGTAGCAGAGGAGAAATGCCCAGGCCATCGGCAACTTCCAGGGGCGTACCTTCGGCGGTCAGTAGATGGGCCATCAGTGAGAAGGCGCGTTGTGGCACATTCTCATTGACCTGCCACCAGGTTTCAACCTCCAATATATCGCTTCCCGTTGCCCGGTAACTGCTTGTCCCAAGGAATGTGAGTGGCCCATCCAGGAGAATGGGAGCCAGTGCGCTCTCTTGTAATCCCACGGGAACAGCTTCCGCCCGCGCCGGATAAGCGATTTTGGATTTTGGATTCTGGATACTCGCGTCTTCCCCTTCCGATTCGTAAAGTGCGAAGGCCGGGAGGCTTTGATATTCCCATTGGCGGAAGGTTTGTGGGGTACGGGTGAGATGCCGGGCTACGAATGTATCGATGGGAAGGGAGGGGTGCATAGAGAGACGATCCTGGCGGCCGGCTGGCTGTAGTTGCTGATCGTGAAGTGCGTACCAACCCGTAGTTTGCCCTCCATCAGGATAGACCCAAGTCTGAGTACAATCAAAGAGCAATTCACGGGGTACGAAGTAGGCGAATCCCACTTCAATAGCATCGGAGGTGAGGGGGGCGGCAGGAACTGTACATTGCGCTAACCAGGGCGAGTCTAAGGGAGCAACGTGATAATAGAAATGCGTGTTAGCAATGATATGATCCGGTTGGTGATGGAGAAACCAGACATATCTATCTTTTCTCAAACTGTTCACACTGATGGCATACTCCCCCGGATACGGGTAGAAGTAAAGTTCGGGATATAGCAACCGCGCATCGTGTATGGCGGGACTAGGCGGTTCTTCACAATATATGCCATAATCTTCAAGGGTAGTGTAACCGCCCGAACTGTGACAGTAGAGAGGCTGATCGAGAGCTTCCTGCCAGGCTTGAAGCGCCTTCCATCCATGGCGCCAATCGGTGTTGGTGTCGGTCAAGTAACGCCACCCATTCGCCGGCCCGCCGATGAACTCGTTAAAGAAAGTGAGTTCGTAGGGGAAGATATGGAGTGTGCCGAGGATGAGCCAAAGGAGTAAAATGTAAAATGTAAAACGTGAAATGTGATGCGTGAGGCGTGAGGCGTGATATGTGATGCGTGGTGCGTGATGCGTGATATGTGACATTAGCAAATACAGAAACGGATGCACGGGTAGCATGTGGCGGTAGCCGATGTTGGGGCCAAGTGTGATGGCGACGAGTGTGTAAAATATCGGGAAAAGCAGTAGGACAGACTTTCCAGCCCGTCCTACGGGGCGGACCTTCCGGCCTGCTGCTCTGAATTGATATAATACCCCCCCTAAACTGAAAACTATGCCTATAAGGAAGGGCAGCGGGTTCTTCATCAGGAATGTGAGTGGGAAATACCACCAACGCCGTCCCACCCATGTCTGACCCAATGCAAAAAATTCTCGCTCGCCGGCATCGCCTGTTTGTAGCAAAATTCCCTGCCAGTGCAGGGGGGCCGGAACCGGAACCGGTAAAGTCTCGGAGAGTGGGCCGGCTGTGAATCCGTACATCGCCCACACGAGCAGAAAAGCAATACCCACTGTGATTAACGTCTGCATAAGTAGACTTGAAATTTTGAAAGATGGATGATCATGGGTTGCCGGTCGTGGGGTGTGGGTTGGTTCATGATCCGTAATTCGTAATTCGTCATTCGTCATTCGCCGATTTGCCAATTTTCGATTTTCGATTCTCCATTCCCCAACCATCCGCCACACCATTGCTATGCCTCCTGCCGCTGTCCAGAGAACGCCGGAACCTTTGGCGAGGACGGTCAGCCCCGCCAGTGTTCCGGTCAAGACGGCAGTTTTCCAGGAGGGGGCGCGTATCCAACGCCAGGTCAGGTAGAGATATAGGGTGCCCAGTGCGGTGACCCCAACGTCGTTCGTCGCTAACCGCCCGTGAGCCAGGAGGGTGGGGTCGAAGGTCAGGAGGAGCAGCGCGACGATCCCGGCCCTGATGTCCCACAGGTCTTTGACCCAACGAAAGATGACGGCAGCCAATAGTAGAGTGAGTAAGGCGGCGGGAACGCGCCCGCTCATTTCTGAATTCTCCAACGGGCCTATCGCGTGGATGAAGGCTTCCGCGTATGCCCTGCGATCCGTTCCCCATCCGTCCAGGGTTTCTACCGGCAACTGTGGATTTCCAATGTACAGGGGCAGGGCTTCCCATACATTCACCAGCAGTGGATGACCGCGCAAAGGAACCGTCCACAATCCCGCTTGCCCGCGCGCCAGGTAGGCATAACCGGCAGCGAGATGGGAAGGCTCGTCGTAGGTGAAGGAAAGTTGGCGCGCCCCGAGAAGCAGAAGCGCAAAGAGCAGCCATAACAGCGCAAGCGTGAACGCGCGCGTGGTTATCACAGAGGACACGCGCGTCATCGGGGTATCTCCAACGGTATAAAGATGGCGTCGGCTTCTGAGAAGGCTGTGTCCAAAGGCCAGCGGGTAGCGTTATCCGACCAATACGCGCCGGTGCGCAGCCAGAGGGGATCCGTTTGAGAGTGTATATTGGCATTAGGGAAACTGTGACGCTGTACCAGCACGTCGCCCGCTTGCAACTCAAAGGGTGAGATACCCAGCCCATCCCCGACTTCCACAACTGCGCCTTCCGTTGTGAGTAAGTGCGCCATCAACGAGAAGGGGCGTCGGATAGCGCTTTCCGTTACCTGCCACCATGTTTCCAATACAAAGGTTTCCTCTTCTACATAGACCCCTGTGCCGAGGAAGGTTAGGGGACCTTCAAGGGCGATGGGAGTTTGGACGGTGGCGCCCGCTACTAACGAAGTGGGTATGGCCTCCGCGCGGGCCGGATACCCCACGGTGATTGCGGGGGACGGGAGCATCTGCGAGGCCTGGATTTGCGGGCTATCGGGGAATCCCCACTCGTATGCAGCAAAGGCCGGCGTCTCGTGGTAGTCCCATTGCCGGAAGCTCTGCGGGATACCGGCGAGATGGCGCGCGATGAAAGGCGCGACCGGTTGGGAGGGACGCAAGTAGAGATAGTTCCACAGTGTGTCCGGTTGAAGAAGTTGATCATGGAGGGTATACCATCCCGTTGCTGTCCCCCCGTTGGGATAAATCCAGGTTTGCGTGCAGTCGAAGGTGAGGGCGCGCGGCGTCAGTCCCCCGAAGCCCCCGGCAATCACAGATTCGCTGAGGGGGGGGGAGGGGAGGGAACATTGCGCAAGCCAGATTGGGGCTACCGGATCGGGGACATGATAATAAAACAGGCTATTGGCGATGATCTGGGTGGGCGCGTGATAGCGAAACCAGGCATAGTTATCCAGGTAGGGGATGGCGAAGGTGCTGAGCGTCTGTGTCCGGATGACGTAATCGCCTGCCGGTGGGTAGAGGCAGACAGGGCTTATAGGTTGGGGCCCATTTATGTTGGAGGCCAACGAGGTATACGAGATCCCGTAATACTCCGGCGTCACCCCACTCTTGAAATCCGGTCCATAGAAGGAAATGCCGGTGACCTGTTGCCAGTCGCGCAATGCCTTCCAACTTTGCCGCCAGTCGGTGTTGGAAGCCGCGAGAAATCGCCACCCATTTTCCGGGCCACCCGCCAGATCATTGAAGAAAGTGAGTTCATAAGGGAAGATGCGCAACGTGCCGAAGATAAGCCAGAGAAGTAAAATGTAAAACGTGATACGTGATACGTGATACGTGATACGTGATGCGTGATACGTGATACGTGATTTTGGGGATTGAGTAATCCCAATTACCTCTTGTTCCCTTGCGCCTCCGCTCCCCTGCGCCTCCGCCTCCTTGCCCCTCTGCCTCCTTGCGCCTCTGCC